>CAJOPB010000244.1 GCA_905236305.1 uncultured Oscillospiraceae bacterium | reverse complement strand
CTCGAAAATCCGCACACGCTGAGATATGAAACAGGCTCTTACAATATTACCACGGTATTCCACCATATGCAAGCGCCAGAACATGGAAACCCTGGTTCAGGTTACAGTTCAGACGCCCCCGGCGTCTGAACTGTAACTGTTTCAGCCGGCGGGGGCCGCTGCCGGAAGAATCTCGGCGTCGCTGGCGGCAGCGCCGCCGCTTTCACCGCCGGACGTGCCGCCGGAGGAGGGCGCCTGGGTCGGGTCGGGGAAGGCGATATGGGCGCCGGGGGAGTGGTAGATCGCCCTGCCGCCGTTTTTGACGGTGCAGGTGATGCAGTAGAAGGAGCCGTAGCCTCCCGCGATGTTGCCTGTGGTGGAGCCGAGACCGGAGCCCCCGTAATTAAAGGTCAGAATGTTGACATTGGAGGTGGTGACCGCGTCCTCATAGGGGTTGATGCTGTCGTTGACCATTTTCAGCCAGTCGTCCACCAGCAGCCCCACATAGCTGACGTCATTGACGCCGGAGGGGTAGTTGGGCGCGGTCTGGAAAACGATGTCCTCCGCCTTGCAGGAGAGGAACTGCCGCCCCAGCCAGGCCAGGTTTCCCGCGGTCAGGTCCGTGTCCACGTCCTGCACCAGCACGTCCACCAGGGAATGGACATTGGTGACGTTGAGCTTTTTGATGACCTGCGTTGCCATGGCCATCAGAAAGTCATGCTGCATGTTGATGCGGTCCAGATCGCCGCCGGCGTAGGTGGCGCGGTAGCGGCAAAGATGCAGCGCGTTTTTGCCGTCCAGGGTCTGGGGGCCCTTCTTGATGTCGATATACAGGTCCTGATCCGGCGCGCTGTATTTCATGTCAAAGGGCACGTCAAATTCCACGCCGCCCACGGCGTCCACCGCGTGCTCCACCGCCTCCAGGGAGACCATCACATAATAGTCCACCTCAAAGCCCAGAATGTTCTTGATGTGGTCGCACAGGCCAGCCACGCCGTCCTTGCCGGAGTTGTTGTATCCGGGCAGCACCGCGTTGATCTTTTTGGGCGTGGTGGCCCAGCTGATGTTGATCAGCGTATCCCGGGGGATGCTGGTGGCGGAGATTTTGTGATTTTTCGTGTCGAAGGAGACCACCATGATGGTATCGGTGCTGCTGCTGGCCTGATCTATGCCCGCCAGGAGGAAGGTGAACACGCCCTCCTTCCGGGGGGAGTCGGCGGAGATATGCAGCGCATCCGGGTCCTCCTCGTCATCCGGGAAGGGGTCCTCTCCGTCCACAGGGGCCTCTGTCGGGATGATCTCTCCCTGTGCGTCGGTCTGCGCGGGACGGAGCGCCTGCCCCGGCGTGGGGCTGGGCCCTTCGGTACCCCGGATGGGGTCCAGCGGGTCCTCCCAGAAGAAGTGCCCGGACACCATAAAATGGATGCCGGCGGCGGCCAGAAGCACCAACACCACCGCGCCCGCGATCAGCAGGCCGCGGCGGGCGGACTTTTTCGGTTTTTCAGGGGCCGCGGCGGCAGGGGAGGCGACCTCCTCCTGGCCTGCAGCGGCATCCGCCTGCGCGTCGTCGGAGCGCACCTCTGTCACGCGGATCTCCTGCTCCTCCGACACTCTCGCGGCGTTTCTTGCGTGTGCGCCGCCCTTGCGGCTGTTCCCAAACAGCTTCATATCTTTGTCGCCCCTTCTATTTTGAAACGCAAAAGAGCGCGGACCCCTTTGGAGCTGTCGGCAAATAACCTGAGCATTCCGGCGTCCGGACGCCGGGCACAAAGCCCGCCTCGCTCCTCCGCCTTGCCCGGAACGATTTGTCCTGCGCCATAATTGCTCACTTTATTGCCGACAGTTCCCTGTTTCAGGGGAAGGTCCGCGTTCTTCCATTTTCCCCCTCCCCCGGGGGGAAGGGGGAGAGCTTGACTCAAATCTGCTTGTTGGCGTTGATCTTCACGCCGGGGCCCATGGTGGATGCGGTGACGCAGGACCGGATATACTGGCCCTTGGCCGCGGCGGGCTTTGCCTTGATGACGGCGGCAACCAGGGCGGAGTAGTTCTCATAGAGCTTGTCCGCGCCAAAGCTGACCTTGCCGATGGGGCAGTGGATGATGTTGGTCTTGTCCAGACGGTATTCGATCTTACCGGCCTTGGCCTCCTGCACGGCGCCCACCAGGTTGGGGGTGACGGTGCCGGCCTTGGGAGAGGGCATCAGGCCCTTG
>CAJOPB010000243.1 GCA_905236305.1 uncultured Oscillospiraceae bacterium | reverse complement strand
TGGTGCCGGTGAAGGGACTCGAACCCTTACGATGTCGCCATCGGCGGATTTTGAGTCCGCTACGTCTACCAATTCCATCACACCGGCATATTGCGGCGTTTCCGCGTCGGCCATTGCGGAAACTCCCTGGAAGGAAGTATACTATACTTCCTTCTTTTTTTCAAGAACAAAATTGCCGTCCCCCTGGATTTTTCTGCTCCCGCTCCGGCCAGGAGCGGCTGAACGAAAAGCACAAACACTTTTGTCATTTTTCATAAACTTTTGACTACCATTTTCCGATGGAGTGTGTTACAATAAATATAATTGCATTTTTCAGCGTGCCTTCCGGACCGGAATACCGGCGGCAGGCTTTTAGAACAGAAGCCCGGCAGGAGATGATCTGGGCGGAAAGTGGGATAATAATGAAACGACTTCTGGTTTTGGAGGACGAAAACAGTATACGCAGTTTTGTCGTGATCAACCTGCGGCGTGCCGGATTTGAACCGGTGGAGGCCGCAACGGGAGCGGAGGCCCTGGAGCGCATAAAAGAATATCCCGACATCCGGGTTGCACTTTTGGATGTGATGCTGCCTGATATTGACGGCTTTGAGGTCTGCCGGCGGATCCGGTCTATGAACAGTAAAATCGGTATTATTATGCTCTCCGCAAAAAGTCAGGAGATGGATAAGATTACCGGCCTCAGCAGCGGCGCGGATGACTATGTGACCAAGCCCTTCTCCACTGCGGAGCTCACTGCGCGCATTGACGCGCTCTATCGCCGGCTTGGTGCGGATGCCGACGAGCAGGACGAGGACGAGCTGCGTCAGGGCCCCTTTATTCTGAATACACGCAACCGGATGCTGAAAAAGAATGAGGAACGTGTTAAGCTGACCCAGATCGAATATTCCCTCATGCACCTGTTTATGACAAATCCCGGCAGAGCTCTGAGCCGGGAGGAAATATTGACCCAGGTGTGGGGCAGGGAGTATGACGCGGAGGAAAAGGTTGTGGATGTCAACATCCGTCGCCTGCGTATCAAGATTGAGGAGGATCCCACAATGCCTGTCTATATCTCCACGGTTTGGGGCTTTGGATATCAATGGAACGCATGACAGAGCAGGAACCGCCTCAGGAAAAGGACCTTGTGGAGCGGCTGGTCCCGGCGGAGGAGGGCAGGCGGAGCATCCGTTCCCGCTGGCTGCTTTGCTGTATGCTTCCAGCGGCGGGTGTCGTGTCCGTCGCCGCCACCGTCATATCCGTTTATGCCGCCCTGAGGCTCAATGAACAGGCGGCCCGGACCATCCTGTTTGCCTGGGCGGCCGGGATTGCGGTGCTGCTGGCACTCTGGCTGGTCTGCGGTCAGTTTATCAACAGCATTGCGCAGCAGCTCCGCCTGCTGCAGGGACAGGCCCTGCGTATGACAGAACGCAATTTCGGCGTCAAGACAGAGAAGACCTGGGACGACGAGCTGGGAGACCTGACCGACAGTCTCAACACGCTGGACGATGAGATCGCCCGGGACAGGGCCGTGCAGTCAGAGTTTATCTCCTCCGTCTCTCATGAGCTGCGCACCCCCCTCACGGCCATCACCGGCTGGGCGGAGGCCCTGTCCTTTGACGAGGCCATTCAGGGGGATTCGCGGCGCGGCATTTCGATCATTGAGAAGGAATCCGGCCGCCTGACCAAAATGGTTGCGGAGCTTTTGGATTTCACCCGCATCCAGGACGGCCGCTTTAATCTGAATCTGGAGACCGTTGACCTGCCCAGCGAGGTGGAGGACGCCATGTTTACCTATCGCAGTCTGATGGAGCAGGAGGGCATTCAGCTCCACTACGACTGCGATGAGGAGAGTATTCCCACCCTTGAGGGAGATCCGGAACGTCTGAAGCAGGTGCTGCTGAATGTTCTGGACAACGCGGCAAAATACGGCAAGGACGGCGAGACCATTGAGATCTCCGTCACCGCGGAGGACCGCTTTGTGGTGCTGCGGGTCAGGGACCACGGCCCCGGTATCCCGGAGGAGGAGCTTCCCCATGTGAAGGAGCGGTTTTACAAGGGCTCCAGCAAGGAGCGCGGAAGCGGCATTGGGCTTGCGGTGTGCGAGGAGATTGTCGTGCGCCACGGCGGTGCGCTGGAGATCGAAAACGCTCCGGAGGGCGGCGTGCTGGTCACGGTGCGTCTGCCGCAAAAGCAGTATACGGAGGGCAAAAAGGAGAATGCGCATACAAAAAAGTAATGAACCGGTGTCATGCGGCTTCAAGACCAGCATCGGCGGCCAGGCGCTGATTGAGGGAATCCTGATGCGCGGGCCGGAAAAGCAGTCCATCGTTTGCCGGCTGGCAGACGGAAGCCTGAAGGACAAGGTGGAGGACCTGAAGCTTTCCCGGGAGAAAAATCCGATCCTTGGGGTCCCTTTTCTGCGGGGCGTGCCCATGTTTATCGACTCTCTCGTCAACGGAATGCGGGCAATCACCTATTCTGCGGAGCAGCTGCCCGAGGATCAGCAGGAGCAGCCTACAAAATTTGATCTCTGGCTGGAAAAGAAGCTGGGCAGCGAACGCGCACAGAAGGCAGTGCTGGGCTTTGCCACTGTGGTTGGGGCAGCCCTGGCCATCGGGCTGTTTGTGCTGCTGCCTGCACTGTTGTTTCAGCTGCTTCCCCGCAGCTTCCGCCAGGAGCATCTGGTGCTGAGCTGCCTGCTGGAGGGTGTCATCCGTATTGACATCTTTCTGGTCTATCTCTGGCTGGTTACCCGGCTGGATGACATCAAACGGCTGTTTTCCTACCACGGCGCGGAGCATAAGACCATCTTTTGCTACGAAAAGGGTCTGGAGCTGACGGTGGAAAACGTGCGGGCGCAAAGCCGCTTTCACCCCCGCTGCGGTACCAGCTTTTTGGTGGTCACCATGCTCATCTCCATTTTGGCGGTGGCCCTGATGACCTGGATTCTGACCCTGATCCCCGGCTATACAGAGCTGACAGGACTGCCACAGTATCTGGTGCGGGTGCTGGGTAAGCTTATCATCCTGCCCTTTATTGTCTCCTTTACCTATGAGCTCAACCGCTGGGTAGGCCGTCACGACGAGCTGTGGCTCGCACGGGCAGCCGCCTGGCCCGGCAAACAGATTCAGCATCTGACCACCCGGGAGCCGGACGACAGCATGATGGAGGTGGCCATAGAGGCACTGCGCCTGGTCATTCCGGAGAAAAAGGGCACGGATGTGTGGTAAGGAACTGTCAATAAATAAAGTGAGCAATTATGGCGCAGGATAAATCGTTCTGGGCAAGGCGGAGGAGGGAGGCGGGCTTTGTG
>CAJOPB010000242.1 GCA_905236305.1 uncultured Oscillospiraceae bacterium | reverse complement strand
CTGCGCTACCGCTTGTGCCCCGGCGTCCGCCACAGCCTGACTCTTATAGAGCTTAATGGTGGAAAGATCGCCGAATGCGTTCTCCATCAAAATGCATTCGTGCATGCAGTTCCTTGCATAGCGTATTGCCTCCCATGCTGACTAAAAGCTTCAGTACTGATTCAAAAGGCAGCTTTCTTTTCCGCGTGAAATCGCGGTCTGGATGCCGTAAATACTGCTCAGATGATTGGGAAATTGCCTTAATAGCAATATTGAAATTTCTTCGTATCGTTTTCGGCGTGACCTGAATCATAATGCCCGGTCTCCTTTTTTGATGTAGTGTCGGAACACCTTCATCAAGGTGGCTTCCGAAGGCACCCGCACAAAATGCGGGTTTGTCAAGCCTTTTTTGACTTTTTTCACTGTCCCCCTTCCCGAAAGTTGAAAATCGTTCCGCCAACAATAAGCTGTTCGCGGAACGATTCCTTATCTTAATGACATTGATCCCTCCATATACATAGTAGAAGCCAGACAGGGCGTGCTGTCTGGCTTCTCTATTACTATAATATATAGACGAATGACGGAGCAAATCAGATATACTACCTGCTTGTTAGTTTCCTTGCTGTAGAGCTTGTATCCGCAGATCAAATTCCGTTGGTCCCAGCAGGTCTTTCCTCGTGGGCCGCATACGCAGTTATTTTACTAAGTTTGGGAAAGCTTGAAAAGTATTATTTTCCTTGACCGGGCAAAAAGTGCCGGCCAGGATTACCTGCCCAGCGCTCATTATTTCGCGTCACCGATATTTCTCAATCAGCTCCCGGATGGTCCCGGTGCACTCCCTGACGAGGGGCGCGTCATCCGGCTGGAGCTCGTAGAGCGGAGCGCGGACGCCGCCGCAGTCCGGCCCGCCGTTCTCCCGCAGGACCCCCTTGATGACCGCGTACATATTGCCCTGCCCGGCGCACATCCGGTAGATCACGTGGCAGCACGCGTCCTGGTTCTCTCGCGCCTCTGCGATCTTCCCCTCGCCGAACAGCCGGTAGATGGCGAGGAACAGCTCCGGCATTGCGCCGTAGGTCCCGCCGATGCCGCCGATGGCCCCGGCAGCCAGACCGGAGAGAAGCTGCTCATCCGGGCCATTGAACACCACGGCGCCCTCGTCCCGCCACATCTCGATATCCTGTACGGGCATGGAGGAGTTCTTGACGCCGATGACCCGCGGGTTCTCCAGCATCTTCCGCAGCAGGCCACCGTTGAGGGCGACGCCTGCCAACTGAGGGATGTTGTAGATCACGAAGTCCGTGTTGGGGGCGGCGGCGGAGGTGTCGTTCCAGTATTTCGCCACGGCCCGGTCCGGCAGGTGGAAATAGATCGGCGGGATGGCGGCGATGGCGTCCACGCCCAGGCTTTCGGCGTGGGCGGCCAGAAGCGCACTGTCGGCGGTGTTGTTGCAGGCCACGTGGGCGATGATGGTGGCCCGCCCCTTCGCCACGGCCATCACATTCTCCAGCACGGTCTTGCGCTCCGCGACGGAGTGGTAGATGCACTCCCCCGAGGACCCGCCGACATACATGCCCTTGACGCCCTTTCCGATCAGATACTCCGCCAACGCCCGCACGCGCTCCGGCGAGATGGCCCCCGCGTCGTCATAGCAGGCGTAGAACGCGGGAAAAATGCCCTGATATTTTGTCAAGTCTTTCACTTTTCTGTTTTAACCTCTATTCCTTGAAAAGAATCTTGAATACGTCCTTGGACACCGACTCCGGCCGGTCCCCGGTCATCATCTTGATGCGGTGGGCGTCGCCGGGAAACACCACGAGGAAGTCCCCGGGCCGCAACACCAGCCGCTGCTCCGCCGCGCCGCGGTAGGCGTAGAAGTCACCCTTCTCATCAAACTGCTCCAGCGTCTCCGGGTGAGCAATCTCCACGCCCTCGCAGCCCCGAAGCATCACATGGATGTCCAGATACCGCCGGTGCGCCTCAAAGAAGGTTTCCTCCGCCGGAAGCGTCTCCTAGTCAAAGCGCGTGACATAGAGACTGTCGCCGTCGAGATAGCGCGTTTCCGTGCCGACGGAGACCAGATAATCGTCGCTTAACATCCCCAGCGCCCGGTCCAGCCGGGGATGGAGGCCGCGGTAATCGGCGGCCTCCCGGTTTTTGGCAAGGATCATACGCCTTACCCCTTGACCGCGCCCATCGTGATCCCCTTGGTGAAGTATTTCTGGAAGATCAGGAATACGACGATGATGGGGATGGAGCCCAGCGCGGCGCCGGCCATGATGAGGCCGAAGTCCGTGGTGTTCTCCGCCTGCATGGTGGCGATACCAAGGGAGATGGTGTAGTTGACGTTCTCGCTGAGCATGATGAGCTGGAGGAAGTAGTCGTTCCAGGAGTTGATAAAGGTGAAGATGGCCAGCGCGCCGATGCCGGGCTTGACCATGGGGACCACGATGCTGGTGAAGGTCTTG
>CAJOPB010000241.1 GCA_905236305.1 uncultured Oscillospiraceae bacterium | reverse complement strand
TGCTCCATGGCAACGATGACGTTCTTGGCGCCGACCAGCAGGTCCATGGCGCCGCCCATGCCGGGCAGCATCTTGCCGGGGATCTTCCAGTTGGAGAGAGAACCTTCCTCATCTACCTCAAGGCCGCCCAGGATGGTGGCATCCACATGACCGCCGCGGATCAGGCCGAAGGAGGTAGCGGAGTCGATGAAAGCGCCGCCGGGAATGATACCGGAGGGGCTGCCGCCGGCATCCACATCGTGAATGGGATCGGGGTTGGTCTTGCTGGCAGCAGCGGAGCCCACAGTGCCGTTCTCAGCCTGCAGCGTAACATGGATGCCCTCGGGCAGATAGTTGGGAACCAGGGTCGGCAGGCCGATACCCAGATTGACCACGTCGCCATCCTTCAGTTCCTTGGCAACACGCTTGGCGATAAAGCCTTTGATCTCAGACTTTTCCATTAGTATTTTCCTCCCTCGACAACATAATCAACCAGCATACCGAAGGTGCGCACATCCTCGGGCGTGATCGCATCCACGATCTCCTCCGCCTCGGCAATAACCGTGTCGGCGGCGGTAGCCATGACGATGTTAAAGTTGCTGGTAGTGCCCTTGTACCAGACGTTGCCCGCCTTATCAATCTTCGCGCCCGCAATGACGGCGAAGTCGGCGTGGAGGGGGGCCATCAACAGATAATCCTTGCCATTGACGGTCTGCTTACCCAGGCAGAAGGGGCTCTCCTCGATCTCGGTGCCGACGCCGGTGGGAGTCAGAACACCGCCGAGTCCGGCGCCGCCGGCGCGGATCATCTCGGCCATGGAGCCCTGGGGCAGCAGGTCGACCTTCAGCGTGGGGGGATCGTCCTTCATGCTCTGCTGTGCAACTTCCTTGTTCAGACCCACGTGCGTGGCAATCAGGCGCTTGACCTGATGATTGTGAATCAGCTTCGCCACAGCATAGTAGTCCTCGTGCAGCAGCTCATAGAGAGGCTGTCCGGGAACCAGGGGCATGGAACCGTCGTTGCAGATCACGGTCAGATCCTTGACGCCGCTCTTACTCAGGGCGTCGATAAACTTATGGGCGCTGCCGCAGCCCATGAAGCCGCCAAACATCACGGTGGCACCGTCGGGGATCAGCTTTACAGCTTCCTCGATAGATACAAACTTTGGCATGTCAATCAGTCCTCCTTATTGGCAGGGGGCCGGGAGCCGACCCCCTGAATTAAACTATCTGAATTGAAAATCCCGCTCCGTGGGGCGCTCAGCACTTTTCCCAGATGGTGGCAACACCCATGCCGCCGCCGATGCACAGCGTGGCCAGGCCCTTCTTCGCGTCCGCGCGCTTCGCCATCTCGTGAATCAGGGTGACGATGATGCGGGCGCCGGAAGCTCCCACCGGGTGGCCGATGGAGATCGCGCCGCCGTTGACGTTGACCTTCGCCATGTCAAAGCCCAGCTCGCGGCCCACAGCGATGGACTGTGCGGCAAAGGCCTCGTTGGCCTCCACCAGGTCGATGTCCTCGATCTTCAGTCCGGCCTTGGCCATGGCCTGACGGGAGGCGGGCACGGGACCGACGCCCATGATCTTGGGATCGACGCCGCCGTGGCCCCAGCTGACAAGCTTGGCCATGGGCTTCAGACCATACTTCTCCACTGCCTCGCCGCTGGCCAGCACGATGGCGGCAGCGCCGTCGTTGATGCCGGAGGCGTTGGCTGCGGTGACGCGCTGCTCATACTTCTTCGCATCAGCCTCGTGTACGACAGAGGGCTCGAAGGTGTGGACGATCTCGTCCTCCACGCCGTCGGGACCCACGGGGAACGCGCCCTTCAGCTTGCCGATACCCTCTGCAGTGACGCCGGCGCGGGGGAACTCGTCCTTTTTGAATTCCACCATCTGCTTCTTGACCTTGATCATCACGGGGACGATCTCGTCGTCAAATTTGCCGGCGGCCTGGGCGGCCTCGGTCTTCTGCTGAGAGCAGGCGGCAAACTCGTCCTGCTCGGCGCGGGTGATGCCCCACACGTCGTTAATATTCTCAGCGGTGGTGCCCATATGATAGTTGTTATAAGCATCCCACAGGCCGTCCTTGATCATGGTATCGACGACCTTCTTGTCGCCCATGCGGGCGCCCCAGCGCTCGTTGGGAAGGGCATAGGGAGCAGCGGACATGTTCTCGGTGCCGCCGCAGACCACAATCTCGGCATCCTCTGCTTTGATGGCGCGGGCAGCTTCAATCACGCTCTTCATGCCGGAGCCGCAGACCATGCCCACAGTATAGGCGGGAACGGAGTAGGGCAGGCCAGCCTTGATACCGACCTGACGGGCCACGTTCTGGCCCTGGGCGGCGGTCAAAATGCAGCCGAACATCAGCTCGTCCACCTGCTCCGGCTTGACGCCGGCGCGGTTCAGCGCCTCCTTGACAACAACGGCGCCCAGATCCGCAGCAGGGACATCCTTCAGGCTTCCGCCGAAGGAACCGACGGCTGTACGGCAGCAATTGACCAGAAATACTTCTTTCATGGCAGCATTCCTCCAAATTTACCCGGTATGCCCGGGGAATAATATTGTTGTACGGCACAAGTATACGCCTGTACGTACAAAAAATCAAGCGCCATACGGAAAAAACTGTGAAATTATTACATGGTCTCCGCGGCAGTCCGCGCCTGCGGCGGATGCCGTATTTCCCTCGCGCCGTGGCCGGATTTCTCCGCCGCCGTCAGCGCGTCAGGCTCCACCACAGCCCGGCTGAGAGGGCGCCAATGAGGTTATTGCAGAGGTTCACCGTGTCGTTGGTTATCAGGGCCAGGCCCCGTTCCAGCGTCCCCTGCACATCACAGTGGTTCCTGCGCTCGGTAAGGCGGCGGCAGACGGGACAGCGGTATTTTGCCTGCAGGGCCGCGCCGAGAACGCTGTCCGCCAGCGCGGCCAGAAACCCCGCGCACAGCACGGCGAAAAACAGGCCCGCGCCCTGTTCGCCGCCCCATGCGGCAAAGCAGAGGGCTGCTGCAATGGCCGCGCCCAAAGCCGAGGCGGCCAGTCCCAGGCAGGAAACCGCCCCGCTCAGTCCCTTCTCCGCCACGCGGAGCGTCAGAATATCCCGGGGAGGGCGGCGGGACAGTACCCCCAGCTCGCTGGCCATGCTGTCGGCCAGGGAGGCGGCCATGGCTCCCCCGTAGGCCCAGAGAAAGCCGTCACGGCCGGTGAGGGTCCGCAGCAAGAGCATCCCTGCCCCGGTAAACACATTGCAAAAGATCTGGACCGCGTCCCGTCTGCCTCCCTTGGCGTGCAGCAGAGCCTCAATGGGCTCCCGTATCCGTTTTGAAAGCTTTCCCGCGGCAATGGTAAACACAAATACCGCCGCAAGCACCCAAAAGGCGCCCAGTCCGCCGCAGAGACAGATCACAACCGCCAGGGCCCAGGCCAGTGCTAATCCAGAAGGGGTCAGCGCCTTTCTCCACCAGGCCAGGGCAGCCAAAAGCGCCGGCGGAATCAGGGCTGTGAGCGCCGCAGCCAGTGGAGAGGAGAGCTGCATCATAACAGCTCCCCCCGCAGCGCAAAGGCAAAGGTCAGCAAAAACACGCCCAGGGGAAGGGTCAGATTGTCAAAGCCCCGCACCCCTGCCAGCTCCAGCAGCACCGCGGCCAGCGCTGTCAGAGCCATCTGTCCCACCCCCAGAGGCAGGGCAAAGAGCCAGCAGAACACCGAAATCACGAAAAAGCAGACAAAAAATACGCAGAGGCTCCCATACAGGGTGCGTCCCCCGAAAAGGCGGATGTTGCCGCGCCGGATGGAGCCGAAAACAGGCGCCAGTCCATCCCCGAGCGCCATACAGAACAGCCCCGCTCCGTAGCAGCCCAGGCACTCCGGGATCAGGTGAGACCAGAAGGCCATCACCGCCATGCTTACAGCATAGTACACTGTACCCAGGCTGCGCCGGCCGGGGTCGGAGCGCTCCATGGCCGAAAAGAGGTTTCGGCGGTAGGACACGGCGTTCAGTACCACAAAGGCCAGCGGCGGTACCAGAGCATGGAGCGAGGTGCCAAAGCACAGCACCATGGGGATCCATGCGAAGGCCACAGAGACATGTACAATTTTTCGGGAGGCTTCATCCGACAGACCGCAGGCACGTTTGAGGCCCAGAGTGCCTCCCAGCATCAAAAAAACCCACCCGAAGGTGAACAGATAACCCAAAATGATTTTCATAGGCTGTATTCTCCCTTCACCAGCGCCAGCTTCTTTGCCCGGGGCAGGCGTTTCAGGGCATACTCCAGGCGCATTGCCTCCCGCCGGGAGGCACAGGCGGCATACCAGACCAGGGCCACCGGGCGCCGGGACCGGGTATATTTCGCGCCGCGTCCGGATTGATGGGCAGCCAGACGTTTTTCCAAATCCGTGGTCCAGCCGGTGTAGAGGCTGCCGTCTGCGCAGCGGAGCATATAGGTATAGCCCTCCGTCTCCATCTCCGTCCTCATAGACGCCCCGTCTCCCAGGGCTGGCGCGGACGGCGCAGATAGGCCTCATTCCAGAAGCACCGCAGCGGCTCCATACGTGTGACAGCCTCCGCCACAGCGGCCTCAAAGCTGTCAAAGTCCGTCAGCTCCTCGTCCCGGAAATGAACCGAGACCAGCCATTCTTTATTTTTTACATACTCCGCCGCCGGGTCATCGGGGTCGAATTCCCGGGGCAGGCGTTTCAGCCGCTCCCCCTCCAGAGGCAGGCCGCCGGCCTCCAGCGCCTGCACAAAGGCGTCGGCATGGTCGGAGATATATTCCCGGAAATACCGGGTCCAGCCCATATCCGGGCACCATGCCCCGGTTCCGAACTGGGAGGCATCCCCCGGAGCGATTTTGAGAAAATACCCTACCGGGGTCAGGGCGTGACGGTCCCCGGCCAGATAGGCCCGCCAGGTGGGATTGTAGGGAGGCTGGTTCCGGTGCACCCGCATATCCCGGGGGATGCGATAGAGCAGCTCCTTCGCCCGGACATAGATCAGCCGCTCCGCCAGGTCCGGCGTGGTCAGATCCGCCACACGGTATTTCAGCTGGTCCACAAGGTCGGTAAAATCCTCCCTGGCCTCCTCATAAAACCCGTGGTTTTCGTGGAACCAGGCTCTGTCGTTGTTCGCCTCCAGGAGCACGCAGTAACGGAGCATCCGTTCAAAGGTCATGGGTATTCTCCCCTGCTTTCTCTAAATTTCCCTTGATTATTGCTGGATCCCGGACAGTTTATCACACTTTGTCGGGGTTTACAAGGGCATTATGCCGGCAGATGGGCTCTCCCGGCGTCACAGTTCAGACGCCGGTGGCGTCTGAACTGTAACCTCCCGGCGCACGTTTCTCCTGCGCCGGATTGACACTGCCCGCTCTCCTTGCTACAATATATTTATTTTGGGGCATTTGCAGGAGATGTGCTCCGCAGGCGCCCCGGCAGCAGAAAGCATCAAATCCACAATCAGGTGCTTCTTCCGGAACATACCGGCAGGGTACCGTAAAAAATAATCAAAAAGGATGCAATCGGGAGGTATTATGCAGTTCCAAGAGCACAAGCACCCCAACGGCGTGGTTTGGATGAGCGCGCCGGTCATTTCACTCCGCCACGGCTTCTCCACCCGCTTCGGGGGCGTCAGCACCGGAATGCTGGAGAGTCTCAATCTGGGCTCCAACCGAGGCGACAAGCCGGAAAACCTGCTGGAAAATTATCGCCGTCTGGGGGAGGCCCTGGGCTTTGACCACCTGAACATGGCCTTAACCCATCAGGTCCACGGCAACACGGTCCGCACGGTCACACAGCGGGATGCGCATATTTTTGGCACCCCCGTGCCCTATGAGGCCGACGGCATTGTGACGGACGTCCCGGGGCTGGCGCTGATCTGCTTCTCCGCTGACTGTGTGCCGGTACTGCTGTGCGACACAAAAAACGGCGTCGCCGGCGCAATTCACTGCGGCTGGCGCAGCAGCGTGGCGGATATTCTGGGCCAGGCAGTCAGCGCAATGACTGCACTTGGGGCAGAGGCGGAAGCGCTCTGCGCCGCCATCGGGCCCGCCATCGGCTATTGCTGCTTTGAAGTGGGGAGCGAGGTTATAGAGGCAGCGGAGTCCTATGTGGGAACGCTGGACGGCATCTGCCGCCCCAACCCGCAATCCGGCGGCAAATATTTTCTGGACCTGCGGGAGGCAAACGCGCGGCGGCTGGTCCAGCTCGGACTGCGGCGGGAAAATATCGCCGTCAGCACCGAGTGCACCGTCTGCTCCCATGATAAATACTGGTCCCACCGCTACACCCGAGGCCAGCGCGGCGTCCAGGGCGCTGTTATCATGCTCTGACAGAGGAATACTCATGAACAAACGAAGCGCATTTCTGAGAAGACTCCCGGCCGTCGCGCTGACAATCAGTCTGCTGACAGGCTGCGCCGGTCCCCGTGCCTCCGGCGGGCAGGACCCCGGAGGCGGCGTACCGGAGGAACAGTTTTCCGGGCAGGAGCTGGACGGACGGGGCCAGACGCTGTCGGCGCCGCCGGCTGCGGACAGCGTCTTCACGCTGAACTATGACCCTGAGGGCAGTATGAATCCCATCCGCGTTTCCAGCGCCACCAACTATCAGTTTTTCTCCCTCATCTATGACTGCGTGTTTACGGTGGACGAGGATTTCACCTTCTCCTCCGATGTAATCACGGAATACCATACGGATGATTTCAGCTGGTGGGTCTTTACGGTGGATACCTCCATCTGTTTTTCCGACGGCACACCGCTGACGGCAAAGGACGTGGCCTACTCCATTCGCATGTGCCAGCAGAGCAGCTATTATGCCAGCCGTCTGCGCAGTATCTACGGGTGCAGCGCTGTGGACGAGTCCACCTTTGCCATCTCCGCCTCCCGGCCCAACAGCCAGCTTCCCGCCACGCTGAACGTGCCCATTATCAAATATGGCGAGCTCAATGAGGAATTTCCCGCAGGCACCGGACCCTACCGGCTGAACGAGGACCACACCGCGCTTGAACGGGTGCCAAACGGCCGCCATGCCGCAGAGCTTCCGCTGGATACCATCTATCTCCATGACTACATGGACCCGACAGAGCGGATTACTGCCTTTGAGGAGGGGCGGCTGGATCTGGTGACCAACGACCCCGCAGGCATGTACAACCTGGGCTACGGCGGCGCCAAGGAAACCCGTTATTACGACACCACCAACCTGCACTATATCGGCTTCAATACCCGAAGCAACTATTTCCAGACCTATCTGACCCGCTGTGCCGTGTCCTATCTGCTGGACCGGGACTATCTGGTAAAAAATCTGATGCACGGCAGCGCGGACATTGCCGTGCTGCCCTGCCACCCCCGCAGCTCCCTCTACGACGCCGGTTATGCCGAGAGCGTGCGCTATGACCCGGAAATGGCTGCGCGGCTGTTTCAGGAGGGGGGTGTGGAGGATCTTGACGACGACGGAGCGCTGGAGGTTCTGGTCACGGGCATTGTGGTGGAGCTCCGGGTGAAGTTTGTGGTAAACACCGACTCCGCCGTCAAGGTGCTGGCCGCCCGTCGGCTCACGGAGGAGCTGAACAGCCTGGGTATCACCACCAGTCTCTATGAGCTGGGCTGGGAGGAGTATATCTACGCACTGGCCTCCGGAGACTTTGACCTCTACTACGGTGAAATGCGGCTGGGGCCGGACTGGAACCTGCGTCCTCTCTTTGAGGTACCCAATGCCGCCAGCCAGCGGGAGGGGCTGTGGGGCCTGAACTATGCCCGCACCACCGATCTGCGCTACGGTGAGTTGTATAACGACTACCTGGCCGCGGATGAAACCGAGCGTTATGACCGCTTTCAGGAGGCAGCCCGGTATGTGGTGGACAGCGGGCTGATCCTGCCGCTCTGCTTTGAGCGGCGGGAGATTCTGACCCACCGTGACGCTGTCAGCGGCATCCACCCCACCCAGTATGACCTGTTCAACCGCTTTACAGAATGGAACATCAGTTTTCAGCCCTGAGAGAACGCTCTGGTTGCGCGCAGCCGCGTTTCGCATTCAGAGAATAATAAGAATAAGAGCCTGATTCATAGAGAGAAAAGGAGAAGGAGGAACAATATGAACGATCGTGAGCTTTTGAGGCTGGCACAGGACGCCTCTACCCGCGCCTATGCCCCCTATTCCGGCTTCACAGTGGGCGCCGCCCTGGAGTGTGAGGACGGAACGGTATTCACCGGCGGCAACGTGGAAAACGCCGCTTACGGAGAATGTATCTGTGCCGAGCGCTCCGCCGTGGTAAAGGCCGTGAGCGAGGGGCATCTCCGGTTTCGGCGTATTGCCGTCTACGGGCCGGGGAAAAACTATTGCATGCCCTGCGGCGCCTGCCGGCAGGTCCTCAGTGAGTTTGCCTCCGAGGACATGGAGGTTCTGGCCGCCAAGGCAGGCGGAAGCTATGTCAGCTACCCTCTGAGCAAGCTTTTGGCGTACTCCTTCAAATTCTGATCGGATACGGATCAGCCTGACAGAAACACTACAGGAGCTTTGGCTCCGTTTAAGGGTCACGAGATATGAAGTTGAAGCAAAGATTATTTTGGATCGGCCTGATTCTGGCGCTGCTGCTGGCCGCCATGCCCACTGTGGACGCTGGTGCAGCCGGAATTGTACGGGTAAGCAATACGGGTTTCCCGGATGTCGCGGTCGGTACGGCATATGAAGAAGCGCTCCTGCTCAACGACAGTAATTTCCCCGGCATTTTTGACGGACTTCCCGCGCAGAATGGGGAAATGAAATTTTTCCCGGATTGGGCAATCAGCAGAGCGGATTTTTTGAGATGGCTCGTAAATTCCTGGGAAGACAAGCTGACATTTGATACCAGCCGAAATGATTATCGCTCCGGAGAAGCCTATACCATAGCGTTGGAAAATAACTTTTTTATTGCCGACGCTTATTCCGGTAATACTCCGATCTTCCCCTATGACACTGATTTTCTGAACCAATCCATTACGCGCTATGAAGCCGCAGTGCTCGTCAACAATTTTTGCTCGATTGCATTGCACGAACAGATGGCGATAGTCGAGAATGCGGAAAATCTGATTTCCGACTACGATGAGATAAAAAATTACACGCCTGACGTTTCCGTGTTTCAGCGCGGCAGCTTTACGGCAGCGGTAGAGCAGTGCGTCGGAAAGGGGATTTTTTCTCTGAGAAGCGACGGCTCGTTTGCCGGTAACGATACCATCAGCCGCAGCAATGCTGTCATTATCATATTCCGCATACAAAATTGGAAGCAGGAATTGGGCAACAGGAAGATACAGCATCAGGAACTGCTGCGTAAATCGCCGGATGGGGTCAAAGAAGCGGAGCTGACCGATCCCGTCAGTAATTTCGTCCCGCAGGAATCTTTTGCGCATTGGCTGCAAAATGGCCATCTCAGCGGCTCCACCCCCGACGCAGAAGCCCGTGTTCAGCTCTTTGGCAACGCAAACAAGCGATATTTTACCTCCTCCTCCGACGCAGCCGCCTTTATGAAGACAATCACCATCCCCTATTGGACCATGGACAAGGGCGGAGACAAGCATCCGGCCACCGGCACACTTGTGGTGCACAAGCTGGTGGCGGATGAGGTACAGCAGATCTTCCAGCGGATCTATGAGGACCCCGAAAAATATCCCATTTACGGCAACAATGTCGGCGGCGCCCGGTTCAGCGATGCCATGCGCCACGCCTGGGGCTGCGCCATCGACATCAATCCGCTTTATAACTGCGAGTGCAATTTCCGTTCCGGTTCCCAGCGCGTCACCTGCGGATATGGCTGGTGGCCCGGCGGTATGGAGAACCAGACCTGGGTGGGCCGCGATGCCGCGTCCTATCACGGCAAGCTGACAGAGCCCAGTCCCTACTCCATCTCTCCCAGCGGCAGCGTGGTGCGCGCCTTCGCGGAATTTGGCTGGGGCTGGGGCGGCAGCGGCACCAACGATGCCGGCGGCAGCGGCACTGCCAGGGGCTGGAGCAGCGGCCGGAATTTTGACTTTATGCACTTCTCGGTCCTCCCCACCGGCGGCTGACCGGGGACGGGGCTTCGAATACAGGTTCTAAAGATCATGGACAGCTTTTTTCAACGGATATGGGAGCTGACGCGGCAAATTCCGCCGGGAAGGGTCGCCACCTATGGTCAGCTGGCCCTGCTGGCAGGGTCACCCCGTGCCTCACGTGTGGTGGGCTCGGCACTGGCGGCGTGCAGGGACCCTGCGGTGCCCTGCCACCGGGTCGTGGATCGCTTCGGACAGACCAAAAGCGCCTTTGACACCTGGGCCGCCGGGACCCAGCGGATGCTGCTGGAGGCGGAAGGCATTCTCTTTCGGCCTGACGGCACGGTGGACCTGGAGCATTTTCAATGGCAGCCCTGAGGCAATGATTTCAAGCCGTATATCGCGTCTTACGCGGCTTTTCTGATTCAAGAATTCAATCAGAAAACAGTATCAGATAAGGAGGAGCGGCATGTCAGATTATCTTGGAAAAGACACCTTCAAATTGGGCTTTGGTCTTATGCGCCTGCCCAAAACCGCAGATGGAGACGAGGATATTCCACAGGTCTGTGAAATGGCAGACCGCTTCATCGCTTCCGGCGGAACCTACTTTGATACCGCCTATGTCTATGACGACGGAAAGAGCGAGGAGGCATTTCGGCTGGCGGTAGCAGACCGCTACCCCCGGGAGCGCTACACCCTCTGCACCAAGCTCAACGCCTGGCTGCAATGCCATGATGAGCAGAGTGCCAAGCAGCAGTTTTACACCAGTCTGGAGCGCACCGGCGCACAGTATTTTGATTACTATCTGCTTCATGCCCTTCAGCGCAACAACTACAGGAAATATGATGAATATCACATCTGGGATTTTGTCCGGGAGCAGCAGGAAAAGGGTCTCATCCGGCACTGGGGCTTCTCCTTCCACGCCGATCCGGAGCTGCTGCGGGAGCTGCTCGCCGCCCACCCGGAGGTGGAGTTTGTCCAGCTCCAGCTCAACTATGCCGACTGGGAAAACCCCGGGGTCGCCTCCCGGGAGTGCTGGGAGATCTGCAGGGACCATGGCAAGCCCGTTACCGTGATGGAGCCGGTAAAGGGCGGCGTGCTGGCCAATCCGATTCCGGCGGTACAGGAGCTGTTTCGGAAAGCAAACCCCAACGTCTCCCCCGCCTCCTGGGCGATCCGCTATGCCGCGAGCCTGGACAACATTATCACGGTTCTCTCCGGTATGAGCAGTCTGGCCCAGATGGAGGACAACCTCTCCTTTATGAAGGATTTCCAGCCCCTGAGCGCGTCGGAGCAGCAGGTTATTCAGGCAGCGCAGGAGGCGCTGAACGGGGACAAGTCCATTCCCTGCACGGCCTGTCATTACTGCACCTCCGGCTGTCCAAAGAATATTCCGATTCCGGAAATTTTTACCGTCCACAACCGCAAAAAGGGCAGCGTGGAGTTCCGCACCCGGCGGGAGTACACCATCGTCACCACCAATCGGGGCAAGGCCAGCGACTGCATTGGCTGCGCCCAGTGCGAGGACGCATGTCCCCAGCACCTGCCCATCATCTCTCTGCTGAAGGACTGTGTCTGGATGGAATAAGCACGGGTGAACATAGACATATTTCCAAGGTAAAGCGCACGATACGTGCCCGGCCTCCGGGGCCGGGCACGTATCGTGCAATCTTTTTCATACTAATCTTCAATAAAAAGCAGAAATCTGCTTTTTATAGCGCCGCCAGGCGCGTTGAAGATTGTATGAGACGGCATTTGC
>CAJOPB010000240.1 GCA_905236305.1 uncultured Oscillospiraceae bacterium | reverse complement strand
GGAGAACACGGCGTTGCGCAGCGCGTCCTCGTTGCCCCGGTACTCGTCCACCTTGTCCACCAGGACCTTCATCTTGTTTTTCAGCACTGCGTTTTCCTTTTGCAGCAGGGTCAGATCGTTGGCGATTTCCTCCATAAATTCGTCGACCATCGCCATATCATAGCCGCCGAACACAGCCTTTTCAAAGCTTTTTTCCCGAATATCCTGCGCAGTAATCATATCCGTTACCCCTATCTATGTATATTGGTCCGGGTTCTGTCCCGACCTGTGCCGCTCTGCGGGAGGTGTGCTGAAAAAGCGCCGCTGCCGCGCCGGAGGGCGGAATACAGCGCTCAGAAATACACGCCGCCGGCTTCCAGGCCATCCAGCTGGTCACCGACCAGGTCGATGCTGGGCGGCGTAAGTATATATGTATTGGAGGCAACCTTGCGGATGTTGCCGTCGATGGCATAGGTGACGCCGGAGAGAAAATCCACCAGACGCCGGGTGATCTCCTTGGGGGCGTCCTCCAGGTTGACCAGAACCGCCCGGCGGTTGCGCAGATGGTCCGCAATATCAGCGGCATTTTCAAACCGTTCCGGCTTGATGATGACCACCTGGGTCTGGCCGCTGCTGCCGCCAATGCTCACAACCCGCCCCTCCCTGGGGCGGGAGGCGCGGTTGGAGACATTCTGGCTCAGCGAGGCGCTCTCGGCGCTGAAATTGGAAAAGGGGTTTGTCCGCGGCTTGTCACGCACTGCCGGGACATTCTCCTGCGCCGGCTCCGTCTCGTCGATGAAGGCATCATCCTCCTCATCGTAGGGACGGGTCAACTTTTTCAATTCGTCCATAAAGCCCATGCTTTTTTGCCTCCGTCAAGCTCCGTAGTGACGCGCTCCAAAAATGCCGGTGCCAACCCGAATCATATTGGCGCCCTCCGCGATCGCGTCGGGATAATCGTCCGTCATTCCCATGGACAAAAAATCCATTGAAATATTATGACACTTTTTGTTACTGATGTCAACAAAAAGCTGATACATTTGTGCGAAATAACGGCGATTATTTTCTCCGGGAGCCAGAAGGGGGGGAATACACATCAGTCCCCGCACCCGCAGGGAGGCATAGCGGGCGGCGCAGTCCAGCAGCGCGGACAGCTCCTCCGGAGCGACGCCGGACTTCTGGACCTCATGGGCGATGCCCACCTCGATCAGGATGTCCTGGACGATCCCCTGCTTTTCCGCCGCGCGGTTGATCAGCTCCAGCAGCTCCGGGCTGTCCACGGACTGGATCAGCGCTACGCGCCCCACCACCTTGGACACCTTGTTCCGCTGCAAATGGCCGATAAAGTGCTTGGGGGCGCCGGCATAGGCATTCTGCGCGTCCTTTTCCAGGAGCTCCTGGACGCGGTTTTCGCCGCAGGCATCCACACCGGCGGCAATCGCCTCCTGTACGGCGGCGGCGTCATTCATCTTGGTGGCTGCCACGAGGCAGAGAGGCCGGGACTGGCCGCCCAGGGCCCGCTCCATATTTTCACGCACTCTTTTTACATTGTCAGCAATGCTCATATTTCTTTCTGTGTCCCTCTCTATATTACTCCATCAGCTTGCCCTCATAGAGATCCTTTCCGCTGACCACAACGGTGTTGCCCGCCCGCAGGGCCCCCGGGGCGGAGCCCCGGCGTACAATCACATAGTCGTCGGCGGCATAGATGATCTCCACGTCCTTTCGCTCCAGCTGCATGGCCGTGATGGTCCAGACAAAGGTGCTCTCCTCCTCGTCATCCGCCTGCACTGCCTCCGCAGGCACGCGAATGCCGCTGTAGGCTCCGAAAATGACATTGGCCGTGACCTGCCGCATGGCGATGGTCTCCGCCAGCGCGGTGTCGCAGCGGAATACCGCGACCACGCTGCCGTCCTCCGACGGACTGACGGACACCACCTTTGCCGGTACATCGGTGCTGTACCAGCGCCCGAAGGAGAGGCTGATGGTCCGTCCCGGGGTCAGATTTGCGGCGTCCACGGTGCTCATCACCGCGGCGAAATACCAGCGGTAATCACTGACCAGCTTGCCGTAGGCATTCGCATCCGGCTCGGCGCCGTTTTCGATCATGTCCTGCAGCGTGCCCGGGGTCAGAGAGCTCAAAATATCCGGGCCGTATTTCTCATATCCGTCCACCGCGGAGGAGAAGACGCCCGGCACCTCTGCCGTCAGCACCTGTGAATCCGCGCTGCTGCTGTGGCGCAGGCTGAACAGCTCCGCCTCCAGCCGTTCCAGCGTACCGGGCGAGACGGAGGCGTCCGCCGCTCCCAGCAGCAGCGCCTCCAGGTTGAGGCAGGCTGTATCCAGCGCGGCGGTGTCGTGGCGGGCGCTGGCCGCGGCCAGGCTGCGGGAGGCGTTGGTCAGAGAGACCTCCCGGGTAGTGACTTCCTCGGCGGAGCGCATCTCCTGCAGCGCGGCGGAGACCCGGGCGATTTCCCGCTCCAGCTCGTGCATCCGGTTGGCCCGCTCCAGACCCTGCTGGCTGCGCATGGCCGTGGCGATCACGGAGCCGGCGGCCAGCTTCTGGCCCTCCGCGGCAGTGATGTCCAGATAGGGCTCCCGGCTGGTCAGCACGGTCTCCTGCCGGATCACCATGCCGCTGGCCACGCCCGTCAGCTCAATATCCGCCGCCACGGCCTCTGCGGTGACCGTGGTGCCCCGCAGCGTTCGCAACAGATAGACCCCGGCGTAGGCCAGGAAGGCCACGAACAGCAGCAGCGCTATTATATTTGTCAAACGGTCTGTTCTTTTCATATCGGCGCGTTTTTGTTCTCTTTCTCTCTATGCTGTTTCCGCGGGCGGGAGGTTCGGAAATCCCGGGCAGCGGCCCCAGCTTATGGAATTGGAGCATCCATGCTAAAATAAATATGTATCCTTTATGCATCCTCCGCCGCGCTCAGGGGGAGGGGCCGGGGCGGAACGATGGTGGAGATGGCGTGCTTAAAGATCATCTGCTGGCGGTTTTCGCTCTCCACCATCACCACAAAGCTGTCGAAGCCCCGGATGACCCCCTTGAGCTGAAAGCCGTTCATCAAAAACAATGTGACGACGCAGCGCTCCCGCCGGGCGGCGGAAAGAAACTGATCCTGATAATTTGGTGCCTTTTGCATTTGTTTCGACTCCTTTTTCTCCGCGCCGTCTCCGAAAAAAGCAGGGGCGGCGCCTATATTTTTACGCCGTCATTTTACACGGACGCGCAGGAGAATACTGTCGAAACTGCGGGGAATCGGCGAATTATTCTTTTTGCGGCAGGGAGGGAGGTCAGCTGTTCCAGAGCGCCAGAATCTCCCGCTCCGCCCGGGCGGGCTCGGGCTCTGGGCCCCAGAGAATCCAGTGCAGTCCGGCGTCCCGGCGCAGCCAGGTCAGCTGGCGCTTGGCATAGCGGCGGGACTGGAGCTGAATGGCCGCAACGGCCTCGGCCCGGGAGCATTTTCCGTTTACGCAGTCCACAGCCTCCTTATAGCCGATGGCCTGCATGGAGGTGTGCTCCGGGCCCACCCCGGCATCCAGCAGCGCCCGCACCTCCTCAAACAGCCCTGCCGCGGCCATCTGCTCCACTCTCCGGTCGATGCGCGCATACAGCGCCTCCCGGGAGGCAAAGCTCAGCGCCACCCGCAGGGAGGCCCAGCGGGGCGGCAGGGCCCGGGTCCGGGCGTCGTGGGAGGTGATGGTCTCGCCGGTGAGGCGGTAGACCTCCATGGCCCGCACCAGGCGTTTGCGGTCGGCAGGGTGCAGCTTTGCCGCCCGCTCCGGGTCCACCCGGGCCAGACCGGCCCGAAACGCCTCCCCACCCAGCGCGTCATATTCCGCCTCCAGCTCCTGCCGCAGTGCGCCGTCTCCGGAGGCGGAGAAATCCCTGCCGCTGAGCAGGGAATCAATATACAGATTGGTTCCCCCCACCACAATGGGGACTCTGCCCCGGGAGAGGATGTCCTCGCCCGCGGCGGCGGCGGCCTCGGTCCAGCGGGAGACGGACCAGTCCTCCGTGGGGGCGGCCACGTCCACCAGATGGTGGGGCACGCCCCGGGCCTCCTCCGCCGTCACCTTGGCGGTGCCCACATCCATGCCGCGGTAGACCTGCATGGAGTCGGCGGAGATGATCTCTCCGCCCAGCCGCAGGGCCAGGGCCACCCCCACAACCGTCTTTCCCGTGGCGGTGGGACCGGTTATCACCAAAACCTTTTTCATCATGTACGTTCTCTCAGACGATCCGCTTGAACTGCCTGTCCAGCTCCCGCCGGCTCAGCCGGACGGCTACGGGGCGGCCGTGGGGGCAGTAGCGGATCTCTCCGCGCACCACCCGCTCCGCCAGCGCGGCCAGCTCCCTGGGGTCGGAGCGGGTGCCGGCCTTGATGGCGGCCTTACAGGCGACGGTGTGCAAAATTTCCTCCCGCGGGTCCTCCGCCCTGCCGTGGTCAAGGGCGGCCGCGATCTCCTCCAGTGCGGCCAGCTCGCTGCCCGCAAGGTCCATGGGCACGGAGCGGAGAATCACCCCGTCCTCCCCAAAGCGTTCCACCTCAAAGCCGGCCTGGACCAGCGCTTCGCTGTTTTGCTCCAACAGCTCGGCGGTCTCCGCGCCGGGGGACCAGGTCAGGGGGCTCAGGAGCGTCTGGGACATTTGGGGGCCCAGCCCGGCCAGGAGCTTGTCAAACAAAATCCGCTCGTGGCAGGCGTGCTTGTCGATCAGCAGCAGCTCCTCCCCGGTCTCCACCAGAATATAGGTATCCAGCGCCTCCCCGATCAGCCGCCAGGGAGGGGTCTCGGGGGACAGGGCCGCCCCGGGGCCGGGCGCTTTTTCCGCCTCCCGGTCCGCCGGCGCTGCGATGACGGGAGTGGGGGCGTGGTCAGCGGAGGCCTCCGCCGGCGCTGCCGGGGGGCGGGTCGGGGCCGGCTTTTCCTCCGAGGCCCGGGGAATTTCCGGGCGCGGCACCAGCACCGTGGAGCCGGGAGGCTCCACGCTCTGGCGGAAGGTCAGCATACCGCCCCGGGAGGGGCCGTGCCGGAGGTCATAGCGCACCGGCGGCTGGG
>CAJOPB010000239.1 GCA_905236305.1 uncultured Oscillospiraceae bacterium | reverse complement strand
TTTTGGCGGCGGCATGTACGTCGCCAAAAATACCTTTCACGGAGCGGAGTGTGCGAGCGCAGCGAGTGCGCGCAGCGCAGTGCAGCCCCTGCTGCTGTTCAGACGCCCCGGCGTCTGAACCGTAGCGAAACGCGGCGTTCCCGCGGGGGACGCCGCACGCACGCTCCGGCCCCGGGGGAGGATCAGCTTTTCCTGTCGGCGCTATAGCCGAAGTTCCGCAGCATCACATCGGAATCCCGCCAGTTTTCCCGTACCTTGACCCAGGACTGCAAAAACACCCGTGTGCCCATAAAACGTTCAATGTCCCGGCGGGCGCTCTCTCCGATCTTTTTCAGCATAGCGCCGTTTTTCCCGATGATAATTCCCTTGTGGCTGGCCTTCTCACAGTAGATGGTCACGTCCAGGTCGATGATGCCGTCCTCCCGCTCGGAGAAGCGGGTGACCTCCACCGCGGTACCGTGGGGCACCTCCCGGTCCAGACAGCGCAGCAGCTTTTCCCGCACCAGCTCCGCGCAGACCTGACGGTCGGGCTGGTCCGTGTCCACCCCCTCGGGAAACAGCGCCGGCCCCGGCACGGCATACTTCACCATTTCGTCCAGCAGCTCCTCCGTGCCCTCGTTCCGCAGCGCGGACAGGGGCAGAATAGCGTCGAAGTCAAAGGCCGCGGCATAGGCGGCCATCACCGCCAGAAGCGTCTCCTTCTCCACCGTGTCGATCTTGTTGATCACCAGCAGCGCGGGGCGCCTGCTTGCCTGAATGCGCCGGAGCAGTGCCTGCTCCTGCTGTCCCACGTTGGCAATGGGCTCCACCAGCAAAAGCACCAGCTCCACGTCCGGGATGCTCTCCTTCACCACGTTTACCATATAATCCCCCAGTCTGGTCCGGGGATTGTGAAAGCCGGGGGTGTCCATCAGCACCAGCTGGGTTTCCCCCCGGTTCACCACCGCAGTGATGCGGTTGCGGGTGGTCTGGGGCTTGGGCGATACTATGGCCAGCTTCTCTCCGGCCAGAAGATTTGTCAGTGTGGATTTGCCCACGTTGGGCCGTCCGCAGATCGTGACCATCGCGGTTTTTTTGATCTCCATGGAGCAGCTTAAACCTCCCGTTTTTGTTCCGCAAACCGATCCCAAAGCTTTCGCGCCAGCCGGGTCAGCCTGACGCAGAGCCAGTCCACGGGCAGGGCTGCCGCCGTGGAAAAGAGCAGGCCCGCGGCAACTGAGACCGGCAGCCACGGCAGACGGTGGGCGATGTCCGGCATTGCCGCGTTGAGAATCGGGTAAATAAACGTATCAGAGATATAGGACAGCAGATAGGCCGGCAGGCTCATCCGCGACAGGAGCAAAACAAGCCTGCGCAGCGGCGTGGGCGTATGTGTCCCCCGGCAGCGGGACAGCAGCGAGAAAAGAAACACACCCTCCATCGCCGTGAAAAAGCCGTTGTTGTCCACGTATTCCGCCCAGGTGAAGGGCTCTCCGGCCCCCTCATACCAGCGCAGCGCCGTACCCACCGCGGCAAAGCCCAGCCAGCCCAGCACCAGCCACACGCCCCTGCACTTCAGCGGATGCTCCCGCATCCAGGCCCCCATCAGATAAAAGGTCACGGGATAAAATCGCGTCCACCAGGAGGGCAGCAGCTTATACCCCTGGTTGACAAAGGTATTCAGACTGGTCAGGGCAAAGAGAAACAGTACCGTGGCCTTTTTCCCGCTGTCGTCCATCCCCCGCCAGCCGGCGTTGAGCAGCGGCATCATCAGATACAGCCCGATGTACATCTCCACATACCAGCTGTAGGGCGCCGCGGAGTAATCCAGGGTGCGGCGCACAATACCGATCAGGCTGTATTCCTCGTGGAAATAGAACATGCGGAATACCAGGGTCAGCACCGAGCAGATCAGCCAGCAGAAGATCACCGGCAGCAGCCCCAGCAGATAGCGGCGGCTCCATGTCCGCCCGATGCACAGCCAGCCGCTGAGAAACAGAAAGATCGACACGGCCGGCAGAAAGGCCTGGCGCAGCAGGGCGCACAATGCCATCACCCACCCCTGCATCGGCACATCATAAAAGCCAATGTTGAGGAAAAAGTGTGCCGTCACCACGATGAAAAGCGCCCCTGCCCGCGCCAGATCCAGGCCAAAGTCCCGTTCCCGGCTCATAGCCTGTCCTCCCCGAGCGCGTGCAGCACGGCCTTTTCCCGGGCGCGCATCCGCTTTTTCCGCTCTCCCTCGTCCAGGTGGTCATAGCCCAGCAGATGCAGCACGGAGTGAATGGTCAGATAGCTCAGCTCCCGGGCAAAGCCATGTCCGTATTCCTCTCCCTGGCGGGCGCAACGCTCCAGAGAGAGCACCATATCCCCAAGCAGAATTCGATCCGTCTCATAGTCATATTCGCACCTGTCCGGGTCAAAGTCTCCCTCTGTCAGCGCATTGAGCGGAAAGCTCAGCACGTCTGTGGGCGCGTCGATGCCGCGGTTTTCCCGGTTGACGGCGCGGATGCCTGCGTCGTCGGTGAGCATCACGCTGATGGTGCACGCCGTCTCCACGCCCTCCGCCGCCAGCGCGGCCCGGGCAGCCCGTCTCACCAGCCTTGCCGCCTCCGGGTATCCGAGCCCGCGTTTTTCTCTAAATACCTCTATGTTATGCATGTCCCTGTCCTCCGCCGCGTCCGTTTTCCTGCCCCGCAGGCACGGGGTGGGGGAACCGGACGCGTTTCTCATCGCCTGTGGGGCCGGGTGCGCCCGGCAGGGGGCGCGGGGCGATAGCTGCGGGTCCGCTCCTCCCGCTCGGACTTTTTCTCATAGGCCTCGATGATCCGCTGCACCAGCACATGCCGCACCACGTCCGCGGCGGTAAGGCGGCACAGGGCGATGTCTTCGATTCCCTCCAGCACCCGCATGGCCTCCTTCAGGCCGCTGGGCTTGTCCCCCGGCAGGTCGATCTGGGTCACATCGCCGGTAATAACCATCTTGGAGCCAAAGCCCATGCGGGTGAGAAACATCTTCATCTGTTCCCGGCTGGTGTTCTGTGCCTCGTCCAGAATAATAAAGCTGTCGTCCAGCGTCCGCCCGCGCATATAGGCCAGGGGCGCCACCTCGATATTGCCCCGTTCGAGGTATTTATTATACGTCTCCGCTCCGAACATGTCAAACAGTGCGTCATACAGCGGGCGCAGATAGGGGTCCACCTTGCTCTGCAGGTCTCCGGGCAAAAAGCCCAGCCGCTCCCCTGCCTCCACGGCGGGACGGGTGAGGATAATGCGGTTGACCTCCTTGGCCCGGAACGCCGCCACGGCGGCGGCCACCGCCAGATAGGTTTTTCCCGTGCCGGCGGGACCGACGCCCAGGGTGATGGTGTTGTCCCGGATGGCCTTGCAATAGTTCTGCTGGCCCAGGGTTTTGGCCTTCACAGGCTTTCCCTTTGCGGTGACGCACACCACGTCCTCCGCCAGGGACTCAATCCGCGCCTCCTTGCCCTCCCGAACCAGGCCGAGGATATAGCGCACGTTCTGCGCGTCAATGCTCTCCCCCTTGGCCGCCAGACCCAGCAGACTGTTTACGGCCTTTTCCGCCTGCAGCACGCTCTCCGCCTCTCCGGTGATGCGCAGCTCGCTCTCCCGGTCGGTAATGGTCACATGCAGCGCATCCTCGATCAGATGCACATTCTGGTCGAAGGAGCCGAATACATTGATGATATTCTCAATTCTGTCTACCGCAATGATGCGTTCTGTCATAGCTTTTGTTCCTTTGATGCATTATTGTAGCGGCTGTTCTCCGCCCGGCCGCTCCACGCCGATGTCCTCACTGCAGCGGGCGTGCAGCTTTACGCTCAGCAATCCGTCGGAAACCGCGGCAAAGCACCGCACATCCCGGATCTCCGCCTCCGGTCCCAGTGCCGCCTGAAGGCGGGCAAGGAGCAGCTCCTCCAGCTCCCGGCGGGCCAGGTTCTGGTCCCGGGGCGTTTCGGCGACGGCATACTCCCGCTCCGTCTCCCGCACCAGCGCCACCGGCAGGGAAAACACGCCGCCCAGGCGCAAATGCCATACTTTGCTTATTCTATCACACATGCCCCCGGAAATGCTACTGTTTAAATAAAAATTGTATCTCTGTTTGCCGATTAACAAAGCCCACCGGCTGCTTTCCCGGCCGGTATACTGCTTCACCCCCTTTGAGAGGGGCACGGCAGCGCGCAGCACATACCAGGTCTCCGCCCGCACAGTGCCCGTGGCGTGCACCAGCCGGGGTCCGCCCCAGAGGCTGTCCGCATGGCAGGAGATCAGGGTCTCTCCCTCCGTGACGGCGCTGCCCGGGCCAACCCGGGCCGTACCGCAGAGGGTGCGCACCTCCGTGACAAAGCCGGTTTTGGCCGCCACCACATCCACCGGGTCTTTTTCATACCAGATATCCGGCTTTGGCACCCGCTCCCGCACAATGACCTCAGCCCGGGAGCCGTAGACATTCACCGTGGCCCAGGCCAGCTCCGGCAGCTCCGTCAAAAGCCGGCTGCGCAGATTGTCGCTGGTGATGCCGGGCCAGAAGCTGCCGCAGGAGATCCCGCACTCCCGCAGAGCATCCAGGATACGTCCCGTGTCCACCCTTTCGTTCCCCGTAACCCCGATCTCCCAGATAAACAGCCGCGACCAGGCCAGCAGCAGGAGGATGAGCCCCAGCCCTGCCGCCGCCAGTCCCCGGCGCCGCAGGAAGCGCAGCAGCGCCGGTGTCCCGCCGCCGGAAAGAATCTCCAGCGTACACTGCGTCCTCCGGGCGAGCCTGGCAGCCCGTCTGCTGTCCCGGGCCCGGAGCCGCACCCGCAGGGCATACTCTCCCTCCGCCGCGGCGCCCAGAACCGGCACCCGTTCCCCGGCGCAGCCGTTGAGGAAGGCCGCCGGCTCCGCCCCGGTAACACGGCAGTCCACCCAGCCGGCCAGTCTGTTCAAGCCATCATATACACCCATGTCCGCTCACTCCAAATCCACGCCAAAAATGCGTCCGGCAACCAGCAGCATCTCCCCGTCCATCGCCTGCAGCAGCAAGCCGTCTCCGCGTATGCGCACCCCTGCCGTCCTGCCCGCCACCCGCACCTCGCTCTCGGTGAAGGCCAGCAGTCCCCGGTGGTTTTCCACCAGGGCCCGGTCAGTTCCGGTCAGCGTCACCCTGGGGGCGCCGGCGACCACCTCCGCCGGCAGGTCCAGACGGTTTGCCAGGCGCTCCAATATCTTCGCCATCGGCTATCACCTCTCCCCCCCATTTTTATGCGGCAGGGGTTCTTTTTACGCCTGCGGGGCGCATAGCAATGGAGGGACAAGGGGGCTTTGCCATGAAGAAAAGCTTATTTTACCTTTCCCTTGCCCTGGTCCTGCTGGGCTTTGGGGCGCTGATTGCAGCGCCGGAGACCGCGGCGGCGGGGGCGCGGAGAGGGCTTTCGGTCTGTGCCGGAGTGATCGTTCCGTCCCTGTTTCCCTTTCTGACCGGCGCGGGACTGCTGGCGGCGCTGGGGCTGCCGGGACTGCTCGCCGCCGCCGCCGCGCCGCTGACGCAGGCGCTGTTCGGTGTGTCCGGCCAGGGCGCCGTTCCCCTTCTGCTGGGTCTCATGGGGGGCTACCCTGCCGGGGCGGCGGCCATCGGAGAGCTGGTGGACCGGGGAGAGCTGTCGCCGGAGGAGGGGACGCGGCTGCTGCCCTTCTGCAACAATACCGGCCCGGCCTTTATCCTCGGCGCCGCCGGCGGCGGCGTTTTCCGCTCCCCGCGGGCGGGCGTGCTGCTCTATCTCAGCCATATTCTGGCCGCCGCCGTACTGGGGGTCCTGCTCTCCCTCCCGCGGAGAAAAAACCGCAGCCGGCCCTGTGCCGGAAGCATCCCCCGCCCGCCGGAGGTATCTCTTGCCCGGGCATTGCCCGGCTGCGTGGGCGCCTCTGTGCGGGCAGTGGGCAATATCTGCGGCTTTGTGGTGCTGTTTTCCGCCTTCACCGCACTGCTGGAGGACGCGGGTGTTTTTTCCTTTCTGGCGCTGGCGGCGGCGGAGCACACCGCAATTTCCCCCGCCGCCGCCCGGGCGGCGCTGACGGGGCTTCTGGAGCTGGGCAGCGGCATCGCCGCCATGGAGGGCTTCGCCCCGTCGCCGCCCAATCTGGCGCTGGCGGCCTTTCTGCTGGGG
>CAJOPB010000238.1 GCA_905236305.1 uncultured Oscillospiraceae bacterium | reverse complement strand
GGGTATACGTTGGCGCAGCAGAAAGCATCGGAGCAGCTACCCCCACCTCGCGGCGAAAGCCACCGGCTACGAAGTGCCGGGTGCGCCAGACTATATCACTATTGCCTAACAGCGTGCGTAGACCTGCGAAGCGTCCAACGGTGCTGTTTAGCACCAGTCGCCCAGGGGATTCCCAAGGGGGGGCGGCGTGAGCGCCCCCTTGGGCGGTTTTTCTTTCCATATTCTTTTTGGCGGCAAAAAGAATATGGCCCCCGGAGGGAGCCCAAGTAAGGCATTGCACCCAGCGAAAAATATTAAAAAACCCCCGGAGGGCGTAGGCGCGAGAATCGCTGCGACGTGAAGCTAGTCCTTTAGGGCGGCGATTCAGAATCGGGCTTGCGGGGGACCCCCTCCGGTCTCCGACGGGAGTGAACAAAGAAACCCAGCTGAGGGCATTGCGCCCAAGCCGCAAAAAAATAAAAACCGCAATCAATTGCGCAGCAGAAATAATACAAGCAGGGAGGCGTTTTTCGGGAAAGCGGACGGCCTACCTCCGCCGGGGCAAAACCCGCTCCTGCGGCGACTGCGACGCCCTCCCGCGGCTGGAGGGCACCCGGCGTCTGGACCTGACCGGGCAGCGCTTCGGCAAGCTGACGGCGCTGGAGCCCGTGGGGCAGGGCCCCGGAGGGACCTATAAATGGCGCTGCCGCTGCGACTGCGGCAGGGAGTGCGCGGCGGCCGTGGCAAATCTGCGCAACGGCCACACCCGTTCCTGCGGCTGCGAGAGCCGCCCGCCCCGGGTACACAACATCGAGGGCACCTGCGTCGAGGTCATCCGCAGCGAGACGCTGCGCTCCAACAACACCAGCGGCGCGACGGGGGTGGACTGGCTGCCGGGTCTGGGGCGCTGGCGGGCCGTCCTCTGCTTCAAGGGAGAGCGCCACTATCTGGGACTCTATCAGCGCTTTGAGGACGCCGTGCAGGCCCGGAAGGAGGCCGAGGCAAAATACTTCGGGTCGTTTTTGGCGGAGTATGACGCCGGGGCCTTTGCCCGGCCGGAAAAGAGCGGTGTGATCGCCCCCTGACGGGACGTTCACATAGAAGAAGAAGCACCACAGCGGAAACGGATGGAAGGAGGGGAGGAACCGGGCAAAAGCGTACCGGAAGCCCTTGCCCGCATTGCGCGCACAGGTCTTTTTTTCCGCCCGGGGTCCCGGACGGAGAGAGGGTGAGGCGCGGCGCGCGGTGGAGCGGCGGCGGCGAAGGGCGCGAGATACCTTATTATAGTAATTCGCTCTGGAACCGCACCCTACGGGAAACCGTAGCTCGCAAAACTAACCGTAAAGGGGCTAAGGGGCCTGCAGAAAAGGCCCTATGCCAGCCAGTTGCCAGATATGATTATCCCATTTAGCAAGCCTTCCGAAAGGGAGTGCACGCAAAGCGAAACCCTTTCATATAGTATGAAATAGTATGAAATGGGTTGTAGGAGGCTAAGGCTATGTCGCGAGACCCCAAACGTCGGGATTCGCGGAGGCTATGCTCGTCCGGCTGCCGGAGATATTCTATCTGCTTTAGCAAAGCAGGGGAAACCCTGCCCGCGCAAAGTCAGAGGCTAAGGGGCGCCAGACCCAGACAGCGCCCTATGCTCGTTCGGCCGCCGGGGATCCTTGCCTCCGCAAATTCCGGGAGACGCTGCCACCGCAGCGCTCCGAAAATTGAAATGCAAGGAGGCGTGCCGTGTTTCGCGGCACGGCACGAGGTGATTACCATGAAAATGAAGCAAATCAAACTCTTTTCTCTGCTTCTTGCGTTTTGCCTGTGCATCAACCTGTGCGCCTTTGGCGTATGGGCAGACGGCGGATGCGCGCAGCTCGGCGGAGTTGATTACGACAGCTTTTCCGAGGCGGCGGCGGAAGCAGTCGCAAACAGCGAAACCATTATCCTGCTCCAGGACTGCCCGGCAGAAGATTACGCTGTCCTCTCCGAGGGACAGACGCTGCGGGTGGACCGGGGGAGCTATACCTGCTCAGTCCGAAGTGCGGACCCCGGCTATGACATCTCGTGGTCCGAGGATGACGGGATCACCACCTATACCACCATTCCCGCACTGGACGTACAGTATCTTGTCTCCATCCGCGACGGCGAGGACGGCACACGTTCTGTCAGCCGCGGCGAGCGGTTTACGATGTTCGTCCACGTCAGCGGGGAGCGCATGTACGGGCTCTATGCCACCGCGGATTACGACAGCGCCGCGCTGGAGCTGGAACAGACTGCCGCGGCGGATGGGTTTTATCTGGTCCAGAAGGACGGAGATGTGGCCGCGGGCACTGTGACCTTTGCCGTCCTGACCACCGCAGCGCAGACCGATCAGGATGTGCTGAGGCTGGATTTCCGTGTGCGGGAGAGTGCGCAGGCGGGAATTTACGGGCTCAGCATCCGTTCCGCCTCCGTGTGCTATGACCGGAGCCGGGACGGCGTGGAGGCAGACACCGGCGGAGACGCGGTGCAGCTGCTTCGGCTGACGCCCTCCGTTACCCCACCGGCGGCGCGGAGCGGCCTCACGGCCAACGGGAGCGCACAGGCGCTGATCAGCGCGGGCAGCACCGACGGCGGAACCATGGAGTATTCCACTGACAACGCCGCCTGGAGTACGGCGATCCCCACGG
>CAJOPB010000237.1 GCA_905236305.1 uncultured Oscillospiraceae bacterium | reverse complement strand
TGTGGATTTCAAGGTTGAGCAACGAAAATCAGGCGGAAAAGCCGCCGAAAAGACGTGCGCGGGGAGATATTAAACAGGCTCTAAGGCCTACCGGCTCTCTGATCTACTGAAGGCGTATCACCGAATGAAAAAACAGCAGGGGTTGATGCCATGCCGGCATATCCCTGCTGTTTTTCATGGAGGATGGCGTGCACTTCAATCCGTTCTGCCCGCTGCCTTCTCCCGTTTTCTCCGCCTGGTGCGTTTTCTGCGCTGGGTGGACTTGGTCTTATAGAAGGAGACCATGCCCTCATCTGCCGCATAGAGGATGCGGTTGGCACTCCAGGTTTCCTCGTCGGTATATTTCAGCTTTACGCGGATCAGAAAATCCCCGTGCTCCGGGCAGGATGCAAGGGTCATATACCGCCGGTCTCCCTGATTGACCCAGCGGGAGAGTGTCAAAGCCGCGGAACAATTCGGACATTCGATCTCGGTCAGCGCCTCGTCGGCAAATGCCGCATTGCGGTTGGGAAAGCCTTCAAAAACCAGATGCTCCAACGGCTCCGGCCCTGCCTCCGCCGCCTCGACTCTTTTCCGGCGCTGAATGCTCAGCCGCTTTGACATATCCGCATAGTCCGCCAGACCGCTTTCCATATCCATATGCGAGCATACCAGCGCGGTATTATAGGCATCACCCAATGCATCGTGTGCAACACGTGTTTGCTCAATACCGAAATGTTCCATGGCGGTTTGCAGGGATTTCTGGTTTTTATCGCCTTCCGTCTGCATATTATAGATCAACTGAAGATTGATCCAGCCGCTGATCCAATCCCAGTCCTGGTCATGGACAATGATATTCTGCTCCAAAATCCCCTTGTCGTCATAACCCCAGGTCAGGAAGGTGCACGCATCTCCGCAAAACTCCCGAAACCGGGAAAAGGCATCAACAAAGCCGCAGGCATCGCTCAGCTTGTTTCCGTCGATCCCGGTGAGCTTCTTCACCTTGTAGTGCATTTTTCGAAAATAGACAGGCTTGACATAAATCTGAAATTCCTCTCCCGGGGTCCAGTCGTCGTTGAGCTTTACGGCCCCGATCTCGATAACTTCACCCCGGAGACGGATGGGCAGGTGGTTGAATACCGAGGAGTGGGAGCTCATGGGCTGATTCCACTCCAGGTCCAATACAATATAGCTGATGACGCTTCACCACTTTCTGTCTTTTGTAATCTTTTGCTTTACAGGCATCGGACAGAAATAGCATGCGGGGCGCTGCATTCCCCGGCCTGTAGGGCCGATACCGCTTATAATCGGAATTATAACACAGAATGTATGCGTATCTCAATACTTTTTTCATTGTATGATGAAAGAGATTGTGGTACAATAGCTTCAATCGTCAGGGAGGCTTTCAATTATGAATATTCTTGTTTTATGCGGCGGACTCAGTAACGAAAGGGATGTATCCATCTCCAGCGGCACAGGTGTGGCCAGGGCCTTGTCCGCACTGGGACATTCGACGGTATTGGCGGACCTCTATCTTGGTTATCCTTCCAATTTTTCGGATCCAATGGAGGTGTTCTCCCGGGGCAGTTCTTTGGGAGATGCACGGATCGGAGACCTCTCTCCGGACCTGGCGCGGGTAAAGGCAATGCGTCCTGACAGTGAGGTGCGGATCGGGCCCAATATTCTGACGCTCTGCAGGGCAGCAGACATTGTTTTCCTCGCGCTGCACGGCGAGGAGGGAGAAAACGGAAAGCTTCAGGCACTGCTGGATCTGTATGGCGTGCGATATACCGGCTCGGGGTATCTGGGCAGCGCGGCAGCCATGAATAAGGGAATCAGCAAGGCGCTGTTTCGGGATGCAGGCATTGCCACGCCGCCCGGTCTTCTGCTCTCCAAGGACGAAAGCCCCTGGGGAGATGTGGGCTTCCCCTGCGTTGTAAAGCCCTGCAGCGGGGGCAGCAGCGTGGGAACCAGTATCGTCACCAGCCGGGAGCAATATCTTGCAGCACTGGAGCTGGCATTCCAGTATGAAGAAAAGGTGATTGTCGAGCGCTATATCAAGGGGAGAGAGCTCACCGTAGGTGTGATGGACGGCAAAGCCATGCCCGTGATTGAGATTATTCCGAAAGCGGGCTTTTACGATTATAAAAATAAATATCAGTCTGGCGCAACGGAAGAAATCTGTCCCGCGCGGATTGGAGCGGAAGCAACCGCAAGAGCACAGCACATAGCTGAACAGGTGGGGAAAGCCCTGCGAATTGATGTCTATTATCGGGTGGACCTGCTGTGGGATACAGAGACGGATGAGTTTTTCTGCCTCGAAGCCAATACCCTGCCGGGCATGACGCCAACCAGCCTGATTCCCCAGATGGCCGCGGCAGAGGGCATGAGCTATGGCGCGCTCTGCGAGAAAATTATAGAGGTGAGCTTGAAAAAATATGAAGCATCTTCCCATTGAATATGTTTGGATTGCCTGCGGCGGAACGCTGCACGGCTCCGCACCTGCCGGTGAGCTTACAGATATTGTCACGGACAGTCGTCAGGTGACAGAGGGCTGTATGTTTGCTGCCATCCGGGGAGAGCGTGTGGATGGTCATGATTTCATTCCCGCCGCTTTTGCGGCCGGGGCGGCATGCTGCCTTGTGGAACGGGTACCGGCGGATATGGACGGCTGTTTTATCCAGGTGGCGGATACGCAGAGGGCACTGCAGCAGATTGCCGGCTTTTACCGGAGTCAGTTTCAGATCCCTGTGGTCGGTGTCACCGGTTCTGTCGGAAAAACTACCGCGAAGGAGATGTTGGCTTCCGTTTTGGAGCAGAGGTATCATGTCCTCAAAACCGCCGGAAATTTCAATAATGATTTGGGTGTTCCGCTGACGATTTTCCGATTGCGGGAGGAGCATACCGCAGCTGTGGTGGAGCTGGGGGTTTCTCATCCCGGCGATATGGCACGTATTGCGGAAATAGCCCGGCCTACCATGGCTCTGTATACCAACATCGGGGATGCGCATCTGGAGTTTTTGGGCAGCAGGGAAGGCATTTTGGCGGAAAAAGCCAGTATGAACCGCTATCTCCCCAACAGCGGCGTGGTCTTCTGCAATGGGGACGATCCGCTTCTGTCCGGAATGTCCTGCGGCCGGAAAACAGTCCGCTTTGGCCTCGGTTCGGATTGCGAGGTTCGGGCGGAACAGATAAAGACGCTTGCGGGGGGCAGAACCGGCTGTACGATCTGTGCCGGAGCGAGCCGCTTTGATGTCATAATCCCCGCTTTTGGCGAGCATCTGGTCTATGCAGCTCTGGGTGCTGCTGCGGTGGGATTGGAGTTGGGACTGACCGGTGCGGAAATTGCTGCGGGTATCGCCGGTTATCTTCCTGTAGGCAGCCGGGCCAGGCTGGTGGAAGGAAGGTCTTTGACCATTATTGATGACTGTTATAATGCCAATCCTACATCTATGGCCTCTGCGCTCCGTTCTTTGGCTGCGTTTCCGTCAGAAGGCAGAAAGGTATGCATTTTGGGCGATATGCTGGAGCTGGGGGAGCAATCGGCCAGGCTGCACCATGACATCGGAGTTTTAGCGCGGGAGTGCGGTATTGCGCTGGTGTTGACCACCGGGCAGGAGGCGAAATCCATAGCCCTGGGGGCAGGGAATCGGGCGCAGCACTATGAGAGCAAGACTGCGCTGCTCGCTTCTCTGCGGGAGACGCTGCAAACAGGGGATACCGTGCTGGTCAAGGCATCTCACGGCGCGCACTTTGAGGATATTACGGCTGCGCTGGAAGCGCTTGAATTGTGATACTTCGGCTGTCGCTTTTTCTGCTGGCGTTTTTGCTGGCGTCGGGCGGAGGACTGCTGCTCTGGTGCTGCGGCCGCAGGGGCGTCCCGGACTATTGGGATGCCTCGGTGATATTGTCCCATGGTCAGGGTGCGAGACGGGATGACGTTTTGGCGGGAAAAGCCTGGCTGGAGACGCAGCACCTTGAACAGGTGGAGACCGCTGCGGATGATGAGTTGAAACTGCGCGGCACCTTTTTGCGCAAGAAAAAGGGAGCACTGGGGACGGTTTTGCTGTTTCACGACAGCCGTTCCTCCTGGAGACTGGATTTCTCCGGTATCGCACAGTTTCTGTTTGAAGAAGGGTATCAGCTTTTGCTTGTGGACCAGCGCGCGCATGGCCGTTCCGGAGGCTTTTGGATCACCTATGGCATTTGGGAGCGTTTCGATGTGCGGGCATGGACAAACTACCTGGCAATGCGCTTTGGAGATGATCATTCCATCTGGATTTATGGCTTTGGAATGGGAGGAACGGCAGCCTTGATGTCCGCCTCTCTGGAGCTGTCCGGCGTGGTGCGCGGAATCATCTCCGAGGACGCCTTTTCCGATCCCTTTGATCAGCTCAGACGCCGGGCGGCAGCAGTGTTTTCACCGCTGCCTGTCGCTCCGGCGCTGTGGCTGCTGCATTTTTTTGCCTCGGTTTTTGTGGGCTTCGGGCTTCGAGACTATACCGCTGCCACAGCTTTGTCAGAAAGCAGCTATCCGGTCATGATGATTCATGGAACAGAAAACCGGAGGGTTCCGGTCACGGTGGCTATGTCGATGCAAAAGCGCTGCCGGGAAGGAATGGGCGGCCTTTTGCTGGTTGATGGGGCGGATTACGGTCAATGCCGCTGCACAGACCCGGAGGGCGTCAAGGCTGCGCTGCAGCGCTTTTTCCGGGATGTTTAGGCGAAGTGATACGAGTATACGCGTCTTTACTAAAACGCTTGGAAAGTGTTTTCAGCGCCGCAGGCGTATTGAAGGCTGCATGAGATATGCTTTGTGCCGGCAGGCACAAAACGGGCAGCGCGCTTCGTATGGAATTACCACGTCCGTGCACCCAGAATATGGAGGCAGCGGAGGGTCCGATAACGATAGCTGTCCAGCGGTCTCCAGAGAGCGTCCTGACTGTGGGCGGCAATGTAGACGCGATAGGGCGACGCCTCCAAAACCAGCAGGGAATGATAATAGCTTCCGCTGCCATTTCCCAGTTGAATGATGTCTCCCGGGAGCAGCTCCGATAAAGGCGCCGGGCGGGCATACGGACCGGCACCCCGGTTTGTGGTCAGAAAACGGTATAATGGGTTTACTCCGGTCCAGGCTGGGGCCCGGTCGTTCAGACTGATGAAATACCAGCCGGTTTCAGGGGTATAGTTCATCACACCGCAGCCGGCAAAGAGACATTGGGAGACAAAATTTGTACAGTCTCCGCCCATGCCGTCGAAGCTGGAATAGTCCGGATTGCGCGCGAGCGCCCAGCGCTCTGCATAGGCGCATGCCATTGTACGGTTATATAAAATGCTGCGCATGAATGACCTCCTGATTATGGGAATGCCTGCGCTGCATTTTATGCGGCACGTCTTGTGCATGTTCCGTCCGCCCTCCGACCGAAGCGAGGCGGAAAAGCAGCCGAACTGGCAGGGATGGGGTGTATATCACGCGCTTTTTTTCATATTCTATGAGTGATTCTAAGATAAAGGAGTCAGCTGAATATGAAAATGAGCAAAGAGGAATATGCAGACTATGTCCGTCAGAGAGCGCCCAAATCACCTCTTGGCAAGGACATGCTTCTGGCATTTTTGATCGGCGGGCTGATCTGTTGTATCGGTCAAAGCATCAATGATCTTTATACCGGTCTCGGTGCAGAGAAGGATGCCGCTGCCAGTTGGACAAGCGTGACAATGGTGTTTCTCGGCGCGCTGCTGACCGGATTGGGTGTCTATGACCGGATTGCCCGCTATGGAGGAGCCGGAACGCTGGTGCCCATCACCGGTTTTGCAAACTCGGTGGTTTCACCCACGCTGGAATTCCGTACCGAGGGGTGGATTACGGGTACTGCGGTCAAAATGTTTTCGATTGCAGGTCCCGTGATTGTTTACGGTATACTGGCAAGTGTTATATATGGCGTGATTTTGCTCCTGTTTGGTATGGGATAAGGGGACTGCGCTCTCCGAGGCTGCAGAAATCTGGCAGCGCATCCTGAGGGTTCCCGGCATCGGAGCGGCAGAGCGCCCGGACAGTTGTTTTGCCGGAAGGGGGCAAAATAGCTGCCCGGGCTCCGGGAAGGGCCTTTCGCGGAGAAAGACGGCAAAAGAGGTAAGAGAGATGGGATTATTCGACGCAATCCGAAATCTGATTCATCCCTATGATGAAAATGATGGGGATTACATATCGGAAACAGAGACTGAAAATGCTCCGGCTCCTGTTGAGCCGGAGGCGGAAGGTCAGCCGGAAGGCAGGTTTATTGATGTTTCTGCCGACCCGGGCGCACGTCTTCAGCCGCAGGCTTGGGACGGCCGGCAGGAGGAAGCTGCTGAACCGGAAGCCGCGACCAAAAAACAGATGGTGCTGGTCCGTCCGGAGCGATTTGAGGATGCAATGGAAATTACCCGGCAGCTGCGCTCCCGCTGTACGGTGCTGGTGAATATTGAGTCCACGCCGAAGGAGCTTTCCTGCCGGCTGGCGGATTTTATCCTTGGTGTTGTCTGCGCAAGTGACTGTTCCATCCGCAAGGTAACCCGCTGCGTCTATCTCATAGCTCCGCCAAATGTAAAGCTGGGCAAGGATTTGAATTTGGGAGCTCTGATGCCGGAGGCGGCGGCAGGGAACCCGGGGAGTATAAAATAGCCCGAAGTGCCGTGAACGATGCATCGAGGGGCTATATGGAAACGCTGAACAAATCCCCGCGCACGTCTTGGCGGGAAATTCAGCGCCACTCTGCGTTGCAAAAGCTTGAAATCCACAAAGGATTCCTGCGCT
>CAJOPB010000236.1 GCA_905236305.1 uncultured Oscillospiraceae bacterium | reverse complement strand
GGATTTGAACCCGGGCGGCGCTCAACACGCCCTACTCCCTTAGCAGGGGAGCCCCTTCGGCCTCTTGGGTACTTCTCCAAGCCGAAACGAACGGAATCAACCGCTCACATAAGATAGCATATTTTTGGGCCGTTGTCAACAGCGAATTCGTCTCCTCTGAAATTATTTTCTGCTCCGTTTCCCGTTTACGAGGCTCTCCGGCAAGAGAGAACGCATGACAATTTGCCTCTTTCCAAGCTGCGTGTTTTCTGTTATAATCCCACTACGTGTGCGCAAAGTGTGCGCAAAATCCCCGGGTGCATATGCGCATGCGCTCGGCGCTGTGCTTTCCCGCCGGATGAAGCCTGGGAGGGGAGCGCAGTTCGGGTGAAGCCGGTCAGAAGGCTGTACAAAGCGGGAAACCGGACATCCTGCTTCCGGCGCGGTTTTCCGGCCGGCAGGGCCAGCTACAGGAAAAAGGAGTAAGGGAAATGAATCAGGAAAGAGAGAGACTCGGCAGCCGCCTGGGCTTTATCATGCTCAGTGCAGGCTGCGCCATCGGCTGCGGCAATGTGTGGAAATTCCCCTGGATGACCGGACAATACGGGGGAGGCGGATTTGTTCTGATCTATGTATTTTGTCTGCTGCTGCTCGGCCTGCCGGCGATGATCATGGAATTCGCCGTGGGACGTGCCGCGCAGGCCAGTCCGGTGCGGATGTACCAGAAGCTGGAGCGTCCGGGTCAGAAATGGCACATCCACGGTTATTTCGCCCTTTTGGGAAATGTCGCGCTGATGGCCTTTTACACCGTTGTCACAGGCTGGATGATCTATTATTTTGTGTCCTTTCTCATGGGCAGGGGCGCAGAGCTGAGCTTTGGCGGGATGATCACCAACCCGGCTGTCAATGTGGTTTATCTCGCGATTGCCGTCGCCCTCGGCTTTTTTGTGCTGAGCTTCAATCTGCAGGGCGGCCTGGAGCGGGTGACAAAGTATCTGATGACGGCGCTGTTTGTGCTGATGCTGGTGCTGGCAATCCGCAGCGCGCTTTTGCCCGGCGCCCATGAGGGGCTCTACTTCTATCTGGTTCCGGACTTTTCCAAGATCAATGGCTCTGTTGTGGTCGGGGCCATGAATCAGGCATTTTTTACCCTGAGTATCGGCATCGGCTCCATGGCAATATTCGGCAGCTATATCGGCAAGGAACGCACGCTGATGGGGGAGTCGGTGAACATTATCCTGCTGGACTCCTTTGTCGCTGTGGTCTCCGGCCTCATCATCTTTCCCGCCTGCTACACCTATGATATTGAGGTAAATGCAGGACCGGCGCTGCTGTTCAACACCATGGCCACGGTATTTGTCAACATGTCCGGCGGCCGGGTTTGGGGCTCGCTGTTTTTCCTGTTTATGGTGTTCGCTGCCTTCTCAACGGAGCTGGCCGTCTTTGAGAATATTCTGGCAATGATACGGGAGCTCACCGGCTGGAGCAGGCCGAAGGGCAGCCTGGTCTGCGGCGTGGGAATCTTTCTTCTCGCCCTGACAACGGCCCTGGGATACAGTGTCTTTCATTTCCAGCCCTTTGCAGAGGGCACTGCATGGCTGGATTTCTGGGACTTTATCGTCAGCACCAACCTGCTTCCGCTCGGCGCGCTGGTTTTCGCGCTGTTCTGCTGCAGCCGCAAGGGCTGGGGCTGGGATGCGTTTCTGGCGGAGGCCAACACGGGAAAGGGACTGAAGGTCAAAGGCTGGATGCGGCCGGTATTTCAATATTTTGTCCCGATCTGCGTGCTGGCACTGTATATTTACGGCCTGGCCACCTTCCCCTGGAGATAATTGCCCGGGGACTCCGCAGCGCCCGCGGGGGCAGGCGAGACTGGGGTAAGGACGAACAAAAGCTATGCAAAAGCAATGGTATCGGCTGGATACAGCCGCTCTGATCTTTCCGGCCGTGGCCAAGCGGGACTGGTGCAATGCGTTTCGGCTTTCTGTCACACTCAATGAGCCGGTGGACCCGGAGGTGCTGCAAAAAGCGGTGGAGAAGCTGGCAAAACGGTTTCCATCCTTTTTTGTCACGCTGCGTAAGGGCTTTTTCTGGTACTATCTGGAGGAGAGCCGGCATCCGGTGACGGTGCGGGAGGACTATGCCTATCCGTTGACCTTTATGCGCCGGCGGGAGCTTCAAAAAAACTGCCTGCGGGTGCTCTATTATAAAAATCGGATTGCCCTGGAGTTTTTTCACGCTCTGACGGACGGAAGGGGCGGGAGCGTGCTTCTGTGCAATCTGACCGCATGCTATCTTTCTCTGCGCTATGGACTGCGCCTCCCGGTGTCGGGAGAGCTGGTGGATTTGGCGGAAGCACCCCGTGCAGAGGAGCTGGAGGACAGTTTTTTGAAATACACGGCGGAGGCGGCGCTGGGCGGCAGCGAGACGAGAGCGTACCGCCTCCGCGGGACCCGGGAGGAGGACGGCTTCCGGCACCTGACCACGGGGATCGTGGATACCGGCGCGCTGGTGGGTTTGGCCCGCAGCTATGGTGTGTCTGTCACAGCGCTGCTGGGCGGCGTGATGGCCCGGAGCGTAATTGCGCTGCAAAATCAGGAGGTTCCCCGCAGGAGACAGCGGCCGGTGCGTATTACGATCCCCGTTGATCTGCGGCGGCTCTATGGCAGCCGGACACTGCGAAATTTTGCCCTTGTGCTCAACACCGGCGTGGACCCGCGCTTTGGGGACTATTCCACGGAGCAGCTGTGCAAAACCATCTGGCATCAGCTCTGCGCCTGTGCCACACCCCAGTACATGGCGGGCATGATCGCCGCAAATGTGCTTCCGCAGCGGGTCGCGGCGCTTCGGCTGGCGCCGGTCGGGGTAAAAAATCTTGTGATGAAGCTGGTTTATCTCCAGAGAGGGGAGGGGGGCGGTTGCCTGAATATCTCCAATCTGGGGAGCATGTCCCTCCCGGAGGAGATGCGGACATATGTCCGGCGCATGGAGTTCATCATCGGACCGCAGCGCAGTTATCCCAACAACTGCTCCGTGGTGAGCTATGGCGGAAAAACCTATATCAATATGATCCGCAGCATTCGTGAGAAGGAACTGGAGCGGCGATTTTTTTCCGAGCTGGTTGCCATGGGGATTCCCGTGGAGATCGAGACCAACCGGAGAGACAGGGCGCTGCATATCGGGGGTGAGACGCAATGTACTGTGTAAGATGCGGAGTAAAATTACAGGAGGGGGAGGCCCGCTGCCCGCTGTGCGACACCCCGGTCTGGAACCCGGAGGCGGATGGAAACGGCGAGAACCGGGAGAAAAATTATCCTGATACCATGCCCAGACATTATCGGGAAACCCGAAGGCCGGCGGCGATTGCCCTTACCATTCTCTGTGCTCTGGCCGTTGCAGTGGTCCTGATTATCTGCTTTCGGCTCAACCGGCGTCTCGGCTGGGGCGGATATGTGGTGGGCGGCATCGGCTTATTTTATGTCATCGCGGTGCTGCCATGCTGGTTTCTGCATCCCAGAGCAGAGGTGTTCCTCCCGGTGGGCCATGCAGCCGCTGCGCTCTATGTACTGTATATCTGCCTTTCCGTGGGCGGCAGATGGTTTTTGCCCTTTGCCTTCCCGGTGATTGCGGCGAGCTGTATTCTGTCGGAGGCAATGCTCTGCCTGCTGAAATATGTACACCGGGGCCGGGCCTTCATCTTCGGCGGCTTTCTGATTTTGCTGGGGGGCTATACCATGCTGGTGGAGTTTTTTGAGCACCTTGCCTTTGGAACCGGAATGTTCCGCTGGAGTCTGTTCTCCCTCGCCGGATTTGGAGCGGCGGGACTGTTTTTGCTGGTGCTTGGCATGATTTCACCCTTTCGCCAGTCCATGAAAAAACGTTTTTTCTTTTAGAGCCAGTATTCATAGCCCCACCTACGCCGTCTTGACGGCCATTTTGCCGCCATGCGGCGTTATTTTTCCTTGCCATACACAAACTATTCATTCGCCCTGCAAAGGCGTGATAGGGGGGAGTTCATAATCGCCAGATATCCGTTTTTAGTAGAGCGACGGGTGATTCCCGTGGGAGAGCACAGGGAAAAGCTGCTGATTCTTCGTCCGTCGGTCAGAAGCGGCGCACCGGTGCCGGGGGTGCTGTGGATTCACGGCGGAGGCTACCAGTCCGGCACTGCGAAGGATGTTTTTGCAACCCGGGCGCTTTCCCTGGTGGTGAAGCACGGGGCAGTGCTGGCGGCACCGGAATATCGTCTTTCGCGAAAAAATCCCTATCCCGCCGCCCTGCAGGACTGTTATGCTGCGCTGCGCTATCTTCGGGACCACGGCGCGGAATGGAATGTGCGCTCCGACCAGCTGATGGTGGGGGGAGAGAGCGCAGGGGGCGGCCTGGCGGCAGCGCTGTGCATTCTTGCCCGGGACAGGGGAGAGGTCAATATAGCGTTTCAAATGCCCCTGTACCCCATGCTGGATGACCGGGACACCCCCTCGTCCAGAGACAACCATGCGCCCAACTGGAACACCAGGAGAAACCATAAGGCGTGGAAGCGCTATCTCCGGGCGGCCTATGGTACGGACATTGTCTCCTGCTATGCTTCTCCCGCCCGCTGTACGGATTATCGGAACCTGCCGCCATGCTACACCTTTGTGGGGGACATCGAGCCCTTTTATTGCGAGACGGTGGACTACGTGCGGCACCTCCGGGCAGCCGGCGTGGAGGCGTCGGTGGATGTCTATGCCGGCTGGTTCCACGCCTATGACATTTTCTTTCCCGCCAGGCGCGTGGTACGGACTGCCGTCGCACGTTTTGAGGAACACTTTGAATATGCAAAGAGGCACTACTTTGCGCCCCAATACTGAAGGACCTCCAGACGCCCGCAGAAAAATAGCGGCGCATGGAGGTCCTGTCCATTAATTTCGTTACGGTTCAGACGCCGGGGGCGTCTGAACCGTAACGAAAGGCTGTGCTGCGCGCATTCGCTGCGCTCGCACACTCCGCTCCGTGAAAGGTATTTTTGGCGACGTACATGCCGCCGCCAAAAATGGTTAAAATTGATTCCGCGCTGCGACGCATAGCTAGTCCTTTAGGGCGGCGCGGAACTCTGCGAGGCAAAGAGAGCTTTCCCTCCTCCTGTGAACAGTCACTTAATTTGACAAGTATTATTATGGTGCTTGTAAAATGACGGTGTCTTTGATATAATATACACAAGTATTGTCAGGATGTGAAAAATTTGACAATCTGCATTTTCAACAAAAGGAGGAGCGCTATGACAGCTTCAGAACTCAAGGACCTGCGTCTGACTGCCGTGCGTGTGCGGGAGGGAATTCTGACTGCCACACATGCCGCAAAGTGCGGCCATCCCGGCGGCAGCCTGTCAGCCGCAGACGTATTCACCTGGCTCTATTTTAAGGAAATGAACATTGACCCGGCAAATCCCCGCTGGGAGGAGCGGGATCGTTTTGTTCTCTCCAAGGGGCATACTGCCCCCGGCCTCTATTCTGTTCTGGCTGCGAGAGGATTCTTCCCGGAGGAGGAGCTGACTACCCTGCGTGCCATCGGCAGCCGTCTGCAAGGCCATCCCAACATGAACGAGACCCCCGGCGTGGATATGTCCACCGGCTCCCTTGGACAGGGTATATCCGCCGCCGCGGGCATGGCACTGGCAGCGAAGCACACGGGAAAGACCGTCCGGGTCTATGCCCTGCTGGGTGACGGCGAGCTTGAGGAGGGCCAGGTCTGGGAGGCGCTGATGCTCTCCCATCACTACGGACTGGACAACCTCTGCGTGATAGTGGACAACAATGGATTGCAGATCGACGGCAGGGTAACGGATGTCATGAATTCTTATCCGATTCCCGACAAGCTGGCAGCCTTTGGCTTACATGTAGAGCAGGTGGACGGGCATGACTTCCAGCAGCTTGAGGCCGCATTTGCCAGGGCGAAGGAGACTAAGGGCATCCCAACCGCCATTGTGATGAAGACCACGAAGGGCAAGGGCGTCTCGTATATGGAGGATCAGGCGGGCTGGCACGGCAAAGCCCCCAATGATGCGGAATATGCCCAGGGCATGGCGGAGCTGGAGGCTCTGAGAAAAGAATTGGAGGCGATGTGAAATGGCGGATATGAAAAAGATCGCTACCCGTGACAGCTATGGAAATGCTCTGGCCGAGCTGGGAGCGGAGCACGAGGATCTCATCGTATTTGACGCCGATCTCTCCGGCGCAACCAAGACCAGCACCTTCAAAAAGGCTTTCCCGAACCGGCATTTCAACTGCGGCATTGCCGAGGGCAATATGATCGCCGTAGCGGCCGGCGCCTCCACCATGGGGCTGGTGCCCTTTGCCTCAAGCTTTGCCATGTTCGCCGCGGGGCGGGCTTTTGAGCAGATTCGCAACTCCATCGGCTATCCGCACCTGAATGTGAAAATCGGTGCAACCCACGGCGGGATCTCCGTGGGCGAGGACGGCGCCTCCCACCAGTGCTGCGAGGACTTTGCGCTGATGCGCTCCATCCCCGGCATGGTGGTGCTGTGTCCCGCAGACGATGTGGAGGCCAGAGCGGCGGTTCGTGCCGCATACGCACACCGCGGCCCTGTCTATCTCCGCTTCGGGCGGCTGGCGCTGCCGGTGTTCCACGATGAGAGCCTGATTGACAGCTTCCGTATCGGCAAGGGCGAGGTGCTGCGGGATGGCGGCGACGTGGCCATCCTTGCGACAGGACTCATGACCTGGGAGGCCATCCAGGCCGGCGAGGCGCTGGCGCAGAAGGGCATTTCCGCCCGGGTCATCAACCTCTGCACGATCAAGCCTTTGGACGAGGAGCTGGTGCTGCGTGCCGCCAGAGAGTGCGGAAAGGTGATCACCTGCGAGGAGCACTCAGTCATCGGCGGCCTGGGCGAGGCAGTGGCCGCGCTGCTGGCTGAGCAGCAGCCCACACCTCTCCGGCGCATCGGCGTGAATGACGAATTCGGGCATTCCGGTCCTGCGGGCGCGCTTTTAAAACAATTTGGACTCAGCGCGGAGCATATCGTGGCTGTGGCGGAGAGCATGCTGAAATGATACCAGTCTGCGCCTTGCGCGGTGCTTTTTCAATAAAATAAAGCATAAATTCTTCCGGCGCCATAAAACGCTATGAAAGCGTTTTATGGCGCCGGAAGAATTTATTCCCGGAGGGGAAAGCGCAGCTGTCCTTCGAATTGCTTATTTTTTATAAACGCCATAGGTCTTTGCCACGTTGACCATGCGAACGGCACGGTCAAAGGGTGCGTCGGAGGGATATTCGCAGCCGGTGGCCAGCATAAAGCCGCCGCCCTTTGCCATCTGGTCGATATTCTCGCGGCAGGCCTGGTCCCACTCCTCGTCGCTGCCCAGCACCACCTTGGAGGGAGGTACACAGCCGATGAGCGTGGTTTTGTCGCCGTACTTTGCCTTGCACTCTGCAAAGTCGGCACAGTCATCCGGCGGATAGAGGAAGGAGATTGCGGCGGGCTGAATGGCGTCGATCTGGGCGTCAAAATAGATCTTCTGGCCACAGTTGTGGATCATGTTGAGACAGCCCTTGTCCCTTACAGCCTGTGACAACTCCTTCATCAGGCCCGCCTCAAATTCAATCCACATCTCCTTGCTCATGATGGAGCCGGATGCAAACAGCGTATCCCACATGATACCGTTGATGCCGGTATCGCAGAGTGCCTCGGCATATTCCTTCAGGGTGGCGGCGACCTCTTTTGCGGCCTCCTTTACCGCGTCGGGGTCGTCATAGAGGTCCATATACATCTCCTGCTGGCTGCGCAGCATGGAAAGAGTACCCATGGGGCCGAAGACGAAGGCCACGATCGGCAGCTCGCCGCCCTTGGCGGCGACAATCTTTTTGCAGGCCTCGATATGCATCATCATGCGCTCGCAGGTGCGGTAGTCCACCTTCTTGATCTTGCTGTAATCGTCAATATCCTGAATGACGAGATTGTCATAGTCGGGATGGGCGGCATCCCGCTCGGGATAGACCAGCTCCTGACCCCATGCGGTGCTCTCCAGCGAGAGGTCCAGCAGTGTTACGATGCAATCCAGATCATATTCATCAGCGGCCTTGATCTGAGACGCGGCAAAGATGTCCGCATTGGTGGACCAGTCCTTGTAGCTGGCGCCCACAAGCTTGCGGGTAACGCCGGCCAGAATGGGGTAGACAGGCACACGGTCGGGTTCCTCGTGATTCAGCGCGGCGAGGACTCTCTCCATTTTCGTCATGTTGACAATCTCCTTTTCGTGTTTTATTATAGGTGCGGGAGTTCATCATTCCCAACTGCTTCTACAAGAATTGTACCATGCTTTTTCGGCGCAGTTTTGTAGTTTTCTACGATTTTTGGAATTTTACTCTCTTTCCGGGAGACCTTCAGGTGTATGGGAAGGGGAAAGGAACAACCAGCATTATGATCGCAATCGGAATTGATACCGGCAGTACCTCTACAGATGCAGTGATCTATGACCTTGCCCGGAAAAAGATTCTTGCCTTTGCCAAGTCTGTGACAACCCATGAGCATTTGGAAACGGGTATTCGGGAGGCGCTGTGCCGGCTTCCCCGGGAAATGCTGGCACAGGCCGGTTACCTCTCGCTCTCAACCACGCTGGCGACCAATGCCTGTGTGGAGAAGAAGGGGGAGAACGTCTGTTTGCTGTTTATAGGCGCCAGCCGTGACGCGGTGGAGTGGACGCTGAGCTCCTATGGCTTTGAGAGCATGGACTTTATGCGTTTTATTGACGGAGACGCCTCGAAGGGAATCGCGCCGGACTGGGAGGCTCTGGACGCGCTGCTGCCGGAGGTGCTGCGCAGCTATGGCAGTATTGCCGTGGCCCAGATCGGCGCCCGGGAGAACGACGGCCTCTATGAGCGGCTGGCCAGGGAGCGTATTGCCAGTGTCTCTGATATTCCCGTGACCTGTTCCTATGAGATCTTTCATGAGCTCAACGTGATCAAGCGGGGTGCGGGGGCGCTGCTGAATGCACGTATGGCTCCGGTGATCGCGGATTTCTTCCGGGCCATTCACCAGGTCCTGCGGGAGGAGGGGCTGGAAATCCCGGTGTTTGTCATGCGCAGCGACGGCAGTCTGGTCAGCGAGGAATATACGCTGCAATATCCTGTAGAGACGCTTGTCTGCGGTCCCACTGCCAGTGTGAAGGGGGCCATGGAGCTGTTTCAGGAGGAGAATGCAGTCGTGGTGGATATGGGCGGCACAACCAGTGACCTGGCGATCATCCGCGGCGGTGCGGCGAAGATTGACAATGAAGGCATCCGTCTGGCAGGGTGGCAGACCTTTGTCCGGGGTGTCAGCATCGAGACCCTTGGACTGGGGGGTGACAGCCGGGTGTGCTATGGCCGCGGGCGGATAAGCCTGGACAGCCGCAGGGCTTTGCCCATGTCGATCCTTGCGGGGGAGCACCCGGAGATTCTGCCGGAGCTGGAGGCACTGGCAGCGCAGGCCAGTCCCAGCGTCCTGCCGCTTTACGAATATTTTTTGCTGCTGCGGGAGGACTGGCAGGGGCCCCGGGGGCGGCTTTTGACCGATACAGAGAGGCATATCTGCACGCTGCTGGAGCAGGGCCCCCTCAGCGTGACGGGTCTGGCCCGGGGACTGGACATGGATGAATATACCAACCGTACCGACCGGCTGGAGCGGCTGGGTCTGGTGCTGCGCTGCGGCTTTACCCCCACAGATGCGATTTTGCTGCGGGGAGATCGTCGGGACAGCGCCGAGGGCGCCTATGGGGACCTGCTTTCCACCGATGCTGCCCGCAGAGGGGCAGAGGCGTCCCTGCGCTTTTTGCAGCGTGCCACGGGGCTGGGAGAACAGGCGCTGCTGGAGGCAGTGTATACCCAGGTGAAGGAAAAGCTCTATTGCGCCATCGTGCGGATGCTCTGGCTTGACCGCTATAAGACGGGCCGTCAGACGCAGCTGCCGGCTGATCTGGAGAAAATGGCGCGCATGGCCTATCGTGAGGCGATGGGGGAGCAGGGGGACGGCTTTTACCGCTGCGCGTTTTCCACCCGGGCTGTGCTGTTGGGCTCCGGCGCGCCTACCCATATTTTTCTTCCGGATGTGGCGAGAGCCTTGCAGACGCACTGCAGGGTCTCTCCGTTTTCCGCGGTTTCCAATGCTTTGGGCGCCATGCTGGGCAGCGTCTGCGTGTATGACACTGTGGCGGTACGGGCAGAGCGGCTGACAGAGGACAGCCAGGGGAGGGACTTCTGGGTTTACGGTACGGAAAAAATGGGCTTTGAGACCATGAAGGAGGCGGTGGAGTATGCCGCAGCTGAGGCGGAAAAGCGCGCTGCGGAGCGGGCCAGACGCTGCGGCGCCGTCGTGCTGCAGTCTGTAAGCCATGAGGTGCAGGAAAAGACCGCAGTGACAATTTTCGGAAGCGTACCCCTTGGGGCGGATGTAACGGCCTGCGCAAGAGGTGCGCTGGAATCTCAAATGCCGTCCGCGTGAGACCGAAAGCGGCAGGACAGTTATAAAATCGGGCCTCCGCTTGGCAGGGAGATCGTTTGGAGTGCGGGGCCTGCAAATATCCGGAGGATTGTGAATTGAGGAGGGAACTGAGATGGAAAGACAGCTTTACGAGCCGGGAAAAGCCGTAAACGGGAATGCCTGTGGGGAAACAGGGTGCGCGGGAGCGGATAAGACCGGGATCATCGGCGCGATGGACGAGGAGGTTGCCTCGCTGAAGAAGGACATGAAAGGCGCCTCCGTCACGACCGTTGCGGGGATGGAATTCTTCGAGGGCACGCTGGAAGAAAAGCGCGTTGTGGTCGTGAAATGCGGTATCGGAAAGGTCAATGCGGGAATCTGCGCACATACGCTGATCAACAGCTTCGGCGTGAACCGGGTCATCAATACCGGGGTTGCGGGCTCCATGGACAACGAGATAGATATTGGGGATATTGTGATCTCAACGGATGCGGTACAGCACGATTTCGATGTCTCTCCCATTGGCTTTGCGCGCGGTGAAATCCCATACACCGGACTGTATGCGTTCCCGGCGGATGAGACGCTGCGGACAATGGCGGCCGATGCCGCGCACCGGGCCGCGCCGGAGATCCGGGTGTTTGAGGGGCGCGTGTGCTCCGGGGACCAGTTTATTGCGTCGCGGGAGCAAAAGGAGACGATCCTTGCCCGCTTTGGCGGGATGTGCTGCGAGATGGAGGGCGGCGCAATCGCCCAGGTCTGCTATCTGAATCATACGCCGTTTGTGATCCTCCGGGCCATATCGGACAAGGCGGACGATTCTGAGGAGATGTCCTATATGGAGTTTTCGAAGGCCGCTGCCGCCAGATGCGCAGCAATTGTGCGGCACCTGATCGCCGGGCTGTGAAACTATTTCTGCCCATAGGTTTTTGCTGAAAAAACAGCAAAAAGACCGGAGCAGGTTCTCCGTCCCCCGTGCGGGGGCGTGGAACCTGCTCCGAATTTTTTCTTTGCGCTGATTGGAGATGCACTTATACTATTCTCCCATAAAAAGTAGAAACTTTTTATGGGAGAGGCGCCGCTTGACGCGTCGCCCATTTGCGCCAAAAGGCGCAAATGC
>CAJOPB010000235.1 GCA_905236305.1 uncultured Oscillospiraceae bacterium | reverse complement strand
TGTGGATTTCAAGGTTGAGCAACGAAAATCAGGCGGAAAAGCCGCCGAAAAGACGTGCGCGGGGAGATATTAAACAGGCTCTAAGGCAGAGCGCCTCCGTCCGGTTGTTCATCCGGATGGAAAGCGCTCTGCTTTTTTTGTTCGATTGCGTGTTCGGATGCAGAGTCTCTCCCCGTAATAGGCTGCGTCCGCTCCCCGTACCCCGGTTCCGTCACATCTCGGCAAAGGGCACAAAGTAATAGCTGTCGTCGTTGTCCAGATACATCAGGCCGTCGCCGCTGCCGCTCAGATAACAGGTGCGGGCACCCTTGCCGTGCTCCAGCAGGTGGACGCAGCGCTCCGCCCGACCGGTGGAGGGGTCATACCGCAGCACATGGAAGGAGGAGTTGAAATAGACCTGCCCCTGATGGGCAAACAGGCCGGAGGAAAAGCACAGCAGGGAGAAGCTGCGGGAGGGATACCATTCACGATAAAGCTCCGGAAAAGAGACCACGGAGGAGGCTGCGGCAGAGCTCCCGTTCCAGCGCATCAAGCCAGAGGGACTGACATAGTACCATGCACCGTCCAGATACAGGAACGGAGAGATGGCATCGTGCCAGAACAGGTTGTCATAGTTGGTGTTGGTGCAGCTTACCGGCTTTTCATATTCCCAGTCATCCAGGACATAGTGGGTCCCTCCCTGCCGGGTGCACAGTGCGCCGGTGGACAGCAAAGCCCACTCGCCGAGGCAGGTGCCGGCAACATCGGGAGAGGGGTCGTTATATGTCACATCGAAATGGTACCAGCTGTCGCCGACCTGCACCACATTTCAGGTGTGCTCCAAGCTGCTGCTCCGGCAGATGAGACTCGGAATGCCCACCTCATCCAGCAGAGCGCACATCAGCATGGAATGGCCCTCGCAGTTGCCGGAGCCATACCGCAGCATCTTGTAGGCGTTGGTATTTGCGCGGTCGGCAAAACGGAATCGGAGGCACACCTCACTGTTGAGATAGAGCAGCTTTGCAACCGTTGTCCACCCGGGGTCCACCCCGGCAGTGATGTCCGCAATTCCCTCACGGTACAGCTGCTTCGCCCCGGAATAGTCAGACACGACGGTGCTGTCGTAGACGGGATGACAGCTTGCAAACGTGGACGTGCTGTCCCAATCCCAGCTTGCCGACACGAAAGCAAACATGTCCGGTTCATAGCTGAGCTCCCTTCCGAGGTTGACAAGCGTTTCGCCGATATCCCATCCGGCGGGAATGTAATCCGCAATCCGGAAGGTAATGTCCTTGTCGCCCCGCCAAATGCCGTCGTGAATCAGTTTTTTCAGCGCCTGTGTATCCCGGACCGTGCTGACAGGGGCGGGCGTCGGTGTCGGAATTGCCGTCGGGGTTGGCGTTGCTGCCGGCCGCGGCGTCGGAGCCGGTGTTGCTGCCGGCCGCGGCGTCGGCGCATTGGTCGGCTGAACGGTATCCGCAAACGTGGCGGCGTGATAGAGCCGCAGGGCAGTCAGAAAGGCCTGCTCCCGGCTGTAGTTCCCCAGCGGGGAAAAGCCGCCGGTCCCGTTGCCGTTCATCACCGCGCCGCCGGTAACCGGGTCCAGCAGACCCGAAACATAATCAACGCTGTCCACCGCCCAGCCTGCGATCTGCTCCCGGTCGTTGAAGGAGATCGCTGGGCCCGCGGTCAGATTCAGCACCATGGTACCGGCGCGGGCAAGCATGGTGGCGGCCTCCTGCCGGGTAATATAATTGTCGGGATGAAATCCGCCGTCTCCCCAACCGAGAACGATGTAGTAGCGATTGGCCGCCACCGCATAGATGCTGGTGGTGTCTACAAATGTGTCCTGTATCTCGTCGGGGCTGCCAATGACCTGATCCAGTGCGGAGTACCCCCACACGGCGGAAAGTGTATCCAGTATCAGATGGCTGAACTCCAGCCGGGTGATGGGCTTCTGATAATTGTTGTCGTAGGAGCTGTCTACCAGATTTCTCTGTCTGGCCTCCTCTACCTCTGCCCTCGCCCACGCAGCTCCTTCTGCGGACCGGCAGGGAAATGCCGGGGTATGCAAAAGCACCCCCGGACAAGTACTATGCAGAAATCAGATACTGATTATTCCCAGAGCTTTTCCGGATAGACGCCCGCGGCCTTTAACTCCCGGACAGCCTGGCGCACGCTCTCCAGATCCTCCTGATAGGTCATGCCGTGCCAGACCTCCTCGCAGGGGAGCACCCGCACGGAGATTTTCCCCTCCGCCAACAGCTGTCCCATCACGTTGGGCAGGAAATACTCGCATTTCAGCGGGTCTGTCCGCAGCCGGTCCTCCAGAAAGGCCGGAAAACGCTCCCAGAGCACCTCCGGCATTCCGGCGGAAAAGCCCCAGATATTCATGCTGGCCGTCTCGTCCCCGGTCAGGGGAAACTCCCGGCCGTCCTCGATATAGGCAGCGGCCTCGCCCCGCTTTTCGATACGCACCCGCTCGGTGATGGACGTGAGATACCCGTCCTGCACATCGCAGATGCCCCGGGAGACATAGCCGTTTTCGGTCATGGTGTTGCGCAGGCGATAGCCCACCATGGCCTGCTCATGCTCCCCGTGGGGCCCATCCAGGAAGTTAAAGACCGTCTGGAAGGCCCGCGCACCATAAAAGTCGTCTGCATTGACCACGGCCAGGGGACCCTTCACCGCATCCCGGCAGCAGGCCACTGCGTGTCCGGTTCCCCAGGGCTTCACTCTGCCCTCCGGAATTGCCCCGGCAAAGCCCTCGGGCAGCAGCTCGTTCTCCTGATAGATGTAGTCCACCTGAAACCACTGCTTCATCCGCTCCCCGATGGCGGCCTTGAAATCTGCCTCAATGGCGTGTTTGATAATAAATACCACCCGCTCAAACCCCGCGCGGCGGGCGTCGTAGAGGGAAAAGTCGATAATGGGATGGCCCGCGTCGTCTACGCTGATAAGCTGCTTGAGACCACCGAAGCGGCTGCCCATGCCGGCGGCCATGATGACAAGGGTCGGCTTCATATGCTGTTCCGTGCTCCTCTCTGAAATAATCTGCCGGTTTTCCCGGAACTTAGAGCCTGTATTCACATAACAGTCCCGCCCCACGCCATCCTGACGGCCATTTTGCCGCCATACTGTGTTGTTTTTCCTTGCCATACACAAAGTATGGCTGCGTCAAAACGCCTTGTCTGGCGGCAAAATGGCGCGCCAAGATGGCATGTTTCGACTGTGAATACAGGTTCTTATTATCACGATGAGTATAGCACCGGCGTCCCGATTTTGCAAGAGGCGGACGTGCGCGCAGGACACATACAGTTACAGTCCCGATACTGCACTTTTGCAGGGGTTTACGGATTGCTGTAATATATCGTAAAGGACAGCGTGAAATCCTCTCTGTCTGCCACGCTGCCCAGTATCTGCGCGGGGACGGAAAAGGTATAACTGGCCCTGGCTCCGGCAGAAAGGGTTTCTCCCAGAATAAAGCTGCGGTTGAGGCTGACCCCCTCGCCGGTGAAATCCAATATGATTCTGCCCAGCGCTGCCTCCGTATCCAGTCCGTTCACAACCACGAGCTCAGCGGCATAGTCCCCGTCGACGGTACGGTACTCCCGGGTAATATCGACGACGACCTCTCCCACCGCTGCCGCCGGCGCATCCCAACGACGCTCGCGGTATGCTGCCTGCAGGATTCCGGTGCCTCTGACCAGCCACGGCCGTCCAAGAAACGTCAGATAATTTGTCCGTGTTCCGTCGGGCAGACTGACCTCTATCTGCTCGTTATACAGCTGATACACATTGGAGAGGGCATGGAGCACAATGCCCTGTCTGGTGACGGTGGAATACTCAACATACGGGGTGGACACCGAGGACAGCTCCAAAAAGCTGCCGGAGGGTGTGACCTGCCACAGCTTCAGTGCCCCGGAGGCTTGATAATACAGCGCCCCGTCATTGGCATACAGCGTAATATGGGTCTTCTTCTCCTCCTCGGAAAGCTCGCAGACTGTCTCCACCAGCTCCGGAAGCACAAGGCTGGCACGCCGAAGGAACCAGTGCTCCTCCTTCGCATCCGCGCCCAGAAACCAGATGGTTGCGCCGCCATATGCCACGGTGTTCAAAAAGAGCGCTTGATTGTCTGCGCCGTCGATCACCTTCTCCCGACTGCCGCTGTCCAGATCAATCGACCACAGGGAGTAGTGATAGAATTCCGGCATACCGCTGCCAATCTGTTTATCTCCATAGAGAAAATACAGCTTGTTGTTGAAGCAATAGAGGCTATCGTCGATATAGAGCCCGGCACTCCATCGGATACTGTCCATCAAAACCTCCGCCCTGCCCTGCTTCAGCTTGCCGATCCGAAACAGGCTGTTATAGGAATCTGTACTTGTCTTTGCCTCCTCGTAGATATAGATGCTGCCATCATAGATTGTGTAAACGCGGAGCCAGGTGGGCGAGCGATACAGGCTTTCCGCCGCGCCGGAGACGGGGTCGATCCGCAGCAGGGTGGACTGGCCGGCGATTACATACAGCTTGCCGCCGGCATCTACAGACAGATGTCCCAGATTTTCGTCACAGGAGTAGATCTCCCGCAGCGACCCGTCGTCGCCTCGTGCGACAATGGTGCAGTCGCTGGAATATGTCTCCTCCACGCCGTGTCTCTCAGACACAATGTAGTAGGTCACGGCTCCGTCCGTGACAGCGATGCCGCCCCCGGACAAAAAGGTGCCGGTCTGCGCGGCCATCGCCGGATCTATGCGGTGGTCCGCGCTCACCCGCTGTGCCGGACAGAGCAGCCGCGTGATGATGGTCGCCGTCTCCGCCCGGGTAATCCGTCCCTCCGGATCAAATTTTCCGCCCTCCTTGCCGGTAAAAATGCCGGAGGCATACATATCCGTCACCGCAGTGCGAAAGCGGGTGCTGATCTGCTCCATGTCCGCCGGTCTGGCATCATTCACAGCGGGCAGTTCGTCCTCGGAGACCACCCGGCGAAACAATGCTGCCAGTTCCTGCCGCGTAATCTCCGCCGTCCCAAGCTCCTGCGGCTCCGGACAAGTGTCCGGCAGGAGCCCGGTCCGGCCGGTATAGTCCAGATAGCTTTGATACCATTCTCCCGCCGCGTGCGGGACAGTATTGCCGTGGCAGGCGGCATGAAGCCTTGCGGCGATCGTCACTGCCTGTGCCCAGGTCACCGTATCCCCCGGGGCAAACCGCTCCTGGTCCACGCCGTTCATAATCCCCTTGTTGTAGACAGTCCTCACGCCGCCGGCAAACCAGGAGTCCTGGGGGACGTCTGAAAAGGTTCCCTCCGAATATGAATAAATATCACGAAAAGCGCGCAAACCGGTTTCACTCTCCGCCAGCGCGGGCGTCCAAAGCAAAAATGTCAGCAACAGCAAACAAACACTGATAACCAAAGAATGTACATCGCGCGATTTCATAAGCTCCATGCCTCCTGTATCCACCGTTTCAGCACACGTGCGCAGATATGGCTGCACAACATATGGTGTTAGTACTAAAAAATAGCACATAGTTGTGCAGATTTCAAGACTGTTTTTGCTGTGTTGCCGCAGCTGTGCGCACTGCATGGAATACCGGCGCGCTGCTTTATTCATTTTTGCTGTATTCCCGCTCCCCGACTTGTGCATCCCGCCGAATTGGAAAAAACTTCGGCACAGGCATAGCCACTCGCCTGGATTTATGATATTATTCATGTATTATTCTGCGGACCTGCGGTGCTGTTTGGGGCGCAATCATGCTGAAAGAATTGAAGGGAGAAAATAATGAAAATGAAAAAGCTGATGGCAGCGCTTTTGTCTTTTGTGCTGCTTCTGTCCGTCTTCCCCGTCGCGCTTGCGGATACGGTTCCCAACCCCTCGTTTCTGGACAGCCTGGATGATTTCAAAGTGATCCGGACCTATCACGACGGCCAGTTTTCCGACGTTGCGGCGACGGAGTGGTACGCGCAGGATATCAGGGCAGTGTATGAGTGCGGATTGATGGTGGGTACGAGCGGCTCCCAGTTCCTTCCGCTGGACAATCTGTCCGTGGCGCAGGCGCTGACAATCGCCTGTCGCATTCACAATATTTATAACGGCGGAGACGGGACATTTCAGCAGGGCACACCCTGGTATCAGGTCTATGTGGACTACGCCCTGAAAACCGGTATTATCTATGAAGGGGAATTCCGCAATTATAACGCGATAGCCTCCCGTGGAGAGATTGCAGCCATTTTTGTCAACTCCGTGCCCGCTGAGGCGCTGCGGGCGATCAACAGCTTCGATGTCGCGCAGTCCGATGTTCTCGATTCGCTGGACGCACTGAGCGATGAGGAAATGATCGACGCCATAGATGTCCTATACTGCGCCGGCGTGATGGTGGGCGTCCAGGGCGAGGCAAGCCGGCCGACGCTCCAGCCCAACGAGCCGGTAACGCGGTCCCAGATTGCCGCGGTTGCCACGCGGATGATCGACCCCGAGAGGCGGATTACCGTGCAGCCCATGCAGCCGCAGCCGCAGCCGTCCCAGTCACTTTACGCCTTCCTCGTATCGCTGGCAAAAGAAAAGGGCACCCTGTCCGAAGACGGCGCGGAATACAACTATTTTTTCAGCTCCTCTGACTCCTCCGTCTCCAGGGCCCAGAGTCTCTACTGGCTCAGCTACGACCCTTCTTTTTCCAACGTGTATTTCTTCTTCCGCTGGGGTATGGAGGACGGAGCCTACTACACGATTCTGGAGTTTCCGGAATCCAGGGAAGAACCGCTGGTGTTTATCTTCTCCTATTCTCTGAATAACACCTCCGACCTTTCAGCCGATACCATGGACGCCCATAATACCGGTATCATCTCCGCAGACTATGCCGGTGCCTTTTCCGACAGCGACGTTCAGGGACTGCAGGTCATCGCCCGGGAGGGCCCGGACGAGCTGATCAAGTCATCCTTGTGGCAGGGGATCTGGATGCTGCCCAATCTTCTGAATACGGCCAACCGGCTGCTTTTTGCGCCAAAAGGCTATTCGGTGAAGGATCTTGGCCTGACGCAGTTTGTGACAACGGATGTCAGCCAGAGCGCATATGACTATCTTGTTTCGCTCGCATCAAGCAGGGGCCGCTACAGCAACGGTAATTACAACTTTGTGCTGGATACCCAGACGGAGGACCGGGGCGACCATTATAACCTGAAAAGCTACGTGCTGAGCTATTTCTCAGACACCGATATGCTCGCCCTCTCAACCCTGCTCGGAAGCAGCGAGGACGGAGAGAACTTTTCCACACCATGGGTCACGATCATGCTGATTCCAAAAGACCTCACAACACCCTACGAGGCAGTGTTGTTTGACGACAATGTGCAGGCAGCCGCAGCCTATATCCCCGCGGACTTTACCGGCACCAATGCGAAAAAAATCAGCGCGGAGAGTGACATGATGTTTACGGTGCTGACAGCTTCCGTGCAGGAGGCAGTGGGCAACCTGTTCATGAAGTATCTGATGCCCTGCGGCTATTCTCCCGCGGACATCGGTCTGGTCAATTATCTGGGCATCCGGAGCTGACGCCCGCCCGTCGGCAATTATCGAAGCATCTCCCTCCCCCGGGGAAGGGAGATGCTTCCCGTCATATCCTGCCTCCCCTGAACCGAAGGGAGGGCGGAATACCATCAACGCATATGGGGTGATTATATTGTATAAAAGGTTTCTTTCCATAGTACTGGCCTGCGTTTTGCTCGTCTCCGTCTGTTCTCTGCGCGTTCTGGCAGAGAACAGCGCCTGCGGTGACAATGTCACCTGGACCCTGGAAAACGGCACACTGACCATCAGCGGCAGCGGGGATATGTATAATTTTCAGGCCAGCGCAAAGCCCTGGATCAACGCAAGGCGGGCCATCTCCTCCATTGTCGTAACAGAAGGCGTAACCAGCATCGGGGAATTCGCGTTCTCAAACTGCAAAAACGTGACCTCAGTCTCTCTGCCGGGGGGCCTTACCCGCATCGGGAAAATGGCATTCGCCGGGCTCGACAAGCTGACGGAGCTGGTCATTCCTGGCGGCGTGACCGTAATTGGAGAACTCGCATTCATGGAGTGCACCCAGCTGCGCAGCATTGCCCTTCCGGCCAGTCTGACGGAGATCGCCTCCTCAGCTTTTTCCGATTGTCCCTCCCTGACGGAGGTAAACTTTCAGGGTACGCAGGCGCAGTGGGCCGGAATCCGGATTGCAACGCAATACGGGGGCAACGACGCGCTCCTGAACGCAAATCTTCACTTTCAGGAGAATGCATCCGGCTCGGAGCGGATCGGTGGCGAGTTTGGTTCCGGCCTGAGCTGGGCGTTTCAGGACGGTGTGCTGCGCATACAGGGCTCCGGAGACTACCGATACGGCACCATTCCCTGGTCAAACATCCGCAACAGCATCATCAGCATCCGCATTGCCGAAGGGCTGACCAGCATCCGCAGGGGCTCCTTTTCCGGCTGCAGAAACCTGAATGACATCACGCTGCCGGACACGGTGACCAGCATCGGAGACGACGCGTTCCTCGGCTGCACCGCTCTGACGGACATTACACTTTCCAACAGCATCACCCATATCGGCGGAAACGCGTTCTGCGGGTGCAGCAGCCTCGCCAGCATCCGTATCCCAAAAAGCCTGAAGGACATCGGCGAATGCGCCTTCTACCGTTGCGAAAGTCTGAAGGATGTCTATTTCAGCGGCACGGAGCAGGAATGGCAGTCCATCGAAATCGGTGTTCTGAACAGCGCCCTGACCACGGCTGACGTCCACTATATCGACAGTCATACGCATGTCGTATTCTTTGACGCCAACGGAGGCGCTCTCTCAGTCAGCAGCATCCAGGTTGCGGATGGACGGACTTACGGGAACCTGCCCGTCCCTGTCTGGCAGGATCACACCTTCCTGGGCTGGTTCACCGCAGTGTCCGGCGGAACCAGAATCACCGCCGCAGACAAGGTCAATCTGACTGCGGATCAGATTCTTTATGCTCACTGGGAAAACGCTCCCTCCTACCTTACCATCACGCTGGATGCCTGCGGCGGAACGGTGAGTCCCGGCGCTGTCCAGGTACAGGCCGGCGGGCGGTACGGCAATCTTCCGGTTCCTGTCCGGGACGGCTATACCTTTGACGGATGGCATACCGCCGCAGCCGGCGGGACAAGGATTACTGCGTCATCCACTGTAAATATCACGACAGCGCAGACCCTCTACGCCCACTGGACAGCCAACAGAGCCGCGCCGACTGTCGCCGAGCTGACCTTCGACTTTCCCAATTACGGCGCTCTGATTCAGGATTCCACCATCTACGCCGTCTTTGGAAATACGGCTAAGGCAAAAAACATCGCCGACGCCGAGTCCCGAAAAAAGCCGCATGGCGTCTGCTATGGCTTTGCCGCCTGCGCC
>CAJOPB010000234.1 GCA_905236305.1 uncultured Oscillospiraceae bacterium | reverse complement strand
GTCTTTGAACAACATAATCTTAGCAGAAGCCCTTTGCTTCCAACACCTTATTCAGTTTGTCTACCCATGCAAACTACCGAAGAGCCAGTAATTAATGTGCTCTATGCTGAATTCCTGATACAGATTGTCCTCCTCAGGAAAACTGCCCAAGTCCGGTACGATTACAAAACAATATCCGTCATCCTTGAGATAATCCACCGCATCGGCAATCGCGCTGCGCAGGGGCAGGATATGTTCAAGAATTGCCTCTAAAATGAGAACATCAAATTTTCTTCCGGCAATGGCGGGAATGCTCGACCCGAGATAGCCGACATGTGTCTCCAGTCCATACTGTTCAGCCGCATAGTTTACATTCACACGGGATGCATCAATTCCGCAAAGCTGCTGAAAACCGGCTTTTTTCATGGAATAGAGTTGTTCGCCGGATGCACAGCCAATTTCCAGAACGCTTTTGGAGGTGTCCAGATATTTCCGCATAAAATCTGTAACCCAATTATACCTGGTCATGATTGTCTCTGTAACATAGCGCCGGGTCTCATATTTTGACATAATCTGATAATATTCCTCTGTGGGTACCCCCTCCGCAATATTACCTGCATAGACCATTCCGCATATTTTGCAGCAGCATATATCATAGCCCTCAAACGGAACAATCTGACGCAGGCTTCTGAAGTCTCTGGCAAACAGAATCTCGTGCTGCGTGCTTCCGCAAACAGGACACGTATAATCACGGAGTATTTTCAACATCTGTCATCCTTTCCGTTTTACTCCTGCGGCAAACCAGCCGTCCGAATCTTTTATTGCGCAATTTCCGGCCACATATGCTCCAGAGCGCCGGACTTCATGCTGCCGTCCGGCTGTGGGAATGCCCTGACCCGCGGAGACACCGTTTCCTCCGGATCTGTCTCCACAGCGCAGAGCACCGGTCCGGGTGCGGACAACACCTCCGGGAGCAGCGCCTCAATTTCCCGGTTGCTTCGCATACGGAAGGCTTTCAAACCATATGCCTCCGCAACTGCGCAGACATCCGGCACCGTAAAACCGCTGTCCGGACCGCTGCCGACGCAGCGGCCAAAATTGTTGGTCTGCATATTTCGTATGCTGGCGTAACCGTCGTTGCACCAGACAAATATCTTCACCGGCAGCTCCAGCCGCCGAAGGGTCTCCAGCTCCTGTATGTTCAGCTGAAACGCGCCGTCGCCGTTAATCAGCACCGTTCGCCGCTTTCCGTTTGCGATGCAGGAACCGATGGAATAGGGAAGTCCAAAGCCCATGGAACCCAGGCCGGCGGCGTTTTTCATTTTTTGCCCTTCCTTCAGCCGAAATGCCTGATAGGTAATTTCACCTGCACCACCGGAGCTCTCCGGGACAATCACATCCTCCGGGGTCAGCTGGCTGCAAAGGCAGTCAATGAAGTAATAGGGACTGCACAATTCTTCCTTGCGCCGGTGCGCCTCTGTAAGCACCGGGTATTTTTTTCGGAGCCCCTTCCCATAGGACAGCCAGCCCCTCCAGTGATCCAGAGGGAGCGCTTTTCCCTCCGCAGCATTCCGAAGCGCCTTTAAAAAAGCAGCTGCGTCGCCGGCCACAGAAAGCGCGATCTCCATGTCCATTCTGTTGATTTCGTTCGCGTCAACATCGACAATCACCCGCTTTGCACATTTTGCGAAATGCGGCTCATCGAAAGCGGTCAGGCTGGTGTCCAGCCGGCTTCCTACAGAGATCAGCAGGTCAGATTCCTGCAGGACCAGATTTGCACCGCGGTCTCCCATGATGCCGGGGTGTCCCATATAGAGGGGGTGATCCTCTCCCATCAGCCCGATGCTTTTCCAGGTTGTCTCCACCGGAACCGGCACCGATTCCAGCAGCGCCCGCAGCGCATCCTCGCCGCCGGAGAGGGAGATGCCGTTTCCCGCCAGCAGCAGCGGCTTTCTGCTTTCGGCCAAAAGCGCAACACAGCGCCGCGCCGCATCATCGTAATCAATCGCGGGTTGCGGCGGCGGCATAAACCCTGAAAGCGCAGCTTCATCAATGACGGCGCCCTGAACATCCAGCGGTATGGAAAGCCAGACAGGGCCGGGACGGCCGCTGGTTGCCTCATACCAGGCCCGCTCCAAGTGATAGCGGATCTCCCCTGGCTCCATAACCTCAACGGCATATTTTGTGATCGGCCGCACCATCGGAATGACCGGAAGCTCCTGTGAACCTGTCTGCCTGACACCGCGGCTGCCCACCAGATCGGGCCGCTTGGCCTGCCCGGAGACAACAAACATGGGTGTGGAATCCAGATAGCCCGCCGAAACAGGGGTGATGGCGTTGGATGCGCCCGGTCCGCTCGTCACAAGCAGCAGACAGGGCCTTCCGGTGTGCTGCCCGTAGGCCTCGGCAGCACAGCCTGCGCCCTGCTCGTGCTGAAATGTGATATAGTCCATGCCGGACTTTCCGAGGCTGTCCACCAGATGCATTGCGCCTCCGCCGGGCAGCATAAAGCAGTCTCTGACACCATGCGCGGTCAGAAAAGAAAAAATATAGTCCGAAACCTTCATGAGTCCCTATCTCCGTACAATTTATGTTCCACATACTCCGCCAGCAGATGGCCCAGAAAAATATGCGCCTCCTGAATGCGGGGCGTAATGGCCGAGGGCACGGAAAACACATAGTCGCACAGCCCGTTCAGCTCCATGGGGGAGCTCTCCCCCGTCAGCATGACGGTCAGCAGCCCCGTCTGCCTCCCATAGCGCAGCGCTTCCAGCACGTTGTTGGAGTAGCCGCTCGTGGATAACCCAATCAGAATATCTCCCGGGTCTGCCTTTGCCTCCAGCTGCCGGGTAAAAATTCGCTCATAGCCATAGTCATTCCCGATGGCAGTCAAAATCGAAGTGTTGACTGTCAATGCCTCGGCGCAGAGCGCGGGGCGCTCGCGGTAAAACCGCCCGATAAATTCCGCGGCAATGTGCTGGGCATCCGCGGCACTGCCGCCGTTGCCGCAAAGAAACAGCTGTCCGCCGCTGCTGACCCGTTCCGCCACGGTCTCGCCCAGCTCCACCAGCTTTTTCATCAGAGCGGAATCGGAGGCCATTCTCTTAAAAATCAGCATGTGCTCCGCCAGACGGGAGCCGACATACGCCTCCGGGCTTTCCGCATTTCGGTCCGCTTCCAGCATCGGCAGCAGCTCCCAAACGCAGCCCTCGCCACCGTTGCGGTGCAAAACCACATCGCTGCACAGCCTGGCCTCCCGGATCGCGTCCGCGGGACAAACCGACATTCCCACAGCGGGCAAAACCTCAAGATCGTATTTGCCGTCGCCTATATACGCGGTCTGTTCCAGCGAAACCTGCAGCGCCTCGCAGATGCTTCTGACGGTTGCCAGCTTTTGCTTGCAGCCGCTGACAAAGCGGTCCCAGGGAAACCGGCTGCGAAAATACTCCACGATCTCTGTCTGTTCTCCCGTTACAGCAGCCAGCAGATAGCCGCGGCGGTGCAGCTCAAAAATTGCGTCGATATCCTTGATATTGAGGCGTTTTTGCTCCTGCCCCTGGGAATTGACCAAAATGCTGCCATCGGTCAGGACACCATCTATATCAAAGATAACCAGCTCAATCATAGCCATCTCAACCTCTCAGCTTTTTCTTTGTCGCCGCCTCCGCCTCGCTCAGCGTTCTGTCGCCGCTGCCCATGATGCGTTCTGCCCTGCGAATGGACCGAACCAGCTCACAGAGTGTATCCGGCTCGATTGATGCCTTCTGGTCGGAGCCGTACATGCTGCGGTCCAGGGTGATATGCCGCTCTACCGACGTTGCACCGGCGGCAATGGCCAGCGTGCTGACCAGAATCCCGTCCTCATGGCCGCTGTAGCCGACAGGGCAGTCATACCGCTCCCGCAGCGCTCCGATCAGAAGCAGATTGGCGTCCTCCTCGGCCATGGGATATGTGCTGTTGCAATGCATCAATTCGAAAGGACAGTCCTTTTCGCGAAAGATCGCGACGGCGCGGTCAATTTCCTCCCAGGTGCTCATGCCGGTGGAGATAAACGTATAGCGTTTTTCCGAGGCAATTTCCCGCAGAAGCTCCTGCCGCACCAGCATGGCGGAGGCAACCTTATTATACTTCAAATCATATTGTCTTAAAAAGCGCTGGGATTCCAAATCCCAGGCGGAGGCAAACCACGCAATGTCCTTTTCTTTGCAGTATGCATCCAGAAGGTCATATTCCCGCCTGCCAAATTCCAGGCCGTTTTTCTGTTCCCGCTGTGTGGTGCCCCAGGGGCTCTCTCTTGGGCTGTCCAGATATTCCTTTGTATAGACAGCGTCAACGGTACGCTTCTGAAACTTTACGGCATTGCAGCCCGCCTTGACGGCAGCGTCGATGAGCCGCTTGGCGATTTCCACGTCGCCGTTGTGATTGATCCCGATTTCACCAATGATAAATGCAGGCATAGTAATCTCTCCTCCCGTCATTCCCGCTGCCGCTGCTGAAACGCGGCCTTGATCTCCCGGGCCATATATTCCAGCATCGGCTCTGTCATCCCCGGATATACGCCCACCCAAAAGCTGTCCCGCATGATGCGGTCTGTATTTGTCAGCGCGCCCGCAATGCGAAAGCCGCGTCCGTGTGTACGCATCTCATCGAAGCAGGGATGGCAGAGAATATTTCCGCTGAAAAGCAGCCTGGTCTGTATGTTCCTTTCCTCCAGAAAGCGCGTGACCGTATTTCTCTCAAATCCGCTCTCCGGCCGGATAGTGGTCAGAAATCCGAACCAGGAGGGATTGCTGTGCTCCGCAGCCTCCGGCAGAATCAGACGGTCTGAGAGCGGTTCGAGGGTCTTCCGCAAAAAGGCCCAGTTTTCTCTCCTGCGGCGAATAAACTCCGGCAGCTTGTCCAGCTGGGCACAGCCGATGGCGGCCTGGAGATCCGTGGCCTTTAAATTGAAGCCCAGATGGCTGTATACATATTTATGGTCGTAACCGGGCGGAAGCGCTCCGAACTGACCATCAAAACGGCGGCCGCAATAATTATCGTGTCCTGAGGGGCACACGCAGTCCCTGCCCCAGTCCCGATAGGACAGAAGCAACCGGCTGAGCAGGGGATTGTTGGTATAGACGCAGCCTCCCTCACCCATTGTGATATGGTGCGGGGGATAAAAGCTGGAGGTCGCAATATCGCCCCAGGCCCCCGTCGGCCTTGTCAAACCACCGATGGTGTACTCTGACCCGAGGGCGTCGCAATTGTCTTCAATCAGCCACAGACGGTGCCGATCACAAAACGCTTTCACCGCGGCAATATCAAAGGGGTTTCCCAGCGTGTGGGCCAGCATAACCGCCTTCGTCCTTTCGCTCCGCGCAGCCTCCAGCCGGGAGACGTCGATGTTGTATTCCGGGATTGTCACATCGACAAACACGGGCACCGCACCGTATTGGAGGATCGGGGTTACAGTTGTCGGAAAGGCACAGGCCACCGTGATAACCTCATCTCCGGGCAGAATTCTCCGCTCCCCAAGCTCAGGGGCAGTCAACGCCATAAAAGCGATCAGGTTGGCGGAAGAACCGCTGTTGACCAGATGCGCAAACCTGACGCCGAGCATTTCGGAGAATCGTTTTTCAAAGGCTTCAGAAAATCGTCCTGTGGTAAGCCAGAAATCCAGGCACGCATCCATAAGTGCCGTCATATCAGAAGCATCATAAACTCTGCCGGCATATGGTATACGGTCGCCCGGGGTAAAAGCACCGTGACCGGCCTTGAAATCCCGGTAATAATCCCGAATCATTTGCCGGATCTGTTCCCTGGCTTCAGTCTCAGATTCCCAGTTTCTCTGCATATGCTATGTACCCCTGCTCTCTAAAGTCGTGATGCAAGACTGAGATAGTCAGCGGTCTCGCGATCCATTTCAGATGCAATATTTTTCCCGTCCATCCAGGCCCTTGTCCATGTACAAACCAGCTCGACCGCTTTGCGGATATTCCATACCGGTCTCCATCCGAAGACAGATTTTATTTTTTCGCAATCCAGGCGCAGGTATGATGCTTCATGCGGGGTGTTGTGCTGCGGCCGGCATTCCCATTTTGCGTCCGGCCCCCATTGTTCGCAGAAAAGCGAGACAAGCTCGGCTGTGCTGACACAATCCGCTTCCTCGGGACCGACGTTGTACCAGCCGGAATACCGGCTGTTTTCGTACTGACATTGCGCAATCATCAGATATGCCATCAGAGCATCCAGGACATGCTGATACGGACGAACGGAGGATGGATTCCTGATCAGGACCGGCTTGCCGCCGGACACGGCGCGAACACAATCCGGAAGAATGCGATCCTTTGCAAAATCCCCACCGCCGATAACATTGCCCGCCCTGACAGTTGAGACGGCTGTCCCGGAGTCATGAAAAAAGCTGTGATAATAGCTGTGTGTTACCAGCTCTGAACAGGACTTGGAGTTGGAGTAAGGGTCAAATCCGTCCAGCGGATCATCTTCCCGATAGCCAACGCTCCTCTCGTCATTCAGGTAGACCTTGTCTGTCGTAATATTGACGATACTGCGTATATTCTGATTTTGCCGGATGCATTCCAGCAAATTGACCGTGCCCATAATGTTGGTCTCAAAGGTGGTAACCGGATCGCGAAAGCTTTCCCGCACGATCGGCTGCGCTGCCAGATGAAAAACGATCTCCGGCCTGGCTTCCTTCAAGGCGGCGGAAAGCTGCTTTATATCCCGAATGTCACCTATGACAGACCGCATACCCGCTTCAATACCGGAAATGGCAAACAGGTTGGGCGTTGTCGGCGCAGGCAGAGAATAACCCGTCACAACTGCGCCGGAATGGACCAGAATATTGCACAGCCAGGAGCCCTTGAAGCCGGTGTGACCGGTTACAAAAACATGTTTTCCCCGATAAAATGAGAGATCCAGCAGCATCAGCCATCCCATACCTTCCATGGAGCGCTTCCGGATGCCCACAGCCGCTCCAGAATCTGCTTTTCCCGTTCCGTGTCCATACATTGCCAGAAGCCTGTATGATGATAACTCATCAGCTGGTCCTCCGCTGCGAGCCTTTCCAGAGGCTCCTGCTCAAAGATGGTGCTGTCATTTTTCAGCAGCGCAAAGATTTCCGGCTGAAGCACCATAAAGCCCGCGTTGATCAATGCGGCGTCGTTTGCACTTTTTTCCCGAAAGCTCTTGACGCTGCCCTGCTCTGTAATATCCAGAATTCCTTTTTGCTGTTTCTGCTGAACAGAGGATAAGGTGGCAAGCCTGCCGTGCGCGAGATGAAACTGAACCAGCTTTTCGATATTGATGTCGCATACCGCGTCGCCATATGTCATCATGAACGGCGCATTTCCGATGTAGGCCTGCACCCGCTTGATACGGCCGCCCGTCATGGTGTTCAGCCCTGTGTCGACGACCGTTACACGCCAGGGCTCGGAGACCGTTCGATGAACCGTCAGATTGCTGTAGCCGGTTGAATAGTCATATGTAATATCCGATGTGTACAGGAAATAATCGGCGAAAAACTTCTTGATCATCTGCTGCTTGTAACCGGCACAGATTACAAATTCGTTATAGCCGTAGTGGCTGTAAAGCTTCATGATATGCCAAAGAATCGGCATGCCGCCCAGTTCAATCATGGGCTTTGGGCGGAACTGGCTTTCTTCACTGATGCGAGTGCCAAAACCGCCGGCAAGAATCACTACCTTCATAAACGTTTCCCTTTCGCCTAGAACAGGTTGGTTACCAGGCGGTACCCAAGTTCTTCCCCGATTCCCGCAGTAAATTCCGGATCGAGGAAGATATGAGATTTATCCGCCTTCTCCAACAGCGCAGGGAGCACCTGCCTTGTGCTTGCCTTGCTGAGTCCGATAATAAAGCCGATCTCTCCGATTCGAGCGCCCAGCTCAGAAAACGCGACAACCGGATGGTCACAATAGGTTTCCTTTCCGGGGCGCCTGCGGCTGACGCAGAAAGCCTCATACGGAATTTGGTGCTTTTCAAAATATTTTCCGTAGACTGCCCCGTGCACGCCGGCTCCATAAATCATCAGGCACTTGCAGGATCGGGACAGCTGATCAATGCGCTTCAGGCATTTTTTCATGTGCCTGCTGTGCCGCAATACAAGCCAGGCCCGCGGCGTGACGGCAACACGGAAAAAGGTTATTTGGGGGATAGAGCTGAGCATTCTGAGCGCCTTCCGGGCACTCCAATAGGTTTGAAGGTCATAGATACCCCAGCGCCTGTGCTGATACAGCATTTTCTCATTGGGCAGGAGATCGCAGTCCCCCAAATTTCTGCTGGCCTCCAGCTTGCTATGATAGCTGTCGGGCAGGAGATTGAGCATTGTGATCCACGCCCTGCACGCATCCCAAAACGATTTGCTCCAGGTCCAGGTGGAGGAGCCTTTCTTATCGGAGATCCGCAGGAGAACCGCCTCCGGGAGGCTGTTGGGCATGTGCATCACACGCACCTGCTGCAGCTGCTGCATCCGGTTGAAATAAAAATATGTGTGAATCCAATGAAGCATTTCGGGATAATCGCGCAGTATCGACTCATAATAATCCCAGTCAAAATCAGCACATACAGTATGTGTGTTGAGGATGGTAGAGCCGTACATCGTCGTAATAAATGCGCAGGAGCGGAACACCTGATCAGGATCGGTGAGAACGCGCAGGCCGAGCTGCTCCACATCGTAGCGGTCAATGATCAGGTAGTCGATGTCCGGCTTCAAATGCGCGAGAATCTGAAGCAAGCCTGCCTTGGGCGTCCTGAGGCCGTCGCTTGCCAGCCAGACGAAATCATACTTTTTGGAGAAATCAAGTCCCTTATACATGCGGAAGATCTTCCTGGTGCCGTTCGGAAACCGCAGGTAGTAGATATGCTCCTTTCGGGGCCAGTTTCGATAAACCTGCTCCAGCGCGTCGCTGACACTGCTGTCATAAAAATATATGTCAATTCCGCATTCCACGTAGAAGGAGGACCAGTTTTCCAGAAAGTCCGCCATCAGCTCCGGCTTTTCATACACCGCGAGGCAGTATGCCAGCGTACATGTTGTGCTCTCATCCATTGTTCATTTCCCTCCCCAGCGGCAAAGTGCCTCTCCCGCGCCGAAGACCGCTGTCCGCGTTTCGATTGTTCACACAGGCATTGGCTCAGAGCAGGCGCCTATACCAGTTCCCGGGAAACGGACAACAGATACTCATTGGCATTTTTGATTTCCACGCTCCGGGAGTAGCGGGTCCTGATTTCGTTGCGAATCGCGTCCTGAGTCGGCGGAACGCTCATGCCAAGCAGAACAAGGTCAATATCGTGCCTTTGGAAGACATCTCCCGGGAGCTGAATCTCCTTTCCCCTGATCTTCCCTGCCTTTGTGGAGCGGGCGTTGCGGTCGGCAATAAATACGTCCTCGCCGCGCATAAATTCGCACTGGGCGGCAAACTTATAGCCTTCCTCATTCAGGCCCCAAAGCAGGACGTTCTTTCCCTTCCACCGCTCCTGAACGATACGATCCAGACGCCGGTTGAAGCAGCTGTATAAATTGAAGGTATAGGGACGTCCGCAGTGATAGCAGGGGAATCTTTTCTTCCCTAAAAAGTCATCTGTGAATGCGGTTATTTTTTCCTTGCAGAGAGGACATGTGCCCTCGGCAATATACTTGCGCTCTTGGTCATCATAGCCTGTAACCTTGACATTTTCAAGGGGATACTCCCGCAGCGCAGTCACGGCCTCCATCTTTTTCAGACAGGCAAGATACTGCTCATCCGTCAAGGCTGTGAGATTGATGCGATATTTGCCCTCCTCCAGATACTTGACCTCGTCCTTGATCAGGCCTCTTTTGACAGCAGTCGCATACAGGGCAGACCCGGGCAGCACTAAAATCGTTATAAACCCCAGCTGAATATCAGGGTGGGCCTGATACCAGTCATAGTTTTTTTGGAAGCTTTCCAAATCGTCAGCAGGATCACCCAGCAGCAGATTTCCAAAGGGGGACATTTTCGCCTGACGTGTCAGCGCGAGGGCCCGCTCCACCTGCTGAATGGTGGTATGCTTTTTCATGCTTTCCAGAACCCGATTATCGGCGCTCTCAATTCCGTAGCTGATTTCGGTACACCCGGAGTCCTTCATTTTTTCCAGGATCTCCAGAGTGAGTTTATCAACGCGCATCTGGCATCCCCAATGAAGGCCATACGGCTTAATCCGGTCGCAGAACTCGGCGACTCGCGGAATGTTTGTGGAAAACAACTCATCGAGAATTCCCAGCTTGGAAATATGATAGCGCTTTACCAGCCAGTCAATCTCCGAAAAAATGCTGTCCATTGACCTGGCGCGGTATTTCTGTCCGCAGGTGTGAAAACAGAAGGTGCAGTTGAAGGGACATGAGCGGCTGGTGCAAATATTGATTTCGCCCCGACCGTCAAATTCAAAGCCGTCGTAATCCGGAAAGGGGAGCTGATCCAGCTCCATTATGTCCGCCCGCTGCGGCGTCCGGTGAATGGCTCCGCTGCCGTCTCTATATATGATTCCCTTTACATCCTCCAGCTTGCGGTGATTGTGAAAGCACTGATCCAGTTCCTGAATCGTAATTTCTCCCTCGGCAATCATTCCGATGTCCAGCTGTGGAATTGCCCGCATGAGCACCTCGGGAGTCGCGGTCAGTATTCCGCCGCCGAGCATTGTAATGACAGCGGGCTTATGCGCTTTCGCAATTTCTATGACCTGCTTTATCTGATTGAAATAGGTACTTAACCCGCCGATGGCGATTACGTCAATTTCATATCTGTCAATATAGTCTGTGATTTCCTCCTCCAGCGGCCGTGTGTGAACATTCAGATTCAGGCAGGTCACAGTGCTGCACACCTGCTTTAAGCTGGCGGAAACATATGCTATGCCCAGAGGGAACCAATACATCTGGCCGGGCTCCTGGATAAAACGAGGCATGACAAACAAGTAATGCAAAAGTATTCCTCCCGCTGTTTGAAAAATGAAGTGCAGAAATCTCCGTACAGATCCGGTATACAGCAGCGGCCGGGCTGTCTGTTATACTGATCCCAATTAAAAAGCTTGAAAAGCTTTTTATAGCGCGAAGCGCGTTTGGGATCGTATGAGACGGGTTTTCAGCGTTTTGCGCTGAAAACGCCATGCGTAAGCATGGCATTTCCTGATTAAAGAATTTAATCAGGAAATAGTATTACATCGTGCGTGAAAAGTATGCGATGGTCTCCCGCAAGCCGTCCCGCAGCGCTACCTTCGGCTCCCATCCGAGCTCTTGCTTTGCAAGCGCGATGACAGGCTTTCGCTGTGTGGGATCATCCTGAGGCAGCGGCCGATACACAATGCGGCTTTTGCTCCCCGTCAGCTCCAGCACCAAATCCGCAAGCTCCAGCATGGTGAACTCACCGGGATTGCCCAGGTTGACAGGCCCCGTGAAGCCCTCCCGGCTGCGCATCATGCGGAGTATGCCCTCTGCCAGATCATCTACATAGCAGAAGGAGCGGGTCTGTGTTCCGTCGCCGTAAATGGTAATATCCTCATTTCGCAGCGCCTGCATAATAAAATTGGACACCACTCTGCCGTCGTTTGCCGCCATGTTGGGGCCATACGTGTTAAAGATCCGCACGACCTTTATATCCACATTGTGTTGACGGTGGTAGTCGAAAAACAGGGTTTCCGCAGCCCGCTTTCCCTCGTCATAGCAGGAACGAATGCCGATGGGATTGACGCTGCCCCAATACTCCTCCGGCTGGGGATGTACCTGGGGATTTCCGTAAACCTCACTGGTGCTGGCCTGCAAAATTCTCGCATGGACGCGCTTTGCCAGTCCCAGCATATTGAGCGCGCCAAGCACGGAGGTCTTCATGGTTTTTATGGGATCAGCCTGGTAATGAACCGGACTGGCCGGACAGGCCAGATTCAGAATCCAGTCAGTTTCCACCACCAGCGGCTGGGTCACATCGTGACGCAAAAATTCAAAATTATCATAATCCAGCAATTCCCGGATATTTGCCTTCCTGCCTGTGAACAGGTTGTCCACGCAAAGGACCTCATCTCCGTTTTTTACCAGCCGGGCACAGAGATGGGAACCGACAAAGCCGGCGCCGCCTGTAACAAGAACTCTCATTTCTTTTCCTCCGCAAGGCTGGGACGTACACCGATGGGATAGTAGTCCAGCCCATAGCCTGTAACATAGCCTGCGTCATACTGATTTCGTCCGTCAAATATTACCGGCGATTTCAGCCTTGCACGGATTTCTCCGAAGTCCGGACTGCGGAATTCCTTCCATTCCGTAATCAGCAACAGCGCGTCTGCACCCATGATAGCCTCATATTTACTCGCGCAATATGTAATATCCGGGCAGTCCTTCAAATAAAAGCTTTTTGCTGCCTCCATTGCCTTGGGGTCATACGCGCGAATCCTTGCGCCGGCCTCTGTCAGCTGCCGTATAATGGTGATGGCGGGAGATTCCCGCATATCATCGGTGTCCGGCTTGAAGCTCAGGCCCCAGACCGCGAAGGTCCTTCCGCTGAGGTCTTCTCCGAAGCGGTTCTTCACCTTCTTCACCATCACCTGCTTCTGCCTGACATTCACAGATTCAATGGAGCTGAGCAGCTCCGGCGTGCACCCCGCATCCTCCGCAATGCGAATCAGCGCCTGCACATCCTTTGGAAAACAGCTGCCGCCGTAACCGCAGCCGGGATAAATAAAGGCGTATCCAATCCGTTTGTCACTGCCCATGCCGTTCCGCACCGCGTTTACGTCTGCGCCAACACGTTCACAGATGTTGGAAATCTCATTCATAAAGGAAACCCGGGAGGCAAGCATGGCATTGGAGGCATACTTGGTCATCTCCGCACTGGGAATATCCATCAGAATCAGATGGTCGCTGTTCATAAAAAACGGCTTATAAAGGGCGCGCATCACGGCGGCGGCATGGTCGTTGTCGGCGCCAATGACGATGCGGTCCGGCTTCATACAGTCGGCGACCGCGCTGCCCTCCTTTAAAAACTCCGGGTTGGAAATTACGTCAAAGCTGAGGTCGGATTTACGGAGGTCAAGCTGCTGCTGAATGCATTCGCGCACCCGCTGCGCCGTGCCCACCGGCACCGTGGATTTATCTACCACATACATATGCCGGCACATGTATTTTCCGATGCTCTCCGCCGCAGTGAGAACATAGCCCAGATCTGCGCTGCCGTCCTCCCCCATGGGAGTGCCCACGGCGATAAAGCAAAGCGCACAGACTGCCAGAGCCTCCTGTATTTCCGTGGTAAAATGAAGATTTCCCACGGCACGGCTGTTGGAAACCATCTCGCCCAGACCGGGCTCGTAAATGGGGATGACACCCTGATTCAGGGCATGAATCTTTTCCTCGTTTACGTCCACGCACCAGACCTCGTTCCCCATGGCGGAGAAGCACGTGCCTGTCACAAGCCCGACATAACCGGTGCCGATCACGGCAATTTTCATTATATGTATATCTCCTTCTCCACGTGTCGTACGCACAGCGTATCCCGGTGCGACAGGAAGTAAAGGCTCGTCAGCACTTCCGCCACATAGCTGAGGGCTCTTGTTTCAGAAATTGCCGGCACTGCGTCTCCCATTGTCTCTATATATTCCGTAATACGGAAGAACCAGGCACAGTAATCGTCATACACGGATTTCTTCGCTGCCAGCATATTACAGGGGTACTGCCAATGTCCGTTCAGAATTTCCATATAGCCCGGGAATTCCTCCGGATGCAGCGTTTTCAGCGCTTTCAGCATTGCGTCCCGGACATCCCCGCCGACAAACCAGCAGAGATGCACCAGTGTGTTCGGCCAGCAGACAAAGGGAAGGGGCAGCACCGCATCAATGCCGTCATGCAGCATTTCCGGCTTTAGCAGCAGATGCCGCCGGTAGTGTTCAATGCCGGTCCAGGCGTGGTGTGTGTGCTTCCAAACCCAGTAGCTGGCAGTCATCTCACAGTACTGCACATTTTTTGCGGAGATATTTTCTCCCTGATTATCCAAAATGTCGGCGACTCTTTTTTCCGAACGTGCAGCCCCGGCCTGGATCGGGTATTCATAAGGGAACAGGGCAGGGTGCCGGGCGAGAGGTGTATCTCTGTGATTGCGGACCTCGTACAAGCCCAGGTCCGCAGCTTGTCCGGTGCCGTCCGTACTGATGGGAGGGAACAGGCCGATTGCGTCGAAATAAGCCCGCATCAGTCTGTATTCCGCACGGTTGCCGAGGGGAAGGACGTGATGGTAGCCTTTATCCTCCAGAAGCGCCGTGATCTCGCGCTGGGTCAGCTCTGTAACCCCTACAACAATCAGAGAATCCCTCGATACCGTCTCCAGTGGCCGCACCGGAATCCCATCTACGCTGTCAAGATTCCATTCCGGATTGGTGACGATGAAGCAGTCGGGGCTCCGGCCATAGAGCTTTTTTATGGCGCAATAAGCCCCGTAGGCTACCACATGTGCGCCGAAGATGGAAAAATGCGTATATTTTTGAATATCGTCAAAGTTCATCGCTCATACCTCATAGGGCATCATAATCTTGTCCTCTGTCACACCAAGGGAAACGGCGCTGCGGCGAATATCCGCGTACTTCGTATAATGTCCGATCAACAGATAATCAAAGCTCCCGCTATGTTCGGACAAATAAGCAGGGGGATGAACTTTCACTCCGTAAAAGCTCTCGTCCCACTTCCCGCTGTCCTGATCTACCGCAAAAGCAAGCACGCCGCCGGAGCTTTGCACCGCATCCGCCAGATAACCTCCGGCAACGCCCATCCCCCAGATAACATACCGTTTTCCCGGCTCAATGGCTGCTCGCCTCCATTTGACACACTCTGCAAGCGAGCGTATTTCCAGAACCTTATCAGACGCCCACATGTCCTTCAGATCGCACGCATTTTTGAAATGCGCAATGCGGTCAAATCCGATGGTACGCAAGGACAGGGCACGCTTGCTGAACAGCAGGAAGCCTTCACCGCAGTACAGCACGCCCGGATTCAGCACATAGTGCGCCAAAATACTGTCTGCCTGTACTCTGACGGTCTCCCGCTCTTTCGGCGCGCTGAAATCGAGCACGAGCCACTCGCTTTCCCCCTGAAGCGCACGGTTGAGTGTGACGCCAAATGCATCTCCCTCAGAGATGACCGCATATTGATATTGGCTGACTGAGAGACATGACTGCCCGATGACAAACCGGTCCTCATAGCGCTCCACATACCGTGAGGATGCTGCAAATTCTTTTCCTCCGGCCTCGCAGGTCCCGGCATGAATTTCATTTCCGGAATGTGCAATCAGCCGGGTTCTTCCCGACGGAATGCCCGGACTGCCGATCTGCTTCAGCATTTCATACAGGGTGGGGGAGACATCGTCAATTTCCTCATCCGAATTGCGGATAAAGGTCTTCAGCGCAAAGCCGCAGAGCTCGCACCAATGCAGCTGGCCGGCAAACTCCTCCGGTGTCCGTTTCCACCAGCCCGGCTTGATCTCCCATCCCCCGGGACCGTCAAACAGCGCGTCCAGCGCTCCGGCAACCTCACAGAAAAAGGCGCCCTTCGGCGTGATCGTCGCACTCCACATATTCTGAATCCAGCAATTGTCCCGCAGGGCGACCCACTCCTCATCGGGAATCCCGAGGTCCCTTCTGGAGACCAGACCCGGTTGATGAAAGGATGGATTGGAGTGATCGTTTAAGAACTGCACCGCATAGGTGTCCTGAATCAGTTCATAATATTTTCGGTACCCCGGTCCCACATTGGAATAGAGACAGGCGCCCATTCGTTTGAACCTCCGTGTTCCGTCTGCCTGCTCCGGAAAGGAATATGTGCTTACCTCCCTGCGGTGTATTTCCTGTATAAACCTCTCCTGTGTATTGACCAGACGGCCCGGGTCCTGCACCGTCCCGAATTTTTTCTGCATGTATCGGGTAATCCGCTCAAAATCCGGATGCAGCGTCGGTTCGCCGCCCATCACGGAGACCAGCCCCTGAAACCCGTCAAGAGAATCCACAGCCCGCCGGAAGGTCTCATAGGACATAAAAAAAGGGGATTTATGATTACCGCAAAAGCGGGTGCAGTTGGAACAGCGCATCGTGCAGGCATTTGTGACATCTATTTGAATGATCGCCATATCCGCCGGAGAAATCATATTCAGCGCCCCTTTTCCTGAAGTATCCAGTCTGCATCCAGCTCCCACCTTGACAGTGCGACATCCGGCTTGACCCTTTCCCCGTGAAAGTCGCTGCCGCCGGTGATATGAAGTGCGTATTTCTTTGCCAGTCTCAAATAAAATGCTGACATTTCCGGCGCGTATTTCGGGTAATGGCACTCAATCGCGTCCAGCCCCAGCTCCTTCAGCGTACCGATCAGGGCATCCAGTCTGTCATTCTCAAGCCCGATCTGATAGGGATGCGCCAGGGAGACGACCCCCCCGCTGGATTTGACCGCGTCGATGCACTCCGCAACGGACGGCTTCCCCGTCTCCACGCGATCATGGTACTCGTCCGTGTCCAAATATCGATCAAAGGCCTCCCGGCGGTTTGCGACATATCCTCTGTTGACCATCGCCTCCGCGAAGTGGGGCCGTCCGATAATCTGTCCCCCGGCCAGCGCCTCTACCTCTGCAGCGGTGAGTTCGAAGCCGTAATCGCGCAGATAGGCCAGAATTTTTCCCTCCCGGGTGTCCCGCTTTTGCTTCATTTTCCGGCAAAAGGCCGCCAGCGGCGTCTCTCCTGCCCGATAGCCATATCCCAGAATGTGAAAGGTGTGATATTCCTTTGCACTGAGCTCCACGCCCCGGATAAACTGAATCCCCAGCGCAGCTGCCGCTGCCGCTGCCGCATCGGTTCCCTCTGTGGTGTCGTGGTCCGTCAGCGCCCAGACCTCAATGCCGCGCTCCTTCACGCGGGCTGCCAGCTCCCCGGGAGTATATTGCCCGTCTGAAGCGGTACTGTGGGTATGTAAATCTGCGATTTTTTTCATGAGCTCTGTATTTCCCGTAATATTCCGACGGTTTCCTGTATTGCGGACCGGGTCCGCCGTTCTGCTCTCCATCCCAGGGCTTTCAGCTTTGCTGCATCCAGCACCATGTGCCGTGCCCGGCTGTAGGTGGTGACCTCTGCATCGGTTGGCGTCTCGAACACAACCTTGCAGCCGCCCGCGCGCGCTGCTTCGGTAGCCAGCTGACGCACTGTCATCTGATACTGACGGTCTGCGATATTGTACGCCGCTCCGGCTTCACCGTCGCGCAGCACCTTGAGAAGTGCCTTTGCCGCATCAATAACATAGCACTGGCTCCTGCGCAGCTGGCCGGGACTTTTCAGGACAATATCATGTTTCGCGGCCGCTCTGCGCATAAAATCGGAGGCCGCGCGGCTGTCGTGCGGGGTCTGGGTCGGCCCGAACAAGTGGCAGGGACGCACAACTACGACATTTGCTCCGTGCTGGCTCATGTAGCACTGGCACAGCACCTCGCCGGCACGCTTTCCCTCCGGGTAACAGGAGCGGGGGTTGTTCAGGTCCAGCGGACCGCAGTAATCTTCCGTAAAATCCAGCATGGCTGTATCCGGCTGGCCATAGACCTCGCCGGAGGAGACAAACAGAAAACGACGCATTTCGTGGGCAAGCCCGTAATCCAGCAGATTTCGTGTTCCGATGACATTTGCGAGCAAAATATCCGCAGGGTATCTCCCCATACTCACGGGATCCGCATCGCTGGCGGCGTGGACAATATAATCAACGGCATCCGGAAACCCCTGCGGTGTCAGGGCTATGTCCTGCCTAACCTCGGAAAACCATGAGCAGCCCAGATAAGTCTGAAACCGCTCCCGCAGTCTGTCTGCGTTTCTGCTGACAGCAACGATATGACAGGGCCTGTCCTGAGACCGGTTCCACAGTGCAATCAGATCCACAACGCAGCTTCCCAGCATCCCGGAAGCTCCGGCGACCAGCAGCGTCCGTCCGCTCAAAAAATTCAAATCGCATTTCCGAATGCTTCGCTCCAGAGAAGCCAGATATGCGGCGTTTTCCGTCAACCTCATAATTCTTTCTCTCTTACCGCCAGCAACGCCTTGAAAATCTTCAGATCATCCTGCGTTGTCAGCTTGATATTGGTCTCTGACCCAATGGAAAAATGAACGGTCTCCCCCAGTTCAATCATCAATGTGCAGCTTGCCACCGAGTTGGTGATCCCCTTTTCCAGTGCTCTCCTGTGGGCATCCGCCAGCACACCGATGGGAAAGGCCTGGGGCGTCTGGGTCATGGCAAGCTGATCCCGCGGCACCACCTCGCCGGAGCTGTCCTGCTTTGTCCGCCGAAGCATCGCCGTGTTGCAGGGCACGGTCACGACGGCGGAACCATACTGCCGGCACTGGATAATGCAGTCGGAGATGATCTCCTGGGAGACCATGGGACGAATGGCATCATGGACCAGGATCAGGTCCTCCGGGGCATAGCGCTTCTCTGCCTCATACACGCCGTTGCGGATGGAGCCCTGACCGTTTTCCCCGCCATTGACGATCCATTTCAGCTTTCCGATTCTGTATTGCCGCGCATACGCATGCAAAATCTCATGCCATCCCTCAATGCAGACAACGCCGATCTCGTCGACATCCGGGTGGTTTTGAAATGCCTCCAGCGTGTAGATTATGACCGGCTTGTCGTTGACATTGAGAAATTGCTTTGGGACCTCGTTTTCCATCCGGCGCCCGCTGCCGCCGGCAATGATGAGTGCAACGTTCATGACCCTTCTCCCTCAATCCCGAAAAAACAAAGCAGACGCTCCACGATCTGCTGCGGCGTTTCCGCGCCGTCATTATCAATTATGATGTCCGGAGTATCCGGCTCATCCCACGGAAGGTCCAGACCGACAACCTGCTTGACGCCGGAGGTATACAGATTTTTCTTATCTCTGCGAAAGAGCGTCTCCATTGAAACACGCACATAGATTTCCCTGTAGTTCGGAACATTTTCCCGATACCACTGCCGCACCTCGCGGTACAGGGCCATATTGCAGTTCACCACATCAAGTCCCTGCTCCGTAAAGCTCCGGCAGCGGGCGGCGGTGCCAAGACCTCCGCGCTTGCGCGCCTCGGTGCTGTAGTCGTGGTCTCCGCCTTCCTTGCGAACCTGGTCGCCATCCAGAAGAACTGCGTCCGGATGCACCCGTTTCAGCCGCTCATAGAACAATGTGCCGATGGTGGTTTTCCCTGCGCCGGCCAGACCGGTGAAAAAATACAGCGTCCCCGTTTCTCCCATCCTGTTTCTTCCACTCCTTCCGCCGCAGCGTGGATGACAAAAAATGCAGCGTTTTTATCTTATTTTCAAATTCTTGTTATATATATATTACTCTCATTTATTTATCGACAGGGATCAGGCAAAATTAAGCCTCCCCGGTCAATTCCCTCTGCGCGCTCCTCCCGCTGCTGTGCAGCGCAAAGGCGAAAAAGAACGCCTTGCACCTTCGGCCGGTTCCGGAACGGGCACACGGAAATCGCCATGCCTTTGCCGCTGCGCGGCAAAGGCATGGCGATAAACACGAATGAACGCGGTACAGCGATAATATTAAACGATAATCAGACGGCGCTCGTTGACATGATGACCGAACTCGGGCATAAAGACAAAGCTCTCGCTGTCCGGGTCCAGGTGATCCTGAATTGCGGGCGGCATATAGGAGGAGGTAAAGCAGAAGCCGTATTTGAGGTCATGGTAGCCTTGGGCAAGCCCGCCCGGCTTGCGGACCTTGAGCACGGCAGGGCATGTGACATCCCATTGCGTCGAATAATCCGCCGCCATCTCCTCGTTGGTGTAATCCTCACCCTTGATGTTCCAGGTGATGTTTTCCTTGCTGATCCGTTCGCCGTCGACAAACAGTGTGCCGGGGCGAATCTGGGAGAGAAACACTCCCCGATAGTAGGGAAGGCGAAGCTTAAACTGGAACCCGGTCACTTCCCCGTCCTCCTGCACGTTGCGAAATCCGACGGATTGAATTACTTCTCGTTCCATAATGTCCTCCTTTAATCTCCCAGCAGGTTCTTCAACATGACGTGCTGCTTGCGCAGCGTCTGGCCCACCTCATAACCTGGATCATACTTGTCAGCGCCCTCATATTCGCTGAGAAGATAGCCATTCCAGCCCTGCTCCTGCATAATTCTGACGATCTCGGGATAGGGTATCGTTGTCTCGTGAAAATCGTCGCTCATATGGATAAACTTTGCGTGGCAGCAGTACACGTAGGGGAGGAGCGGAATCAAATCCTCCGGCGCGTTGGGCGTATAATTCGGATCACGCCACTCCCCTTCCGCGAATTCTGTCCGGAAAACGGAAAAGTCGATGTTCAGACCGAAATTTTTGGTCCCGGTCTCCCTGATAAAGTCCACAAAATCCGTGACAAGTTTTCCCTTCAGGTTGGACGGCGTGTGGATTTCCGGGCACATCTTCATATTGAGTTCTTCCGCCAGGGGAAGCGCACCGCGGATAATCTCCCGCCAGTTGGCAACCGGCTCCAGCAGGTCGTTGATGACGGGCATCTTGGTGCGCATTACCGTAAAGCCAAGACGGTGCGCAAGACGTATATCCCGCTTCAGCATCGCCACGGATTCCTCCGTCGTCAGATCGCGGCCGCCAAGAACATGCGAGTCAATCCAGTTGCCGTATTCGACTGGGACCACCTCATATTTGTCGCACAGACGGAACCACTGTTCTACCCAGGCGTCGGTGGGGCAGGGATAGTTTTCAATATGGGTGTTGGCCAGAATCTCAATGCCGTGGGCGCCCATATCGTGAACATCCTCAAAGCAGTCCTCCAGGGTCTTTGTCATGCCGTACTCTGCGGAATAGCTGTAAAGCGCCACGCCGCGTTTCGGCCCCTTTCGATTGTATTGATACATAGTATTTCTCCCTCCCAAGACTCCTCCGCGCCGCTGATTTTCCGCGGAGAAGAATGATTACAAAATAGCCGAACTTCTTCGTCAGATTTCGCAGGCTTACTGATCCCAGGCGTGCTTTCCGGCCTCCAGATCGGCGCGAATCTCCGAGACGCGCTTATCGGAGAGCTTGTACCACAGCAGCGGGACACAGGAGATCACCGCAATAATCGCCGGAAGCATGTTCACCATGAAATTAATGCCCGTCTTGGTAGAAGCGGCCTGCTCCACATTGGGCACATAACCGACTGCCTCCAGCAGCAGGATGACAGGAGCGCAGATGGCAGTGGCCAGCTTTACGCCAAAGCTCAGCATGGAGGCAGCCAGGCCCTCCTGACGTTTACCCAGCTTCCAGTCGCCATATTCCAGGGAATCGCCCACCATGCCGTAGCAGATCGCCGGCGCGCCAAAGCCCAGAGAACCGATAAAGGACACACCGATGAGATAGACGGGGTTGTTGGTGGGATTCAGGAACAGCGCGACAAAGCCCAGTGCCATAACGCCGTTCATGATGAACATATAATTGCGCTTGCCGAAGGTCCTGGTGCCCCAGGGAACCGTCAGGGTGCCCACCAGCTGTCCCACGGTCATGGCGGTAAACATCATGGAGATATACTGGGGACCACCGACTACGTAGATCACGTGATAAACCAGAATGCCATAGCGTCCCGTGACACAAATCGTGCCGAGCACCGTGGCGAGCACCACCATCAGAAGCTGATCGTTCTGGATCAGGCCCTTTATATTGGACAGGAAGGAGGTCTTTTCGGCGGGAGCGCTGCTGTGGAGCTGATCCGTATAGGTCTCCTTGCAGAGGGCCGCGCAGGCCCAGAAAACGGGGATGAGCACGATGGAAAAAATGACCGTGCCGACAAAATATCCGTGGCCGTCTGCCATGGGGTCGCCGCTCTCATTGACTGCGGAGCTGAAGTGGAGGATGATGGGCATGGCCACCAGCGAGAGAATAATGCCGATGACGGATGCACCGGTGCTGCGGGCAGTGGCCAAAAGCTGCCGGACCCGGGAATCCACCACGATAACGTTCAGCATGGCCTGATACGCGATGGAGCAGGCGGTATATGCCATTCCGGCGGCAATATAGCAAATTCCGCAGAGAATGACCTTGGCAGCGCCCTGGACAGGAAATACGGTGAAGGTCAGGATGTTGAAAATTGCAAGAAAGGGGGGCGCAAACATCAGATAGGGGCGGAACTTTCCCCAACGGGTCTTTGTGCGGTCCGCAAGCTGACCCATCATCGGATCATTGACCGCATCCCAGATACGTGCAATCAGGACAATGGCGGAAATTGCAGCACCTGAGAGCCCCACGACATCGGTGTAGAAGATATTCAGATAGTTGTTGATCATGTACCAACTCATCTGACATGCTACTTCACCTAAGCCATAACCGAACAGCAGCTTGGGACTGGCTTTCTCCCGCGGCGGAGCCGCTGGGAAATAATTTCAGGGACCGAAACCTTCCCCAGATATTCAAGATCGCTTCGGCTCAGTTGATCATAGCAGTGAAAATCAATCCATTTATCCAGAATGCTGCCCTTTTCCCGATTCAGAATCTGCTGGCAGACGATATAAACCGCATCCCTTTCCAGCGAAGACAAAACCAGCTCCATGCTCTGGGCGTTTGTATCTAAAAACAGCCGGTCCAACTCGTCCGGCAGATAGGAATTTTCCTCGGAGAGGTAATATTTGGGGCCAAGAGCTTTGCAGTTGCAGCACAGAATCCGGATGTCCAGCGGATTCTCCGCCGTGACGATACAGCTTTCCGTCTGACATATCCGGTATTTTCCGAGGAGACTTAAAAAACGATATGCATAATATGCGGGCTTGCAAATGCCGTTTCGCGAGAGAAGTCCTGCGCTGCCGGAGAGCACAGACTGCGTGTCGGAATATACATTCAGAAGATCTGAGGCATTAAAAATCCCCAATGCCGCCGCCTTTTCCTGGCTTCGAAGAACATTTTTGACAATAAATGCCCCACGGAAGCAGCTGTCCTGAATGTAATTCCGGTTTGCCAGACTGTTTTCCCATTCCGTCACCCAATATTCACCGGAAAAGCCGGCTTTTTTCAGATGCTCCCGGATTAAGGTGACCTGCTCCTCCAGAAAAAAGCTGCTCACGGTTTTTTGAAACGGCTTGCGGAATACTGCCGTGTTTTGTATCTGCGCCGGATGTGCGCGAGAAAGCTGTCGAGCAACCCCAGCCACTCCTCGGCACTCTCAAATTCCGTCGGCTCCTCGCTGCTGTATATCTCCTGCTTTTCGCTGGCCATCGCATTTTCCTTGCGCCGGGCGAGATCCAGAAACAGCTTCAGCCTGTTGTCCACGCAGAAGTCCAGAATCTCATCCAGAAATGAAAAATTGTACTCTCCCTTTTTTCCGCCGCAGATCATCATTTTTGCGGAAAAGGGATTCCAGATTCGCAGGTATTCCACCTCCAGCGTGTTGGCCAGAAACAGCACCTGCCGCTGCATATTCGCCGAGGAGAGCAGATGGGCAGGGCCGACATTCAGCAGCTTGTTCTCCCACTTCTTCCAGGGGGCCATCCGGCCGATATCCGCATGAACGGTAATTTGCTGTCCCAGCTCGGATATCCGCAGCCTCTGGTCCGCTTGAAGGATCTGGAGCGCCTTTTCCCTGTCCATTTGTGCGGAAAGAGGATTTCGGTCAGTCCGGGCATGCGCCTCCCGGTATTCCGTCGGCGTGCTGCCAAATTCCGCTTTAAAAGCTTTATTCAGCGCGGAAGGCGTGGAGAAGCCGTTGTCAATAGCGATGCGGGTGATCGGATGCTCCGTCTCCTGCAGCTCCAGCTTCACATGCTCCAGGCGCAGCTGCCTGATATAGCTGTTAAAGCCCTGACCCATAGCCTTTTGAAACATTCTGGATACAGAGGACGGGGACAAAAACAGCTGCTCTGCCACCGCATTCAGACTGAGCTCTGCGCTGTAATTGCCGTGGATATAATTCAGAATCCGTGCAACACGCGCATCTTTGTTATCTCTGCCGCCGGAGGCTGTGCTGACGATCAGAAAATTTGTTGTGAGCGTGTAGATCAGCAGAGACAGAGTGCCCAGCTCCTTATACCCGCTCATACGATCCTCGCTCATATATGTGAGCAGGAGATCCTGTATCTGGGATTTGAGGGCAGAATATTTCTGCCCGGTCTCTGCGGTGGTGAGGAAAAAACGGACCGATGACATGTTCAGCATACTGCACAGCTGGTAGTATTCGATCGAAATGACGGCGGCCAGCATGTTCTCAGCAGCCTCAACCTGGGCGTGCTCGTTGGAGTTGATCAAAAGAATATCGGACTTGCCCAGCTGCATACGCTCTCCGGACAAAGAGACGGCGCATTTTCCGTCCACCACATAGACGATCCTTATATCCGCCGAGGTCCGGCACAGCGCATGCGGCTGGCTCAGTATGTCAACCCGGTAAGAAATACTGTGCTTCTTCACATTCTCCCCCCTGTATCTGAAAAACGCATGGACAGGCAGCCTTCAGGCAGCATCCTTTCCCTGCGGTTCAGTAATCTGCCACGGTAAAGCCGCGCTCTTTTTCCTCCAGGGGAAGATCCTCCAGATGCATATGTTCGATAATGATAAAACGCTGACCCTTGAGCTGTGTCAGGAATTTTTTGATTACGGACTGCTCGCCCTGAATTTCCATCTCCACCCTGCCGTCCCAGAGATTTTTGACCCAGCCGGTCAACCCAAGGGGCCTGGCCAGGCAGGAAGAACGGTAGCGGAACCCAACTCCCTGTACCTGCCCGGAGAAAAAAATATGTTTTCTTACCTTCATTTTTCATCCGTCTCCATTCGTTCTTAAGAAGATAGTATCACACCATCCAAGAAAATGGTACCCCCTTTTCGCTATATACATTACAAATAAAAAGAATTGCCAAGATCACATCCTTCCTGTGCGTATACGCCGGCAAAACCGAGAGGAAAATTATTGCTTGTAATTTTATACAAAAATATCCGCAAAAAAGAGACGCGCACCATAAAAAACGATAAAAGATGAATTTATAATTGACTTTTCATGAAAATGGTGTTTTTATAAATAGATGTATGGCATTGCTGCCGCAATGCTGTTTTTTATTTCGAAAACTGATAAAGGAGAAACAAAGATGAAAAAGACGCTTGCATTGATTCTTGCTGTCGTAATGTGCGTCTGCCTGTTCGCCGGCTGCGGCGGCAGCGCGGATGCAGGCAGCACCCCCGCTTCCGGTGATTCCGGTTCCTCCGCTTCTGCCGGCAGCGCAGGCGAGAGCGGGTCTGGATCCGGCTCCACCGCCTCCGGCGCAGCTTTTAAGCTGGGCGGCATCGGCCCCCTGACCGGCGGCGCAGCCATCTATGGCAACGCGGCCAAGAACGGCGCCACCATTGCCGCAGAGGAGATCAACGCGCTGGGCGGCATCCAGATTGACCTGCGCTATGAGGACGATGCGCACGACGCGGAGAAGTCTGTCAATGCGTACAACACCCTCAAGGGCTGGGGTATGCAGATCTCCCTCGGTTCTGTCACCTCCACCCCCGGCGTGGCCACCAGCGTTGAGGCCAACAATGACCATGTCTTCTACCTGACCCCCTCCGCCTCCTCCACCGACGTGCTGGGCGGCATTGCCAACCCCCTGACCGGTACCGTGGATATTCCCCGGAAGGATACCATCTTCCAGATGTGCTTTGTGGACCCCAACCAGGGCTCTGCCTCCGCGCAGTATATTTCTGACCAGAATCTGGGCAGCAAGATCGCCGTGATTTACAAGAACGACGACGTATATTCCACCGGTGTGTATAATTCCTTTGCGCCCAAGGCCGCTGAGCTGGGTCTGGACATCGTCTCCACCACCACCTTCACGGAGGACACCAAAACGGACTTTTCCGTGCAGCTTAACGACGCCAAGGCCAATGGTGCGGACCTGGTGTTCCTTCCCATGTACTACGATGCTGCCGCCCTGATTCTGACGCAGGCCAGCGCCATGGGCTATTCTCCCAAGTGGTTCGGCATTGACGGGATGGACGGCATCCTCTCCGTGGACGGCTTCGACACCGCCCTGGCCGAGGGTGTAATGCTGCTGACCCCCTTCAACGCGGACTCTGACGACGCCCGGACAAAGAGCTTTGTGGAAAAGTATCAGGCTGCCTACGGTGAGATCCCCAACCAGTTTGCGGCTGACGGCTACGACTGCGTCTACGCGATCTACGAGGCGCTGAACAACGCCGGCGTTACCGACACCAGCCTCAGCGCCAGTGACCTTTGCGATATTCTGATCGAACAGTTCACCAGCATGACCTTTGACGGTCTCACCGGCGACGGCATGACCTGGGGCACCGACGGTGCAGTGACCAAGAGCCCCAAGGGTATGTTTATCCAGAACGGTGTTTATGTGGGCATGGACTAAGGAAATGCATTCACAGCCCCACGCCATCCTGACGGTCAATTCGGTATGCTTCGACTGTGAATACAGGTTCTGATCCCCGCTTTTCTCCGGCAATCAACAAAACGCTGCTCCGCCGCAACACAGCGGAGCTCCGCGAGGCTTTTACGGGAGGCCGCCGTGCGGCGGCCTCCGTTTCCGCATATTCAGCCCCTTTCGTCCCGCAGCGGCTCCCGGGCCGCCCACTCCGCCGGAATGAAAGGGAAACGGGCTGACAATCATCCGGCAGGCACCCGGGAGTGTATACAGGCGCCGGCGGAGAGATTCTGAAAGAGAGAGGAGTAACACAATGGTGACCTTCCTGACCCAACTGATCGACGGCATCCGGCTGGGCAGTGTTTACGCCATCATCGCTCTGGGCTACACCATGGTCTACGGTATCGCAAAAATGCTGAACTTTGCCCATGGTGATGTGATCATGGTGGGCGCATATATCTGCTTCTTTGCCATCAGTTCCTACCATCTGCCGCCTCTGATCGGCATTTTGCTCGCCATGCTGCTGTGCACAGTGCTGGGCATTGTCATTGAACGCCTGGCTTACAAGCCCCTTCGTCAGGCCACCAGTCTGGCTGTGCTGATCACCGCCATCGGTGTCAGTTACTTTTTACAGAACGGGGCCCAGCTGCTGTGGGGAGCCAACAACAAGATGTTCCCTTCAATTATCGGCGGCGACGCGCTGACCCTCTTTGACGGACAGCTCCATGTCTCCATGGCCACCATTGTGACCATTGTGGCCTGCCTGGTTATCATGGCGGTACTGACCTGGTTCACCGGCAACACCAAGATGGGCAAGGCGATGCGGGCTGTCAGTGAGGACAAGGGCGCTGCCCAGCTCATGGGCATTAACGTGGATACAACGATTTCCGTAACCTTTGCCATTGGCTCTGCGCTGGCCGCTGTAGCCGGTGTGCTTTATATGTGCAGCTATCCCATCCTGGTGCCGACCACAGGCTCCATGCCCGGTATCAAAGCCTTCACCGCCGCGGTTTTTGGAGGCATCGGCTCCATTCCCGGCGCCTTTCTGGGCGGCATTCTGCTGGGCGTCATCGAAATCTTTGCCGGCACCTATATCTCCACACAGCTGGCTAACGCGATTGTTTTTGCCGTGCTGATCGTGGTGCTGCTTGTGAAGCCTACCGGCCTGCTGGGCAAGCAGGTGCGGGAGAAGGTCTGAGGAGGTGCCGCTGTGAAAAAGCTCGACCGTGCCGCACGGACAAACCTTCTGACCTACGGCTTTGTCATTCTCGCCTTTGTGATCCTCCAGCTCCTGAGCCGGAGCCCGAGCTTCTCCCCCACCTTGCGTGGGCAGCTCGTACCCATCTGCGCCTATGTGGTTATGGCCCTGAGCCTGAACCTCACGGTGGGCATCCTGGGTGAGCTGAGTCTGGGACATGCCGGATTCATGAGCGTGGGCGCGTTTTCCGGCGCCGTGGCTGCCGCAGCACTCCAGAATGCCATTCCCTCCCCGGGACTTCGGCTGGCCCTGGCACTGGTGATCGGCGCCATTCTGGCCGGCGTTGTGGGCGCTCTGATCTCTGTACCGGTGCTGCGTCTCAATGGCGACTATCTCGCAATCGTGACCCTGGCTTTCGGGCAGATTATCAAATCCCTGATTGAAAACTTCTACGTCGGTGTTGACAGCGCAGGACTCCATTTCAGCTTTCTGAAGCCCAGCATCAGCCTGGGCGAGGGGGGGCGCATGATCCTCAACGGACCTATGGGCATCCCCAACGTTGCGAAAATTTCCACCTTTACGGCAGGGTTCCTCCTGATAATGGTGACGCTGTTCATTATCTTTAATCTGGTGCGCAGCCGGGCAGGCAGAGCAATCATGGCCCTGCGGGACAATCGTATTGCTGCGGAGAGCGTGGGAATCAATGTCACGAAGTATAAGATGATGGCCTTTGTGACCTCAGCTGCCCTGGCCGGGGCGGCCGGAGCCCTCTTTGCACTGGGTCAAAATACCATTGTGGCGGTAAAATTTGACTTCAACACGTCCATTCTGATCCTGGTCTTCGTGGTGCTGGGCGGCCTGGGCAATATGTGGGGAAGCATCATTGCCGCCGCGGCATTGACGATCCTGCCGGAGGCCCTGCGCCAGCTGCGGGACTACCGTATGCTCATCTATGCTGTGGTGCTGATCGTTGTGATGCTGACCACCAACAGCCCTCAGCTGAAGGCCCTGCTGGGCAGACTGCTGCCCCATAACGAGGAAAAGGAGGCGTCATAAGTCATGGCAAAAAAAATTACCTCTGTCAATGCCAGTCCCCTGGTACCCATGCCCTCTGACGCCTATATCCCCCAGCGCGACCTGAACAAAACGCCCATCCTGGAGGCGCGGCACCTGGGCATTGATTTTGGCGGCCTGACCGCAGTGGACGATTTTAACCTCACCATCGGCAGAACGGAAATCGCCGGTCTCATCGGCCCCAACGGCGCCGGAAAAACGACGGTGTTCAACCTGCTGACCAAGGTCTATCAGCCCACCCGCGGCACCATTCTGCTGGATGGGCGGGACACTCACAATATGAATACGGTGCAGATCAACCGCGCCGGCATTGCCCGGACCTTTCAAAATATCCGTCTGTTCTCCAATCTGAGCGTGGAGGACAATGTAAAGCTGGGCATGCACAATTCCATTAAATACGGCATGTTCAGCGGCATTCTCCGTCTTCCTTCTTACTGGCGGCAGGAGAGAGTCGCCCATGAGCGCGCGCTGGAGCTGCTGAGCATTTTTGACATGCAGGAGCTTGCCGGGGCCAAGGCCGGCTCCCTCCCCTATGGTGCCCAGCGCCGGCTGGAGATCGTCCGTGCTCTGGCCACCAACCCCAGTCTGCTGCTGCTGGACGAACCGGCCGCCGGCATGAATCCCTCTGAGACCACAGAGCTGATGGAAAATATTGTCAAAATCCGGGATACCTTCCACATCGCCGTGCTTTTGATTGAGCATGATATGAGCCTGGTTATGGGTATCTGCGAGGGTATCTGCGTGCTGAACTTCGGCAAGATTATCGCCAAGGGCACCCCGGCGGATATCCAGTCCAACCCCACAGTGATTGAGGCTTACCTTGGGAAAAAGAAGGAGGCGTGAGACGTGTCGACAATCCTGAAGGTCAATGACATCAACGTATACTACGGCGCGATTCACGCCATCAAGGGTGTGTCCTTTGAGGTGGGCGAGGGAGAGATTGTCACGCTCATCGGCGCCAACGGCGCCGGCAAAACCACAACCCTGCAAACCATTTCCGGCCTGCTGCGAAGCAAGACCGGCGGCATCGAGTTTCTGGGTGAGGACATCGGCCACGTCCCGGCGCATAAGATTGTGGAGAGGGGGCTGGCACAGGTACCGGAGGGACGACGCATTTTTCTGCAGATGACGGTGCAGGAAAATCTGGATATGGGTGCCTATACCTTCTCCGGAGATGTCAATGCCGCCATGGAGTCCGTGTACGAGCAGTTCCCCCGGCTGAAGGAGCGCAGAAAGCAAATTGCCGGCACCCTCTCCGGCGGTGAACAGCAGATGCTGGCCATGGGCCGGGCGCTGATGAGCTCCCCCAAGCTGATGATGCTGGACGAACCCAGTATGGGTCTTGCTCCCATTCTGGTGGAGCAGATCTTTGAGATTATCCGGGAGCTCCACAAACGGGGCACGACCATTTTGCTGGTAGAGCAAAACGCCCAGATGGCCCTCGGTGTGGCGGACCGCGCCTACGTCATGGAGACCGGAGCCATTACACTCTCCGGTACCGGCAAGGAGCTTTCGGAGAGCGAGGAAGTAAAAAAGGCCTATCTCGGCGGTTAACCGGACATGTAAATACGAAAGCATCGGAGGTCCCGCAAGACGGCCTCCGATGCTTTTTATCGCGCCGCCAGGCGCGTTGAAGATTGTATGAGACGGCATTTGCGCCTTTTGGCGCAAATGGGCGACGCGTCAAGCGGCGCCTCTCCC
>CAJOPB010000233.1 GCA_905236305.1 uncultured Oscillospiraceae bacterium | reverse complement strand
GCCATTGTTCGCCGTGTCTTAAACGCAATTAAAATAAAAGGCATTTTTTCCTATCTGAATCAAACAATAATGCGAATGATATTGGAAAGGCGTGAAAACCGCGGATGCCTTTCATGTTGCCTGCGCGATTTTGTCCGGCAGCGATATCTTTGTCACCACAGATGACCGGCTGCTGCGTTATCAGACAGGTGAGATCAAGATTGTCAACCCACCCGAGTTTATCAGACTGATGGAGGAAGAAAAATGAACAATACCGCTGAGATTCTGGACCTGGGTATCAACTGCCTGATTGAGCAGTTGGGCGTTGTAAATGCCGAACAGTTCATCTCGACGTTGGTAAGGGAAAAATCAGATTACACAAAATGGAGACGGCAGTATTTTGACCACGTTGCTCCTGAGGAATTTCATCAGGCTGCCATTGCTCACGCGAAGGAGCATCCCTTATTCCTCTAAGCCTGGGAAGCGCGCTCCATGGGGGCATAGAAAATATGGCTTGGGAGAGCGCTTGAATGGCATTCAAGAGGTCAGCGGTTCGATCATCCCGGCAACTCACAGACGTCTCAAGCTTTGTTCATAGGCATAAAAACGCTGCACTGGTCTCATTGGCTCAACCCTGTCCACTTCAAAAAGAGGTGGGCTTTTTTTATTTGCAGGAATCTGAAAAAAGCTCGACAATTCTAATGGCATTCTCCCGCTGGGCGGGCGTCAGCTTGCTTGTGAGCCGGGCAACGATTTCCGCATAAGGATTGGCAAGAGAATTTGCAAACTCACCGAACAGGAGGTAGTCCACACTGACGGTCAGCGTGCGGCTGAGGCCGAGGAGGGTGTCTATTGAAACGGTGTTTTCTCCGCGTTCGATCATCTGATACCAGCGCAGGGAAATGCCAACCTGTTCGGCAACAGCCTCCTGTGTCATGCCGAGCGCGGTTCTTCTCCTCCGCAGCCGCTCGCCAAATAGCAACAGTTCATCATGTGTCAAGCGCAATCCCCTCCCTGATTATTTTACGCGAATAACACATGCCTTATTACGAAGAATCACTTGATAAAGCGAAGAATAAAGTGCACAATACGAAAAATTAAAACATAATACGAAGTATCAACCGCAAAGCATACGAAGCCGTGATTGCCGAGAGCCATTCGGCACACGCTTGTATATGCGTCATCAGGTTGAAGAAAATCGAGGCAGGCAATGAAGTGAAAATGTGGAGTTCACTCCATATTTTACCTGGAGCAGTTCGAAAATGCACATTGACATGGACTTTTCTCAACATGATATGATCAACCGATAAAATAGGAGCATGATAAGGGTGGGAGTATGAACCGTTTACGGTGAGCCGCTTCCAACCACGAGGGATGATTTGCCGGCTGACCGTGCGTCGGCAGCTGACTGCTCCAAAGGACAGATATGTTATGAAAATCGGGGAAGTCGCGGAAAAATACAATATTTCCAAGGATACTTTGCGGTATTATTTGAAATCCGGCCTGCTGATTCCCGGGGGCATGAACAAATACTCCAGACTGGAGTTCCAAGACCGCGACCTGGAGGATTTGGAGCTGATCCTGCGGATGAAAGACCAGCAATTCAGCCTTAAGGAAATTCTGACCATGCTGACGCTGCGACGGACCAGTAACATGGTGGAGCCGCAGACGGTTGGCATTTATACGCAGTTATATGAAGGGAAGAAACGGGAGCTTCAAAAGCAGATTGGGGAGTTGAATCGCGCGATTGACAGCATTGAGCAGGATAAGGCGCGGCTTACGGAAGAAAGCGGCGGCACCTCCGTCATGACCGGCGTTCCGCTCCGGGCTCTGAGCCTTTTGCAATGTCTGGTATGCGGCGGGACGCTAAGGCTGGAGCGCGCAGACCTTGACGCGCACTATATCTATCGCGGCTCTCTGTGCTGCAGCTGCGGGAAGAAGCTTCAAATAGAGAACGGTATTGTGGAAACAGGGAACCGTTACACGGGCAAATATGACAGACCGGATATCAGGAGAGAACTCTATTCCAACGCGGGAGGGTTGTTCGTTTCGTATGTACAAAAAGGATTGGACGAAATCTACAAGTACCTGCATCAAAACAGGCATAAAACCGGCGTCATCATGGAGACACATATCAACAGCTTTTTCTTCGCATACAACCATCTTGACGCCATTCCGGAGGACTCTCTCTGCATTGTGGTGGACAAGTTTCCGGAGCTGCTGTCTGAATACAAGCGTTTGCTGGAATTCATGGGTGTCCAGCGTGACTTCCTCTATATTGCCGATAACAGCATGAAGCTTCCGCTGCGAAAGAACAGCGTTGATCTTCTCATCAACTGTATGAGTGACAATGAGTATTGCCTGTACAGCTCAGGCTCCTACATTGAAGATGTCAAACCCTTTTTGAAAGACGAGGCAGATGTCATCGGAATCCTTTTGTCGTTTGACGGATATACGGAAAGTCAGAGACGGATTCACAAAAAATACCCGGAGGGCAATGAAGACCCGTTCAGCCGAAAGCTGTATGAGCAACAGTATCAGGATGCCGGATACCACCTGACGCTCAAGGAGGAAGGGGCCGTTTGGGCAAAGGAAAACGGCGAACAATTTGTCTGGTCGTGTCTTGTCCCGGAAGACCCCTTGCTGATTGCCTATCTACATGCCGTCCCGCAAAGAGAATGACACGGGGCGTCAAATTCCGACCCCTTCGATAACAAAGGGGACGTGACAATTCAATTACGCAGCGGCGTCATCGACCTGAACGGCAAGACGCTGTCAACTGTATATGTTCAGAATAAAAACGCAGGAGAAAACATCATCCTAAAAAACGGAACCGTCAACACATTGGATGGAGATGCCAACAGCGCAACCCAATATTCCGGCGCGGTCATCGTTCAGAATATGACGGTAAGCAACGACATCTACACCGACGGGCATCCCTATGAGATTTTCAATACGACCGTACAGGGCAACATTTATACCATTAACAACGGTACAAGTGCCCCAGGAACAGTGACGATTTACAGCGGAAATTTCAATCAGCTCAGCGTCAGCCACTATTCCAAGAACGGCGAATACTATCTTCGGGGCGGAACGTATAAAGAGAATCGCACGGGTGAAGCAAAGGTACATATCGACGGGTATCAGGTTCAGACTGTAACGGGCGGTATCAGCATCGTGCCTCAAACTGAAGTCGCAAGCGTGACAGTGACTGACAGCCTGACCGTGCCCTATGCCACAATCGAACATGCCGTCCGTGCGTGGGAATTCGTCGGTACCACTGACGGAGCCAGCACCCTGAAACTGCTGAAAGACGTGGAAACAAGCAGCACCATCACGGTCCCCAAAGACGGGGCGCGGACCCTGGACCTCAATGGCTATGGCATCAAAGCCAACGCTTCTGATAGCAATAAATTCAGCGTCATCACCGTTCCGTCCGGCGCGAACCTGACGCTAAAGGACAGCAGGCCAGAAGCAACAGCGCACTATTTCACGGTGGCTGATCCTGCGACGAACGGTGCGGGGATAGCAACGATAGTAGATAAGTCCACCTATGACAGCTCTAACGAAACGAAGGGCACTTTCACCGGCGGCTACATCACCGGCGGCGCAGCCACAAACGGCGGCGGCGTGAACGTCGCCAGCGGCGGCAGCTTTACCATGACCGGCGGGACGATCATCGGCAACACCGCTAAGGCCAAAGGCGGCGGTGGCGTGTATAGTGCCGGTACGTTTACTATGTCCAACGGAACTATCGAATATAACTATGCCAGCATGACGGGAGGCTCCGACAATGGCCTTGGCGGAGGCGTACTGATTATAGACAATACAGGCGTCACTGACGATTTCACCATGACCGGCGGCACAATAACGGGCAATAAAGCATACTGGCATGGCGGCGGCATGCATATTGATAATGGTGCGACATTCAAGATGGAAAGAGGCACGATCAGCAACAACACCTCGGGCGCCAACGGCGGCGGTATTGCGCTGGATGCAGGTGCTTCTGCTTCGATGAGCGGCGACAGTTTCCGCCGCGCCCACGGCGATAGGTGATTTGACCTACGACGGCACGGCGAAAACTCTTGTCATGGCGGGAGAAACATCGCAGGGTACGATGCAGTACGCCCTCGGTACGGACGCAAACACCCCGCCCACAGAGGGTTGGAGCACGACTATTCCCACCGCCGTCAACGCGGGTCCCCACTATGTATGGTACAAGGCTGCGGGTGACGCAGACCACGGCGACAGCACACCTGTTTGCGTCCCTGTAACAATCAGTAAGGGGACCGGAGCTGCTGCGACGGCGGTGAGCGTGAACGACGTCACCGAGGAAGATACGAGTCTCATCATCGGCTCGACGAACGGGGCATACGAGTACATCGTCGTGCCGAAAGGTACAGAACTCACCGATACCCATTGGAGCAGCAGCAAGTCCGGCAACGAAGGTTCCCTCACCTTTGACAATTTGACCCACGACACAGAGTACAATATTTATGTCCGCACCAGGGAGACCGCGAACACGCTCCCCGGCGCAGCGGTGGAAACCTCGGTCAAGACCCTGGGGTATCATGTGACCCTTTCCCCCATCCAGCCAAAGGTCGGTACACCGCTGACGGCAACGGTCACCCCCGCCGCTCCGGCTGGCGCAGTCTATGAGTGGTATGCGGACAACGTTAAAATTGACAGCGCGACGGGCAGCAGCTACACGCCGGTGCTCTCCGATGACGGAAAGATTATCAAGGTAATTGTCAAGAATGACGATATGATCATCGGTGAAGCTGTTGCGGACGAGCCGGTCACTGAGGGGGAGAATAAAACCGTCAGCGGCGTGGTCCATAACGAATCAAATACGCATCTTGAGAATGTTACGGTCAGACTGATGCAGGGAGATACCGTAATCGCCACTACGACCACCGACGATAACGGGCGATATCACTTCACCGTCCCTGCGGGCGTCTATAACATCGTAGCGACGAATGGCACCGTTACCACGACGGAGCTGGTAGAGCTTACGGAAAGCACCGTCCGTAATGTACTGCTGCCCTCGGGCATTACCAACTCGCAGCTCACCGTAGCGGGGAGCGAAACGCCGAAGGTAGTGGTCGGCGGCCTGGATAACGAGGCGGCGTCCGTGAGGGATGAAACTGCTGCCGCATCCCACGTCACCGTTACGATGACAGTGGAGAAAAAGGCAGAGAACGCGGCAGCTCCGGCAGAGGTGACCGCAATCAAGAATCAGGCTCCCGGCAAAACGCTGGATTACCTCGATATCAAGATTGAAAAGACGGTGGACACCACCACGACCCGCATCACCGAAGCGGCAAACGTGCTGACCATTGTTGTGCCCTACAGCTTTACCGGCAAGCGGAATGTGACAGTCTACCGCTATCACGGTACAAGCGCCGCTGCGCTGACCAACAACACAACAAAAGCAGAAGGCACCTATACTTTCGACACGGCTGGCGGTCTGATTTACATATACACCCAGCGGTTTTCCACCTATGCCATTGGTTATGAGACGGATACAGGAGGACTTTCCGGGAGCGGCGGCAGCGGCAGCAGCGGCGGCAGTGCCGCAGCCATCACCGTCCCCGTCTCCGGCGACAGCGGCAGCGTTGCGGTCAGCGCCAGTGTCAGCGGCACCACCGCCACCCTCAAGGCCATCGAACAGGCAGTCAGCGACCCCGACAACGACGCCAACGCCCTCACGCTGACGCTGACGGACGGCTCCCTGACCTTCGACGCCGCGGCGCTGAACGCCATTGCGGAACAGGCCAAGGGCAGCGACATCCGGTTCCACCTGGATGGGATTAGCGAGAGCAGCCTGAAAACCGCGCAGCGTACCTCCCTCCAGGGGATGCGCGTTGAAGCGGTGTACGACGCCTACATGACCTCGAATAACGTCCGAATCACCGATTTCAAGGGCGGAAAAGCCGTGGTGACGGTGGTCTACCCCCTCAAGGACGGGCAGCAGCCCGGCGGCGTGGTGGTGTGGTATGTAGCGGACGACGGGGCCAGGAGCGAGGTACCCACTGCCAGCACCGGCACGGAGGTCACCTTCACCGTCGAACACTTCTCCAACTATGTGGTGGTATACGACGCGGAGCGGGCGGCAAGCAGCGCGGCGGAGGGCTATTCCGGCTGCCCGAAGGACGACACCTGCCCGATCAGCGATTTCACCGACGCGATTCCGACAGAATGGTATCACGACGGCGTCCACTACTGCCTGGACGAGAGCATCATGCACGGCTATGGCAACGGCAGCTTCGGCCCCGGAGACACCACTACCCGCGCCATGATGGCCCAAATCTTCTACAACATGGAGGGCCGTCCTGCCGCGCAGACCGAAAACAGCTACAGCGACGTGAACAGCGGCGCATGGTACGCCGGCGCGGTGCGCTGGGCCACGCAGGAGGGCGTCATGGAGGGCTACGGTCACGGCATCTTTGGACCGGAGGACCCGGTGACGCGGGAGCAGGTCATCACCATCGTCTACCGTTACGCCAGATATAAGGGCGTAAGCGTTTCGCAAAGCTCCGACCTCGCGGGCTATACCGATGTGGACCAGGTGAGCGCCTGGGCCATGGACGCGGTGAAGTGGTCTGTCGGCGCCGAGGCGGTTCTGGGCAGGACGGATACCACGCTGAACCCGAAGGACACCGCCACCCGTGCGGAGATCGCCACGATTATCATGCGGTATTGCACAAGTATCGCGTAAACAGCAAGCATTATCTGACTGTAGTATTTAATGTTATGGGACAGCTGGTTCTTGGCCCGCTGTCCCAGAGGATGAAAAATGTTCAGAAGCCGGTTCCCTATCCCGCGACCTCTGCCGCCATAGACGCCCTGAGCCGCGGGGAGATCGACTGTGTGTTCCCGGTCAATCTCAGCTACTACGACGGCGAGGTCATGGATTTGCTGATTATCAACGACATCATGCAGACGGAGATGTGCGCCATCGTCGGTTCAGCCAACCATGAAAACGCGATCACAGCGGACCGGGACATGACGGTCGCGCTCCTGGCCGGGGACACCGATACAGAGACGTTCTTAAAGGACAGCTTCCCGAAATGGAAAACGGTCATCTATGCCGGCGTTGACGAATGCTTCCAGGCCGTCACTTCGGGAGCGGCAGACTGCGTGGTGGTCAACAGCCATCGAATCAATGCGGTGGAGAATCTGCGGGAACGCTATAATTTCTCTCTGGTTCCGACCGGCGAGACTATGGGAATGTCATTTGCGGTGAGAAGGTCCGACCATGAGCTCTATACTGTGCTGAACAAGATTGCCGACCTGACTTCAGACGGAGAAGTGAATGCCTATCTTTCATCCCATGCCGATGTGCAGGAAATGACGATGTCCCAGTTCCTCCGCGCGCACTGGGCCGGCGTTTTGGTGTTTATGCTGGTTGTCTTTGCTGTTATCCTCATTCTTTTGCTCCAACGGATGAATGCGGAGCGGAAAGCATATGAGCACCAGCGGCAGATGGAAGCGGAACGGTTCGAGCACCAGCGGTTGCAGGAGGAAGCGCGCATCCGAGACCTGGAACGGCAGGCGCAGCTCGCCTTGGCCAAACAGAAAGCATACTCCGACTCCCTCACCGGCATGAAGAGCAAGCACGCCTACGCGGAGGCGGAGCAGCAGATGGAGCAAAAAATCGCCGACGGGACGATGACAGAGTTCTCCGTAGGGATTTTCGATGTGAACGATCTGAAAAAGGTCAACGACACGCAGGGCCATGATGCCGGCGACAAGTTTATCAAGGAAGCCTGCCAGTATATCTGTGAGTGTTTCAAAAGAAGCCCGGTGTATCGTATCGGAGGGGATGAGTTCTCTGTGATTCTGGAGGGAGATGACTACAGAGAGCAGGAAAAATTGCTGCGGGAGTTTGAGGCGCGGATGGAAGAAAATCTGAGACAGGGCAAAAGGTGCGAAAAATCGCAATCCACACCGCGCTGTGCGTTCTCTGTCTGGGATTAGAGCGCAGCGGGATGCTCACGCTGGGCGAGCTTCGCCGTGTTTTCTTCGACGTCGATCTGACCATGGCGGAGCTTGATGCAGCGATCACATCCTACGGCGATTTGGAAAAGCGGCTTTTGGCGCATGGCGTTCAGCTCGAAAAGGAAAACGCGGATATGCACCACGCAAGGCTTTTGATACCATCGGAATTTGCGGCCGCCTCCGCGAAAAAAGCGACGGCGGAAACGCCTGCCGCGGAGGCTCCCCCGCACAAGGCGCGGGAGTAAACACCCCCAGTGCGCGGAACGCGGGAACCTGTACGCCAATCGAAAGCGATTGCGGCCCGCTGCGCCGGTGGAGAGGGAAAGGAAATTTGAGGACCCATCCCGGAGGGATGGGTCCTCAAATCAAAATGATATGAAAATATGATTCCGGCGTTTGGCTCAGCGCTCCATGCCGATCAGAATCAGCACCAGGGGAAGCAGCCACAGCACCATAAAGGTGATGACATTGCTGGCGCTGGCGCTGTCAAAGGCTCTGGTCCAGCAGAGGAGGAACATAATGATGAGTCCGAGGATGCTGCCCAGAGCGGAGACTGCGGTGGCAGCCCGGATGCCCAGATGTACCCGGCGGCCGCGCTCGGCTACGTCCACCAGCGGGCCCATGCCGTCCCGGACGATCACCGCCGCCACGCGGCTGTCGTTGTCCGGCTCTGCGGCGGAGATCCGAAAACGCTCCGTATAGGCCGGGAATTTGAACTTGTCCGTGGGCATTTTGAAGCGGCTTTTGATCATGCTGGGGGTGATGTTGAAGTCCCGGATGGCGAAAATGGGCTCCAGCTTGGAGTGGAGCAGCATCACCAGCGCATCCTGAACCGAGGAGGTAGGATGGTAGACGATGGTAAAGATGCCGACCAGATTGCCGTTGATCGCCACAAACAGGGAATTGATGGTGTTGAGCTTCTGTGGCAGGCGAATGCCCATCAGATTCATAAAACCGCCGCCGCCCACAAACACACTTTCCCCGTTGACCATGGCTACCATGCCGCCGCCGTCGTGAGGGGCAAAATTTTCCACCCGGTGCACACTGTAGCCGTTGCGGCGGATCAGCTCGGCAAAGGGGCCGGCCAGCTCGCTGCCGGAGGCGGCAATGACCGAGCCGGTGTAGGAGATCACCTTGTCGGTGAAGGTGCCCTCCAGAATGCGAATCTTGTCAATCTCCACGGTGCCCCGCGGGAATACATCCGCGTCGGTAATGACCACATAGTGTCCCGCCCCTACATCCCGGAGCCCGGACCAGCCGGCAATCGCCGCGCCGGACTGGTTGAGCCGTCGGGCTGCCACAAAAAAGGGGACCGAATAGCAGATCGTACAGGAGAAGGTGGCGCAGGCGGCGGACAAAATGGAGACACAGTGCAGCGCCGCCCCTGCCTGACCCCGTACCAGAGCCGACAGCAGGCCCAGCACCAGAGAGGCGGCCAGCAGCACCGGAGAGAGAATGGCATAGGCATACTCTCCCAGATCCGCCTCCTCGCTGCGGCGAATAAAGCCCTCCGCCGGCCGGGTGGATTTTAGCAGAGCCACATCGTCAGAGGCCAGGCCCCGCTCGGCAGTAACCGTGAAAATATTTCTTGAGGCATTGAGCACGCGGAAGCTGGTGCGGCGCCCCTTGCAGGTGTAATAGGCTCCCCAGAGTGCAAAGCACATGGACAGCGCGCTGACCGCACAGAAGGGAATACCGTAGTCCGGCTTGTTGACAATCGCCAGAACAACGGCATCCAGCATGGACAGAAGACAGGAAACCGCCACCAGGCTCTCCGCTCCCATACGCCGCCGGGCCACTGCAAGCAGTCCGCCGGTGAAGATGTCCAGTCCGGTCATGACCACGGTGATTTCCAGAATGAGCAGCAGCAGCGAGAGCACCCGCAGGCCCCGTCCCAATGCCCCCGGCAGCGGAAGCGCCGTGGAGGAATAGGCGAAGGACAGATAGATCATCATCAGGCAGAGCACCGCGGAGATGCGCCCGCGGATGGCGAGGGAGCGCATTTGGGAGCCATAAAAGCGCGCGGCCTTTTCCGGGTCGGGATCTGGCCGGAGGGGCTCCTCCGCCTCCTGCTCCACGGTGGGACGCTGCTTTTCCGCTCCGGCGCGCTGCTCCCGCTTCATGGCGATCAGCGCCATCAGCGCATAGAAGGGGGAGAGAAAACGCTCCATTGCCGATTTCTCTTTTTCGGCGTCCTCCTCCTGGGACGGAGCCTCCTCGCCGGCATCGGCGGCGGCATACTGGTCGGTCTGGGCGCTGTCCGCCACCTCCCGCAGCTCTACCTCGCTGTTCTCATCTCCGTCCTCCGGCTCGGGGACAGGGGGCGGCGGGCTGGGCGTCTTGCGCAAATGCTTGGGCTGGTAAACACGCACCTGTTCCGGCTCCTGCTCCTGTCCCTGTTCCGGTCCGGCTTCGGGCGTGGGCGTCTCCGGCTCCGGCGCGCGCTCCTCCACCTGCGTGCTGAGAATCGCGGCCTCCTCCGGAGTAAAGGCGTCGTCAATGGATTTCATCACCAGCCGGCGGCTCTGTCCCGTATTCGGCTTCTCCGCGGTTTCACGCTCCTCCGGCGGCGCGTCGGAACTCACGGGCGACGGAGAACGGAATTCCGCCATGATCGCCTCCAGATCATAGCCCTCTCTTTTGTTTTCCTCGTCCATAAGCATCACCACGCTCCAAACGTCCCCCGCCGCAGGGCAGGGGGACGGCGATTATTTCGGTTTTATTGATGCTGAAAGCTCTGCTTCCGGCATCTGATTGCCTGATTATCGGCCCTCCGCGCTGATTTTCTCAGCACCGCCGCCGGAGGCCATGCGCTGCCGCAGGACCTCATACATCAAAACGCCGGCGGCCGTGGCGGCATTGAGGGAATCCAGCCTTCCCCGCATGGGGATGGAGACCAGAAAATCGCAGTTTTCCCTGACAAGACGGCCCATACCCTCTCCCTCGGAGCCGATGACCAGACACAGCGGTCCGCTGAGGTCTGTCTGCCACAGGCTGTGCGCACCGGAGGCCGCGGTGCCATAGATCCACACACCCCGCTCCTTCAGCTCGCGGATGGCGGCGCTGAGGTTGGCAACCCGTGCCACCGCCACATGCTCCGCCGCGCCGGCGCTGGTCTTTTCCACCACACCGGTGATGCCGGCGCTGCGGCGTTTGGGGATAATCACCCCATGGGCTCCGACACACTCCGCCGTGCGGAGAATGGCGCCAAAATTGCGGGGATCGCTGATCTCATCACAGAGAATCAGGAAGGGGGCTTCCCCCTTCCCCTCTGCCAGATCAAAAAGCGTGTCCAGAGTGCAGTACTCCTTCACGGCTGCCACGGCGATGACGCCCTGATGGGCATGGGTGGCGCTCATGGCGTCCAGCTTGCGCCGGTCTGTCCGCACCACCACCACTCCGGCATCCCGGGCGCGGGAGGCGATATGGCCCAGCGTCTTGTCTGCGGCCTCCGCCTCCCCCCTGGCCAGATAGATTTTGTCGATGCCCCGGCCGGAACGGAGGGCCTCGATGACGGCGTTACGCCCCTCAATCAGGTCCTCCCGGTCCTTTTCATAAGCCATAACACACGGCTCCTTCCAAAGGGTCAGGGCTCAGAGATATTTTTTCAGTGTATCCACAGCGTCCAGACGCTCCCAGGGCAGGTCCACGTCGGTGCGGCCAAAGTGGCCGTAGGCCGCGGTCTGCCGGTAGATGGGGGCCCGGAGACCCAGACGTTCAATAATCCTGGCAGGGCGCAGGTCAAATTCCCGGCTTACGATCTCCTCCAGCTCGCTGTCGCTCTTTAAGCCGGTGCCCTCTGTATCCACCAGAACGCTGACGGGCTTTGCCACACCGATGGCATAGGCCAGCTCGATCTCACACTTTTTCGCAAGCCCGGCCGCCACCAGATTTTTTGCGATATAGCGGGCCATATAGGCTGCGCTGCGGTCCACCTTGGTGGGGTCCTTGCCGGAAAAGGCGCCGCCGCCGTGGGCGGCAGAGCCGCCGTAGGTGTCCACAACGATCTTGCGGCCGGTCAGGCCGGAGTCACCCGCGGGTCCCCCGATTACGAAACGGCCGGTGGGGTTGACAAAGTATTTGGTGTTCTCATCCAGCAGCGCGGCGGGCAGCGTCTTCTTCACCACCTCGGCCAGGATGCTCTCCCGGATGGTCTCCTGACTGACCTCTGCGGCGTGCTGCGTGGAGATGACCACGGTATCAATACGGCGGACGCTGCCGTCGGGGCCGTATTCCACGGTAACCTGACTTTTCCCGTCGGGGCGCAGCCAGGGGAAGGTGCCGTTTTTGCGGACCTCGGTGAGGCGGCGGGTCAGCCGGTGGGCATACGCAATGGCCGCCGGCATATACTCCGGCGTCTCGTCGCAGGCATAACCGAACATCATGCCCTGGTCTCCGGCGCCGGTGTCCCCGTCGGAGCTCTCTCCTGCCTTGGACTCCAGAGAATTGTCCACACCCAGGGCGATGTCGGCAGACTGCTCGTCGATGGCAGTGAGCACCGCGCAGGAGTTGCCGTCAAAGCCGTACTCCGGCCGGTCGTAGCCGATCTCGCAGACGGTGCGGCGCACCACGGAGGGAATATCCACATAGCAGTTGGTGGAAATCTCTCCCATCACCAGTACCATGCCGGTGGTGCACGCCGTCTCGCAGGCCACCCGTGCCTGGGGGTCCTGGGCGTAGATGGCGTCCAGAACAGCGTCGCTGATCTGATCACATATCTTATCGGGGTGTCCTTCGGTAACGGACTCGGATGTAAAAAATCTCTTTCTGTTTTCGCTCATAACAAAAAACCTTCCTTCTGCGCGGCATATCTCAGTGGTGTTATACTGTTTTTCAATAAAATGCTTCTTTTTATTGAAAAGGCACCGCGCAAAGCGCGTTGCCCGTTTTGTGCCGAAAGGCACAAAACACGTCTCATACAGTCTTCAACGCGCCTGCGGCGCTATAAAACGCTTTTCAGGCGTTTTAATGAAGACTAGTATTACAGAGTTTATTGTAGCATAAACCGGGGCGAAGGGAAAGAGATTTTTTCAATTTTTTTGCGCCGGCACCCATTTAGGACCGTGCTTTCTGACATTTTCACCCCAGGCCGAATGAAAACATGGCAATTCTGCATGAAAAATCGTAGGAAAAACCAATCGACGGATGGGGGAAAATATGATATACTTTTACAAAGTAAATCGCTATGTCCCTGCCCGAGGCGGCGATTGCGGAGCAGCATCGCGGAAATAACGGAAAAGAAGGAACAAAAATGGACGGCAGCCCGGAGAAAAAAACAAAAAAACGTGTCTGCGCGGGACTGCTGGCCCACGTGGATGCGGGCAAGACCACGCTGGCGGAGGCGATGCTGTATCAGAGCGGCACGCTGAGAAAGCCCGGGAGAGTGGATCATGGGGACACGGCACTGGATACCCATGCGCTGGAACGCGCCAGGGGTATCACCATATTCTCCGCCCAGGGCTGTCTCTCCTGGCGGGATATGGAGCTGACACTGCTGGATACCCCCGGCCATGTGGACTTTTCCGGGGAGATGGAGCGTACCCTGGCGGTGATTGATCTGGCAGTGCTGGTCATCAGCGGCACGGATGGGGTTCAGGCCCACACAGAAACCCTCTGGCAGCTTCTGCGGCGCTATCACAAGCCGGTGCTGCTGTTTGTCACCAAAATGGACCTGGACGCTGCCCGGAAGCAGCATATTCTCTCGGAGCTGCAGGCAAAGCTGGAGGAGCGGGTGATGGATTTTTCCGACGGCGCTCCGGAGGCTGAGGCTCTTGCCCTCTGCGACGAGAAGCTTTTGGACCGCTATCTGCAGACCGGCAGCGTGACGGATGCGGAGGTGGCAGAGCTCATTCTCCGGCGCCAGCTCTTTCCATGCTGGTTCGGCTCCGGGCTGCGGGGGGAGGGTGTCGGGGCCTTTCTCGACGGCCTTGCCCGCTATACTCTGCCCCGGACCTGGCCGGCGGAGCTGGGGGCGCGGGTATTTAAGATCAGCAGGGACGCCCAGGGCGGCCGGCAGACCCATCTGCGGCTCACTGGCGGCAGCCTGAAAACCCGGGAGACCCTTCGCTATACCGCCGCTGACGGGACCGGGATGGAGGAAAAGCTGACGGGCCTGCGGGTTTGCGACGGCACAAAATGGACCGCGGCGGAGACACTGTGCGCAGGGGAGACGGGCATCCTGCTGGGACTGAGCCGCAGCTACGCCGGGCAGGGGCTGGGGACGGAGGCCGATGCGCCTGCTCCGGTGCTCTCCCCCGCGCTGACTTACCGGCTGACCCTGCCTCCGGGGCTGGACCCGCGGGTGGCTTTGCCGCGGCTCCGGCAGCTGGAGGAGGAGGAACCGCTGCTGCGCTTTGAGTGGAATCCCCGGGTGCGGCAGATCGAGCTGCAGCTCATGGGCAGAGTCCAGATTGAGATCCTGACGGGCCTGATCCGGGAGCGCTTTGACTGGGAAACCCGGGTGGACGCCGGCAGAGTGACTTATCGGGAGACCATTGCCGCCCCGGTTGAGGGCGCCGGTCACTATGAGCCCCTGCGGCATTACGCGGAGGTGCATCTGCTCTTAGAGCCGCTGGAGCGGGGCGCGGGCATCCAGCTGCGGGCAAGCTGTCCCCCGGACAGCCTGGACATCAACTGGCAGCGCCTGATCCTCACCCATCTTGCGGAGAAGACCCATCTCGGGGTACTGACGGGCTCTCCCATTACGGATTTGCGCATCACCCTCACCGCGGCAAGAGCCCACCTGAAGCACACCGAGGGTGGGGATTTTCGCCAGGCCACCTACAGAGCCCTGCGCCAGGGACTGATGAAGGCGCAGAGCGTGCTGCTGGAGCCCTGTTATTCCTTTCGTCTGGAGGTGCCCGCTGCCCAGACAGGCCGCGCCATCGGGGACCTGCGGTCCATGCACGGGGAATTTCAGACCGAGACCTCCGGCGACGGGGAGACCGCGGTCCTCACAGGGACTGCCCCGGTGGCGGCCATGCGGGACTATGTCACCGAGGTGGCTGCCTATACCGGCGGCCGCGGAAGGCTTTCGTGCGTGACTGCCGGCTATCAGCCCTGCCACAATGCCGCCGCCGTGGTGGCCGAGCTCGGCTATGACCCGGAGGCGGATGTGGACAACAGTCCCGACAGCGTGTTCTGTGCCCACGGCGCGGGGTTTGTGGTAAAGTGGGACCGGGCGGATGAATATATGCATCTGGATACGGGCCTGGGCCGGGATCGGAGCACCCTGGCTCCGCGGCTGCGCCTGGGAAACCTGAACATCGACGAGCGGGAGCTGGAGGCCATCATGGAGCGGGAATTCGGCCCCATTCGCCGCCCCATGTATACCAGACCGGTCGCCGACCGCTCCGCCGCCGCGCCCGTGGTGCTGCGGGAGAAAAAGGAGCTGCTGGTTATCGACGGCTATAATGTCATCTTTGCCTGGGAGGAGCTGAAGGCCCTGGCGGAGGACAGCCTGGACACCGCGCGCCGGCGCCTTGCCGAGGTTCTGGTGAGCTATCGGGGTTTCACCGGCAGCGAGGTGGTGCTGGTATATGACGGTTATGCGGTGAAGGGCAACCCCGGAGAGAAAACGGACTATCACGGGGTGCGGGTGGTGTATACCAAACAAAACGAGAGCGCGGATCTGTATATCCAGGGCCTGCTCCACGAGATCGGAAAAAACCAGTCCGTCCGGGTTGTGACCAGTGACAACCTGATCCGCCTCAGCGCACTGGGCAGCGGGATACTGCGCACCAATGCCAAAGAGTTTGGCAATGAGGTAGACTGGGTGATGGGCCAGATCGGGGATGTGCTGCGCCGCAGTGCCCAGAACAGCCACCGCACCAGGGTAGCGGACAGCGCCATTGTAGTAAAGGATGGCTGAGCCGGCATACAGCAGGGGACCGAAGACAATAAAAAGGGGGATGCCGTGATGAGGGAGGAAGCTGAGACGCTGCTGCGCCGCATGGAGGACCTGTCCCGCCGCTGTGAAAAGACTGCGGAGGTGACCCACAGCGGCTTTCTGACGCCGGCTGAGTGCCATGCCGTGGCCCAATGGGCCCTGCGGGGCACGGACTGCACGGTCGTGCTCCAAGGCGGCGGGCAGGACTGCGAACGGAAGGCAGCCTTCTTTTTGCCGGGGTGGATGGAGCCGGAGTCGCTGGAGCCCGGGAAATATCTCTGTGCCCTGGAGATAACGGCCCGCTTCGGCGCTCCCGGCCACCGGGACTATCTGGGAGCGGTCCTGGGCCTGGGCATCGGACGGGAGTGGATCGGAGACATTCTGGTGGAGGGCGAACAGGCATGGATTTTCTGCCTGCCCTCGGTCAAATCGCATCTGCTGCTGAGCCTGGACAAGGTGGGCCGCTGGGGCGTGAAGGTCCGGGAGGTTCCGCTGGAACAGGTTCCGCGGAAACGGCGGGAAATGCGGGAGGAGACCTTCAGTGTCCGTTCCCTCCGTCTCGACGCGGTCTGTGCCGGCATGTTCCGCCTCTCCCGCACCGCGGCTGCGGAGGCCATTGCCCAGGGGCTGGTGTCCCTCAACTATGAAGAAGTCCTCAAGCCTGATGCACCCGTCCGCGCCGGAGACATTCTGTCTCTGCGGGGCAGGGGCAAGGGAGAGGTTTTGGAGGCCGGCGGACGGGAGAGCCGCAAGGGCAGGCTGTTTGTCACGGCGGGACTCTATTGATATATACCTTATTATATTGCATGCTTTTCCCGGACACAGGAAGGTCCGGTCAGATAATTACAATGTAAAGGAGCAGGAAAAATGACAGAAACCAGACCCTTCGTCCCCTGGGACATGATGAACGCATTCATGATCGACGTCTTCAAATGCTACGGCGTGCCGGAGGAGGACGCGAGAATTTGTGCCGACGTGCTTTTGGAGAGCGACCGGCGCGGCATCGAGAGCCACGGCTGCAACCGCTTCAAGCCGATTTATCTCGACCGCATCCAGAACGGCACCCTGCTGCCCGTTACCAAAATTGACATTTTGAAGGAGACCCCCACCACGGTCGTCATGGACGCCAACAACGGCATGGGCATGGTGGCCAGCTACCGCATGATGGAAATGCTCATCGAAAAAGCCCGGCGGTACGGCATGGCCGGCGGCACCATTTGCAATTCCACCCACTACGGCATAGCCGGCTACTGGACCACCATGGCGGAGAAGGCGGGAATGATCGGCATTTCCGGGACCAATGCCCGGCCCTCGGTAGCCCCGACCTGGGGCGTGGAGCCCATGATGGGTACCAATCCGCTCACCTTCACCATGCCCACGGATGAGGACTTCCCCTTCAACTTTGACTGCGCCACCTCCATCGTGCAAAACGGCAAGATCGAGTTTTATGAGCGGGGCGGCAAGCCCACCCCTGCCGGCCTGGTGGTAACGAAGGACGGCGGTACGATGACCGACTCCGGGGAGATATTGAAGGAAATGCGGGCCGGAAACTGTGCGCTGCTCTCCATCGGCGGTCTTGGGGAGGCCACCGGCGGCTACAAGGGCTACGGCTTTACCACGATTGTGGAGATTCTCTCCGCCGCCCTGGCCGGCGGCCCCTATATGAAGGAGCTCAGCGGCAAAAACCCCGACGGCAGCAACCGGATGTATCGCCTGGGCCACTTCTTCTTTGTCATCAATCCGGAATTTTTCATGGGCCTGGACACCTTCAAATCCACTGCAGGCGGTATTCTGCGGGGACTGCGCCAGAGCGAAAGAGCGCCGGGGGCAGAGCGCATCTACACCGCCGGAGAAAAGGAGTGGCTGGCCTGGCAGGAGCGAAAGGACCGGGGAGTGCCGGTGGGCGAGTCCATCCAGAAGGAGCTGGTGGCCCTGCGGGATGCGTATCAGCTGGACTACCGCTTCCCCTTTGAGAGCTGAGAAAGAGAAAAAAACTGTTTATGAGCTCGGCGTGTCCGGTTATAAAACGCAGCTTCACAATCGACGAACTGACAGTAACACATAAAAAAGGAGAAAAAGATGGATTACGCGAAGGAATCCCTCCGGCTGCATGAGCAGTGGCAGGGGAAGATTGAGGTGGTCTCCACCGTTAAGACCGATACGAAGGACGACCTGTCCCTGGCCTATACGCCGGGAGTGGCGGCTCCCTGCCTGGAGATCCAGAAGGACTATGTAAAATCCTTCCGCCTGACCAGACGGCACAATCTCTGCGCCGTCATCACCGACGGCACCGCAGTTTTGGGCCTGGGGGACATCGGCCCTGAGGCAGGTATGCCGGTGATGGAGGGCAAGTGTGTCCTTTTTAAAAACTTCGGCGGCGTGGACGCCTTTCCTCTGTGCGTGCGCACAAAGGATGTGGAGGAGTTTGTCAACACTGTATATCTGATCTCCGGCTCCTTCGGCGGCATCAACCTGGAGGACATCTCCGCTCCCCGCTGCTTTGAGATCGAGCGCAAGCTCAAGGAGAAGTGCGACATTCCCGTGTTTCACGACGACCAGCACGGCACTGCCATCATCACCCTGGCGGGCCTGACCAACGCCCTGAAGGTGGTGGGAAAGAAGAAGGAGGATGTGCGCATTGTCCTCTCCGGCGCCGGCAGCGCGGGCATTTCCATCACCCGGCTGCTGCTGTCCGCCGGCTTCCGGAACATCATCCTCAGCGACCGCTTCGGCGCCCTCTACGACGGCAATCCCGCCATGAACTGGGCGCAGCAGGAGATCGCGGAGCAGACCAATCCGGAAAAGCGCCGGGGCAGTCTGGCAGAGCTGCTGGTGGGCGCAGATGTATTTTTGGGCTTTTCCGCCCCCGGTCTGGTGACGACGGACATGGTGCGGACCATGAATCGGGACGCCATCATCTTTGCCTGTGCCAACCCCACCCCGGAGATCTTTCCCGAGGATGCCAGAGCGGGCGGGGCAAAGGTGATCTCCACAGGCCGCAGCGACTACCCCAACCAGATCAACAATGTGCTGGTGTTTCCCGGCGTATTCCGCGGCGCTCTGGATGTCGGGGCCAGCGACATCAACGAGGAGATGAAAATGGCTGCTGCCCGCGCCCTGGCGGAGCTGATTGACGACTCGGACCTGAGCGCGGACAACATCATTCCCAAGCCTTTTGATCCCAGAGTGGCGCCGGCAGTGGCAAAGGCTGTGGCCCGTGCCGCCAGAGAATCCGGCGTTGCCCGCATCTGAAGCTGCTTTCAAACGGCGCGGGGAGGTCTTTTTGCACACATTTCCGGCTGCTTGCGCGGCTGACTGAGAGAGTTGAAATACGATGAAAAACTATATTATCGCGCTGGACCAGGGCACTACCAGCTCCCGATGCATTCTCTTTGACCGGGAGCAGAACATCGTCTCCATGGCCCAGAAGGAATTTACGCAGCACTATCCCCGTCCCGGCTGGGTGGAGCACGATCCCCTGGAGATCTGGTCAAGCCAGTACAGTGTGCTGGGAGAGGTTATGGCACGCAGCGGCATCCGGGCGGAGGAGGTGGCCGGCATCGGCATTACCAACCAGAGGGAAACCGCTATTCTCTGGGACAAGGAGACAGGACGCCCGGTCTATAACGCCATTGTATGGCAGTGCCGCCGCACGGCGGAGCTCTGCGAGGAATTGAAGCGCGACACGGCCTTTGGCGACTATGTCCGGGAGCACACGGGGCTGCGCATCGACGCCTATTTCTCCGCCACCAAGATCAAGTGGATTCTGGACAATGTGCCCGAGGCCCGCGAGAAGGCCGCGGCGGGCAGACTGCTCTTTGGCACGGTGGACACCTGGCTGGTGTGGCGGCTCACCGGGGGCAAGGTGCATGTCACGGACTATACCAACGCCAGCAGAACCATGCTCTTTGACATCGACCGGCTCTGCTGGGACGAGACCATCTGCGCACGGCTGGGAATCCCCATGGAGCTTCTGCCCGAGGTGCGGCCCTGCAGCCAGATCTATGGCTATACCAATCTGCAGGGGGCGGAGCTGCCCATAGCCGGCATGGCCGGAGACCAGCAGGCGGCGCTGTTCGGACAGGCCTGCTTTGAGGAAGGAGATGCGAAAAACACCTATGGCACAGGCTGTTTTTTGCTGATGAACACCGGTACGCGGCGCTGCAGCAGCCGAAACGGATTGGTCACCACCCTGGCCGCCGGGACGGACGGGTGCGTTCAGTATGCCCTGGAGGGCAGCGTGTTTGTCGGGGGTGCGGTGATCCAGTGGCTGCGGGACGAGCTGCACTTCATCCACGACGCGGCGGATACAGCCTATTTTGCGGAGAAGGCCGGAGATAACGGCGGAGTATATGTGGTGCCGGCCTTCACCGGGCTGGGCGCACCCCACTGGGACATGTACGCCCGGGGCGCGATCCTGGGGCTGACCCGGGGCGCGGGCCGCAACCACATCATCCGTGCCGCGCTGGAATCCATTGCCTATCAGACCGGAGATGTGCTGCGGGCCATGGAGGAGGACACCGGCATCGAGCTGCGCACTCTCCGGGTTGACGGCGGCGCCAGCGCCAACGACTTTCTGATGCAGTTTCAGGCGGACATCGTGGGCCGCAGCATCCTTCGGCCCGTGGTCCGGGAGACCACAGCCCTTGGAGCGGCCTATCTGGCAGGGCTGTCCACCGGCCTGTGGAGCAGCCGGGAGGAGCTGCGCCGGCGCTGGACGTTGGACCGGCGCTTTGACCCCGGGATCACGCCGGAGGCCCGGAGGACCCTGCTGCGGGGCTGGAGCAAGGCCGTGGAGCGGGCGAAGGGCTGGGAGGATATGGCATAGCGGAAACGAATACCCCGCGCACCCTGATCGGTGCGCGGGGTATTCGTTTTCTTTATTCAGGGGCGTCCTCCTCAGAGGCCTCGCCGAACATAAACGTCTCGTATTGGGCGTAGTCCGCGTCATTCAGCTCTCCAATAATTCGGACCTCGGTGGGAGAGATCTCGCAGCGGATGCCCCGCAGCTCAGTGCAAATGCGCTTGGCGGCGTTGATGATTACGTCATCAAACAGCCGGCTGCCGGTGCGCATGACAGTGTAATTGACCTTGTGCATTGTTTGAAAAATCCTCGCTTTCCATGGCTTTGCCCCCGCTGCGTGAGGGGGGCAGCGCCGCCCGAGGGCAGCGCAGGCCCTATTGTAACGGAAAGTGCCGGCAAAATCAAGGGATTCTTTTCTCTTTTCCTCTATGGCGGTTATCCTTCGCGGAGGCTCATAAAAACGAAACACCGCTTCGCGGTGAGTGACGAAGCGGATGATTCGTTTTATTATCCTAATGCGTTGAGCTTGTGGGCCATCTTGGACTTCTTGTTCGCGGCATTGTTCTTGTGGATCAGATTCTTGCCGGCCGCCTTATCCACAGCCTTGACTGCGGCCTTATAGGTCACTGTCGCCTGCGCCTTGTCGCCGTCAGCTACCGCCACGCTGAACTTCTTCAACGCGGTCTTCAGAGCGGACTTCTCCGCCTTGTTCTTGGCGTTGCGCGCCTTTGCCAGCTGATCCCGTTTTGCGGAAGACTTGATATTGGGCATGTTTGCTGCCACCTCCCCTTTACAATACTGTATTGTCAAATATACAGTGATACGGCACAGTATATTAAACATCATGGAAGCTCATAATACCAAATCGTACCCAAAATTGCAAGCCTTTTTTCGATTCCCCGCATAGTTTTTTTCACAGAGGGCATACTGACAGCAATATCTTGGTATTATTTGGGAGGATTGCACCATGAATAGACAGCCCCCTGGCATTCGCACGGATCTTGCGGTGGAGGCGCGGCAGCTCTGGAAGGAGCGGGCGCAGGACACCTCCGCCCTCCCCGGGGTAAGGGCGGAGGAGCGGGATGCCGGCTCCTTTCACATTGTGACGGTGGAGGTGCTGGACAATCGGGGAGAGGAGGCGCTGGGCAAGCCCGTGGGACGATATGTCACGGTGGAGCTGGACGGCTTTCTCCGCCGGGAGGAAAATGCCTTCTGCGACGCTGCGGCACTGGTGGCGGAGCAGCTGCGGGAAATCTTGCGTCCGGGTCTGGGAGACGGCGGAGCCTGCCTTGTGGTGGGCCTGGGCAACCGGGGCATCACCCCCGACGCCATCGGCCCCGAGACCGTGGACAATGTGCTGGTAACCCGCCATCTCAAGGAAAAGCTTCCGGAGGAGTTTGCCCGGTTTCGTCCCGTGGCCGCAGTGTGCAGCGGTGTATTGGGCACCACGGGCATCGAGAGCAGTGATTTTGTCCGGGCAGTTTCCCAGCGGGTTTCACCTGCGGCGGTCATCGCCGTGGACGCGCTGGCCTCCCGGGAGCCGGACCGGCTGTGCCGCACGGTGCAGTTGGCTGACACCGGCATTGTCCCCGGCTCCGGCGTTGGCAATGCCCGCGCCGCGCTGAACCGGGAGACCCTGGGGATACCTGTCATCGCTGTAGGGGTTCCCACGGTCGTGGACGCCGCGACCCTGACCCTGGACCTGGCCTCCAGAGCCGGCGCCGAGCTGGATCCCCGGGCCTTTGGCAAGGTGGGAAGCATGATCGTCACCCCCCGGGACATCGACAGAAACGTCCGGGACATCGCCCGGCTGCTGGGCTATTCCATCAATCTGGCCCTCCACGACGGACTGCGGCTGGAGGATGTGGACATGCTGCTGTCCTGACGTTCCTTGCGCTTTGCCGAAGCTGCCTTTTTTGCCCCGACGGCGGGAGCGTGAAGGGTGAGCGGAAATTCCCTGTGATAGTCCACAAAAAATCCCGCGCGGATTTGCATGCTCTACCAAAAATTTAAAAGCTTCTTGACATCCGTTCAAATCCTTGGTATAAGTGTATTAGCTTCGGTAACGTTACCGGTATCGTTCCCGATAACGTTACCGGGGGCTTGAAGGGAAGATGAAAGCGGATGACCATCAAGGATGTGGCGGAATACAGCGGGGTTTCGGTGAGCACGGTTTCCCGCGTGCTGAACAACCGGCCGGATGTCAGCGGGGCAGTGCGCTCCCGGGTTATGGACGCGGTACATACGCTGCACTATGTTCCCAACAACAGCGCCCGGGACCTGGTCAAAAGGCCCCAGAATGACGCCATCGGTGTGGTGGTGCGCGGGGCGGAAAATCCTTTTTTTACCCCGGTGATCCGGGCTGTGGAGCATTCCGCCGAGTGCGCGGGCTATTCCATGGTGCTCCACCAGATCAAGGCCGGTGAGGATGAGCTGCTGGCGGGTGCCGCTCTGGTGCGCAGCAAGCGGCTGGCAGGGTTGATTTTGCTGGGAGGCTGCTACGATTACAGCCCCGAGGAGGTCGCCCCCCTTGAAGTGCCTTTTGTGTGCTGCACCTATACCAACCGCTTCGGCAGCCTGAACCGGGGGGAGTATTCCTCTGTATCCATCGACGACCAGGCGGAGGCTTATCGGGCCGTGCGCTGCCTCACGCGGCGCGGGCACCGTCGCATTGCCGTGCTGCTGGACTCGGTGGAGGACCACTCCATAAGCCAGCTGCGCTATCGCGGCTACCGGCAGGCTCTGGAGGAGGCGGGACTCCCTTTGGATATGTCCCTGGTGGCGGAAACGGTGGATTTTGACATGGCCGCCGCCTACCGGCGCACCAGAGCGCTTCTGGAAAGCGGAACCGAGTTTACCGCCGTGTTTGCTATTGCAGACTCCATGGCCATTGCCGCCATGAAGGCCCTCCACGACGCGGGACGGCAGGTGCCGGAGGACTGCTCCGTCATCGCCATCGACGGGATCGAGATGTCCCAATACACTGTGCCCACCCTCACCACCCTGATCCAGCCTCAGGAGGCACTGGGCGCCCAGGCAGTGGAGATCCTGGTCAACATATTGGAAAACCACGGGGAGTGCCGCCACCTGCGGGTGGAAACCGCCCTGCGGCCCGGCGGAACCGTGGCCGACTGCCCTTGATTTTTGCATCCGACGGGATGTAAAAAATACATTATTTAAAAAGGAGAGCATCAAGACAATGAAAAAGATCCTTGCGATGACCCTGGCGCTGGTCATGATCCTTGCGCTGGCCGCCTGCGGCGGCAGCCAGAGCGCCTCCGGCAGCGGCAGCAGTGCCCCCGCCGGCAGCAGCAACAGCAGCAGCAGCAATACCTCCTCTGCCCCCGCATCCAGCGACAGCGGCTCCTCCGCCGCTCCCGCCTCCGGCGATTCCTCCACCGGCAAGGTCTACTGGCTGAACATGAAGCCTGAGGCCGATGAGGCGCTGCAGGCTCTCGCCAAGACCTACACCGAGGAGACCGGCGTTCCCGTGAAGATTGTCACCGCCGCCTCCGGCAGCTATGACACCACGCTCAACGCCGAAATGGCCAAGAGCGAGGCGCCCACTCTGATCAATGTGGGCAACGGCGCTTCCCTGCGGGACTGGGAGGATTATTGCCTGACTCTGGACGGCACCGCCGTGATGGACGAGCTGACTACCACAGATTTCAACCTCAAAAATGAAGCCGGCGAGACCAAGTCCCTGGGCTGGATTTATGAATCCTTCGGAATCATCGTGAACAAGGCCCTTCTGGCCGAGGCCGGCCACAGCCTGGATGAGATCACCGACTTCGCCTCCCTCAAGGCCGTATGTGAGGACATCCACGCCCGCGCCGGTGAGCTGGGCTTTGACGCCTTTACCTCCGCCGGCCTGGATGGAAGCTCCTCCTGGCGCTTCTCCGGCCACCTGAGCAACATGCCTCTGTTTTATGAGTTCCGGGACGACGGCATTACCGATACCCCGGCCACCATCACCGGCAAATATCTGGACAATTACCGCAACATCTGGGACCTCTATATTGACAACGCCTCCGCTGTCAAGTCCAGCCTGTCCACCGCAACCGGCGACCAGGCCGAGGCCGAGTTCGGTGAGGGCAAGGCCGTGTTCTATCAGAACGGCACCTGGGAGTGGGATGCCATGACCAATACCTTTGGCCTCAATCCCGACGACATCACCATGATCCCCATCTACTGCGGCGTTGCCGGTGAGGAGAAGGCCGGCCTGTGCTCCGGCACGGAGAACTGCCTTGCGGTCAATTCCCACGCCCCCGAGGCCGATCAGCAGGCCACCCTGGACTTCCTGTACTGGTGCGTCACCTCTGACGCCGGACTTGCCACCCTCAGCAGCATCGGCGATATCCCCTTCAAGAAGGCTCCCGCCTCTGAAAACGGCTTCTCCGCCGCCGGCGCGGACCTCCTGAGCAAGGGCAACTACGCCGTGACCTGGGCCTTTAACTACACACCCAATGTGGACAGCTGGCGCGCCACTGTGGTCACTGCGCTGACCGCGTATTCCGCCGACCAGTCTGACGCCAACTGGGAGCAGGTCGTCTCCGCCTTTGTGGACGGCTGGGCCTATGAGTACAATGTGGTGAATGGCTGACCCGGCTGAAAAAGCAAATTTTCCTGCAAATTCCTTCGATCGCTGCGTTTTGGGGGGCGGGCTGCGCCCGTCCCCCAAATGCGAACGCTGCGAGGCTTTGTCTGCAGTCTCATTGGGGGCTGGTCGCGGCCTGCCCCCAATGAAGACCGGTATTATTTTTGCTTTTTTGCCGAAATATGTCTCCCGCGCAGATCGAAATGTGGGGGCGGATGGAAGAATGGCTGCGGTTCCCGCTCCGGGAGCGGGCGGCAGCGTGTTCCTTCTTTCCCGGCCTGCCGGGGCATTTCCATGTGCGCGGGAGCGGAAAAGAGGGGTTGATTTTCTTGCTCAAAAAGAAAAAGAAGTATGACGGCAGCAGCGTCAACAGTATGCTGATCCGCCGTCCCATTCAGCGCTGGTTCCCCCTGTTTATCCTTCCCACCTTTCTCTGCTTTGCCATTGGCTTCATCTGGCCCTTTTTGCAGGGAATTTATCTCTCCTTCTGCAACTTCAACACGCCCAGAGACGCCACCTGGGTGGGCTTTTCCAACTATGTCAAGGCGTTTGGAGACGCGGGCTTTCAGCATGCCTTCTGGAATACTGCGGCCTTTGCGGTGGTGTCCATCGTTCTGATCAATGTGCTGGCCTTTGCCATCGCCTACTTCCTGACCCAGGGACTGCGGGGCAGCAATGTGTTTCGCACCGTGTTTTTCATGCCGAACCTCATCGGCGGCGTGGTGCTCGGTTATATCTGGTCCATGATCTTCGATGCGGTGCTGAAGGGCTACAGCACATATCTTACCGCCAATGCCACCTATGGCTTCTGGGGTCTGGTGATTCTTGTGGCCTGGCAGCAGATCGGCTACATGATGATCATTTACATCGCCGGACTCCAGGCAGTGCCGGAGGATATGATGGAGGCCGCCAAGATCGACGGGGCGGACAAGTGGCAGACATTGTGGAAGGTGACCATTCCCAACGTTATGCCCTCCATCACCATCTGCACCTTTCTGACCCTGACCAACAGCTTCAAGCTCTTTGACCAGAATCTGGCCCTCACCGGGGGCGCCCCCAGCGTTATGATGGACGGGGCAAAGGTGAATATGACGGAGCTGCTGGCCCTGAACATCTATTCCACCTATAATATCAGCAAGAACTGGCACGGCGCGGCCCAGGCCAAGGCCGTGGTATTCTTTATTCTGGTGGCCGTGCTGGCCATCGCCCAGCAGACCGCAACAAGAAGCAGGGAGGTGCAGCAGTGATGAAAAAACAGGCCAAGACCGGAGCCACCGTTTTTACGATCGTATTTATTCTCCTCTGCCTGGTGTGGATTATGCCCATCTTCGAGGTGCTGATCAACTCCTTCAAATCCAACAATGCCATCAACCTCGACGCCTTTGCCCTGCCCGACAGCGAGAGCTTTGTGGGCTTTGACAACTATGCCAAGGGCATGACCTTCGGCAACTACCCCTTCCTCAAGAGCGTGGGCTTCAGCGTGTTTATCACGGTGGTCAGCGTGATTTTGATTTTGTTGTTCACCTCCATGAGCGCCTGGTACATCTCCCGGGTTAACAGCAGATTTGCTCGTTTCTTCTATTATCTCTGCCTGTTCAGCATGATCGTCCCCTTTCAGATGGTGATGTTCACCCTCTCCTCCACGGCGGATGCGCTGAAGCTCAACACCCCCTGGACCATCCCCATTATCTATCTGGGCTTTGGCGCGGGACTTGCCATCTTCATGTTCTCCGGCTTTGTCAAGAGTCTGCCGCTGGAGATTGAGGAGGCCGCCGCCATCGACGGCTGCGGTCCGGTGCGCACCTTCTTTCTGATCGTGCTGCCCATGCTCAAGCCCTCCCTGATCTCTGTGGGGATTCTGGAGACCATGTGGGTATGGAATGACTATCTGCTGCCCTATCTGGTGCTCGACCGCACCAAGTATATGACGATTCCCATTCACGTACAGTATCTCAAGGGCAGCTACGGCAGCGTGGATCTGGGCGCCACCATGGCGGTGATTATGCTCAGCATCATCCCCATCATCGTGGTGTATCTGCTGTGCCAGAAGCACATCATCAAGGGTGTCGCAGCCGGCGCGGTCAAGGGATAAGCGCGTCTCTGTTGAAATAAAGCTGTGAGGGAAGGCGGAAACCCGTCCGGGGTCCGCCCTCCCTCTGATGCTTTTCCCCGTGCCGGGAGCGCCCTGCCGCGGGAGAATGCCCCATGACAGCGCCGCGTTTGGAAATAAACAGAAGCCACAGGAGAAGCCACAGGGCAATATTTCAAAAAGTCGGGCAAATTCGCATTAAAAATGATGCATTTTGTGTGTAGTATCCAAAATGCAATACTCTGATACGACTGTGCCCGGATTTTCCGGCGCGCAAGGCGGGAATGCCGCGCCGCTCCCTGCCGGGGAGAGACGCCATGTTCTCGAAGCAGCGTGGCGGAGAGCCCTCCGAAGGGAGACGCCGCAAAAAAGGAGAAGCTATGGCTAAATACTGTGCAAACTGCGGAAAAGCGCTGCCGGACGGCGTGGAGCTGTGTCCCGACTGCGGCGGCACCGCAACCGAGGACGGCGCTGCGCTGTTCACCCGAATGACGGCGGAGACCGAGGGCTGGAAAACCGCTGAGGAAAAGCCGAAAAAGGAGCGGCCCAAGCCCACCCGGAGCCAGAAGCAGCTGATGGCCTATATTGCCGCCGCCGTGGTTGTGGTGGCGCTGGCTGTGTGCTTTATTCTCTATATTCAGCCTGCCCATCGGGTTGTCCGCGCCATCGGCGCGGGGAACTATGATCAGGCGCTGGAGCTCTATTGGGGCAATACCCGCCTGGCCACAGGCGAGCAGGATGACACCATTCTGCGGGCGGCGAAGCGGGCCGCAGGTACGGTAGTGGAGCAATTTGGACGCCATGAGCTCACCGCGGACGAGGCCGCCAGCGCTCTGGGCAAGCTGGGCGCCCTGGGGGAGACCGCGGAGGCACTTCTGAACGATGAGATCGAGGCATTTCGCGCACTCAACCTCTCCCAGGAGCATATGGATAAGGCGGAGGAATTGAGCCGGAACGGGGAATTTCTGGCGGCGCGGGAGGAGTATCTGCTGGTGCTGCCGGAGGATTCCGCCTATGCGGAGGCCCAGGAGCAGGCCAGGGAGAGCCTCAACCGCTATGCCGACAGTGTGCTCAGCGAGGCGGATGTGTTCATCCAGTCCCGGGACTATGTCTCCGCTTTGCAGACTTTGAAAAACGGAGAGCGGGTGCTCCTGAGCTTTGACGTGTATCACGAGCAGCTGGATTACAAGCTGAGCGCCACCTATGAGCTCTATGAAAAGGATGCACTGGAGCGGGCAAGCGCAAAGGCCGGCGAGCAGAATTATTCCGGCGCCGCCCAGATTTTGCGCACAGCCATGGAGCGCTTTGACTACACCACCGATGCAATGACCGAGGCGGAGGCGCGCTATCTGGAGCTGGCGCAGGACAAGGAGGTGGACGACGCCGCTGCCCAGGCAAACGAGCTGTTTGACCAGGGCCGGCACGCCGAGGCCTTCGATCTGCTGGAGGAGAAGCGGAACGATCCGGACGTACAGGCGGAGGAGCTGGATGCGGCCATTGCTGCGCTGGAAAAGCGTTATACCGATTTCATCGTTGCCGAGGCCAATACGCGGTTTGCCGGCCGGCGGGACAACCTGCCTGAGATCGTGGCCGAGCTGAAGAAGGCCCTGCGGACCCGGGAGACCCCCGGCATTCAGGCCTGTCTTGAAGAACTGTCCGCCTGGCTGCCCGTGTCCCTGGCGGAGATGGAATATGTGGACAAGCAGGGCACGATCTTCCGCAGCACCAGCCCCTTTGAAGGGCTGGACGGCACCAGCTATGAAAAGGGCTGGGTCTGGGGCGAAAACGAGGCGGAGCTCACCTTTATTCTCAATGGCGTCTATGACCAGCTCCGCGGTACCCTGGCAGTGCGGCGGGACGACGATGTAAAGGCCGGAGGCTCCTTTACGGTCATCTGCGACGGGCAGGAGGTATATTCCTCTGAGACCCTGGAGCATCCCACGGAGGAGACCATCCCCATCTCCGTGGACATCTCCGGCTGCCAGCGCCTGACACTGCGATTTACCAACGACTATTCTGTCCGCACTGCGGACAACGGCTATTGCTACCACGGCTTCTGCGGACCCACCATCACCAAATATCTGGAGGGTGAGGTAACAGCTCCGCCCGTTTCGGATTCCGAAACGGAAACCGCTGCCCCGGAGACCGGGGAGGCCGCCCCGGCAGAGGGAGAATGAGCACAGCCACCCCCCGCATCCGTTGCAGCATAGAGAGGAAACAGCATGAGTCATCCTTACAAGACCAGAACCGGCGGCGCCACCGTCACCGTATTTGTACCCTACGACTGCGGCAATCACTGCCCTTTTTGTATCAACAAGGCCGAGTATGCCGATCCCCACGGCTTCAGCCTGGAAAAAATCATGGACAGCATACGCACGATGGACGAGATCACGCCCTTCTGCGATTTTGTCTTTACCGGCGGAGAGCCGCTGGCAGATCTGGACGCGCTGCAGCTGCTGCTGGACAGCGTGCCCGCCACCCACCGGGTGTTTATCAACACCACGCTTCCGGTCTTTCAGGGCCGGGACGAGCGGGAGCTGGCCGAATTTTTGAACGGCAACGGGGACAAGCTCACCTGCGTCAATGTTTCGCGCCACCTCTATAAATATGTGGAGGAGTGCGCAGACCATATCTTCAGCGGCATCCGGGTGCCCACCCGCATCAACTGCGTGCTGTTTGGGGACCATCCGCCGGAGAAGCTCCTGCGCTTTGTGCGCCGCTTTGGGAAATACCGGGTTCCCATCCAGTTTCGCTCGGACTATACCAAGATTACGCTGGAGAGCCTTTACACCGAGGAGGGGGACAGTATCCTTGCGGATCTGCGCAGCATACTGCGTCCCACGCTGCTGGAGGGCTGCCGCATCCGGTGCAATTATGAATTTGTTGACGGCGACCATCTGGTCTCCTACCACAAGACCCTGCCCTATTCCACGATTGTGGACACAGACCCCGACGGCCAGACCTGGGACATTCTCTACGATGTGCTCATCAAGCAGGACGGCACGCTCCACTCTGACTGGGATGGCACCGTGATGGATGTAGACGCCTATCGCCGGGTAATATTTGAACCCTTTGATCTCCACAGAATTTTTTGACTGATACGATTTTCTGGTTAAATGCTTTCATCAGAAACGCCGCGTTACAAGCACGCCCGGCCGGGCTCTGTGCACGCCGTCCAAGGGACCTTTCGAGGGGACGGCGGCAGAGCCCGGCCGGGTGCTTTTTCACCCCGGCTCTTTGCAGCGGGGAACAGCGGCCGTTTCGCAGCCGGAGCGGAGCGAAAAAAGAAGGATTGACAAATCTCCGGAAAGGTGCTATCTTAATTTGCGAATTTCTCGCAGATTCCATGCGTCCCCGGGAGGTATCCTTCGATGCAAAAATATATGACCCGGCAGCGCCGGCTGCTGCTGGACTATTTGCGGGCCCATCCGGATGTGCCTCTGAGTGCGGGGCAGATCGCCGCAGATATGCAGGACGGACCCATCAGCGCCAGTGCGGTCTATCGCAATCTCTCCGACCTGGAGGCCGAGGGAAAGGTGCGGCGGCTCAGCCGCAGCGGAAGCCGGGAGGTCTTTTTTCAGTATATGGATGCCGCGGACTGCCGCAACTGCCTCCATCTCAGCTGCACCCGATGCGGCAGAAGCTTTCACATGCACGCCCTGGGGGCGGCGCAGCTGGTCCGGGATGTGGCGCGCAACGACCAGTTTCAGATCGACCGGAGCGAGAGCGTGCTCTACGGCATTTGCCGGGAATGCCAGGCTGCAGGGAGGGAAGACGGATGAAACGGAGTATTGCCGCGCTGCTTGCCCTCTGCCTGCTGGCGGCGCTGGGCGGCTGCGGAAGCGGCGGAGCAGAACCGGCGGCGCAGCGAACGCAGGAAGTGGTGGTCACGCTCTTTCCCCTCTATGACTGGACTCGGAATATCGCCGGAACGGAGGAGGGGATTACGCTGCTGCTGGACAACGGCACAGATATGCATTCCTATCAGCCCAGCGTGGAGGATGTTGTCAAAATTTCCACCTGTTCGCTGTTTATCTATGTGGGCGGCGAGTCCGACGCCTGGGTAGAGGACGCACTGAAAAACGCGGCCAATCCGGACCTGGTTGCCCTAAACCTCATGGATGTTCTGGGGGACAGCGCCAGAATGGAGGAGGCCGTGGAGGGAATGCAGACCGGCGCCGGTGAGGAGGAGGGGGAGTATGACGAGCATATCTGGCTCTCCCTGAAAAATGCCGAAATCTGCTGTGCCGCCATTGCGGAGGCCATGGCGCAGGTGTTTCCGGAGCACGCCTCCGAATACGCCGCCGGCGCCGCAGCCTATGCACAGGAGCTGGACGCCCTGGATGCCGCCTACCGGACGGCGACGGAACAGGCCCGTACCATGTCTCACCGTCAGGCCGACGTGCTGCTCTTTGCCGACCGGTTCCCCTTCCGCTATCTGCTGGAGGACTACCGCCTGCGCTATTATGCCGCCTTCTCCGGCTGCGAGGCGGAGACCGAGGCCAGCTTTGAAACCGTCCGGTTTTTGGCGGGAAAGGTGGACGAACTGGGGCTGCCCGTGGTGCTGACCACCGAGAGCCCCGTCCCGCGTCTGGCTGAGACCGTGGTGGAAAATACCGCCGCACACTCTGCCCGGATTCTGGCTTTGGACTCCATGCAGTCCGTCACCGCGGCCCAGATCGCCGGCGGCGCCGGCTATCTGGGAATCATGGAACAAAATCTGAAGATAATCGAGGAAGCAATGGCATAAATGGCTCTGTTAAGCTGCAAGAATCTGTCCCTGGGCTATGAGGGACAGGAGATTATACACGACCTGAGCTTTGCCCTGGAGGCGGGAAGCTATCTTTGCATTGTAGGGGAAAACGGCTCCGGCAAGTCCACCCTTATGAAAACCCTGCTGGGGCTCCATGCCCCCATGGGAGGCAGCGTAGAGCTGGGGGAGGGGCTGCACCGCGGGGAGATCGGTTATCTGCCCCAGCAGACCGTGGTGCAGAAGGACTTTCCCGCCTCGGTGGAGGAGATCGTCCTCTCCGGCTGCCAAAACCGCTGCGGCCTGCGGCCCTTCTACCGAAAGGAGGAACGGCGCATTGCCCGGGAGAGCATGGAGAAGCTGAGCCTTACCCCCCTGGCCAGACGCTGCTATCGGGAGCTCAGCGGCGGCCAGCAGCAGCGGGTACTGCTGGCTCGGGCGCTGTGCGCCACCAGAAAGCTGCTGCTTCTGGATGAGCCCGTGACGGGCCTGGACCCTCTGGTGACCAACGAGCTGTACGGCCTGGTGGAGCGGCTTAATCGCAATGGCGGCATCACCGTGGTGATGATTTCCCACGACATCCACGTCGCCCTGCGCTATGCCACCCATATTCTCCACGTCGGTGTGAGAGGCACGACCACCTTTTTCGGCACCCGGGACGCATACCGCCGCAGCGACATCGGGCAGCACTATCTCAGTCTGCAGCACGGGGAGAAATGACGATGGAATTGGTGCAAAAGCTGTCCCTTTATTTTTCCTTCCCCTTTGTGCGCTACGCACTGATCGTGGGCGTGCTGATTGCCCTCTGCTCCTCTCTGCTGGGGGTGACTCTGGTGCTCAAGCGCTTTTCCTTTATCGGAGACGGGCTGAGCCACGTAGCCTTTGGCGCCATGGCCGTTGCCGGAGCTCTGGGCATGCGCAGCAGCATGTATCTGGTGCTGCCCGTGACGGTGGTCAGCGCGGTGGCGCTGCTGCGCTCGGGCAAAAACGCCCGCATCCGGGGGGACGCCTCCATCGCCATGATCTCCGTGGGGGCCCTGGCCCTGGGCTATCTGCTGATGAACCTGCGGCCCTCCTCTGCCAACGTCTCCGGGGACGTATGCTCCACCCTGTTTGGCTCCACCTCCATCCTGACCCTCACCTCCGGACAGGTGTGGCTGTGTGCCGTGCTGTCGGTACTGGTGCTGGGGGCGTTTCTGTTCTTTTACAACAAGATCTTTTGTGTCACCTTTGACGAGAGCTTTGCTGCCGCCACCGGGACCAACGCGGAGCTTTATAATCTGATTATTGCGGTGATCATTGCGGTGATTATCGTGCTGGCCATGAACCTGGTGGGGTCGCTGCTCATCAGTGCCCTGGTGATCTTTCCGGCGATCTCCGCCATGCGCTTATTCAAAAGCTTTCGCTCGGTGACCGTGTGCTCCGCCATCCTCAGCGTCTGCTGTGCGGGAGCCGGCATTGTGCTCTCGATCCTGGCGGACACGCCTGTCGGCGCCACAGTGGTGGCGGTGGACATTCTCGCATTTCTGGTTTTCTGCGGTCTGGGCGCAGCCCTGCGGAATGGGGGCTGATCCTGAAGCCTCGCGGCTTTCTCGCCTGCAAAGTTCTTTGGACTTTGCAGGCGATTGGAGGGAGCTGCCGGACGGCAGGCTTTCCTGCTCCGGCTTCCCGCAGCGGAGTCCTGCAGCCGCAGGGTTTTTCACTAATGGCTCAGCGGGAACCTCCGGGATTTATGTGGAATCCGTGTATTGACACACTAAGCCCCCTTTTGATAAGATAAACCTGTATTCCAGATGAAAAAATTACCCGTTGACCGCTGAAGAACGAGTCTTTTTTACAGGGAGGGGAGGCAGCCATGACCATTGCATTGACCGCAGCAGCGTGTACCGCACGCCTCCGGCTGCCTGCGGCGGCCGGAGCTTTGGGGAGAATCACGCCGCTGTGCAGAGTTTATGCGCTGCATTATGTCCGCTGACGGAGCGGTGAAGCAGAATGTGCTTCGCCGCAGACCGTCGAGCGGTTTTTTTATTGTTTATTTTATTTATATAGTGTGCAGGGAGGTTGCGCAATATGGAAAAAACAGTTCAGCTCTACGAGGGTAAGGCCAAAAAGGTCTTCGCCACCGACGACCCGGAGCGTGTGATCGTCTCCTATAAGGACGACGCTACCGCGTTTGACGGGACAAAGAAGGGCACCATTGCCGGCAAGGGGACCGTCAACAATCGCATGAGCAACCGCCTGATGCAGCTTTTGGAGCTTCAGGGGGTGCCTACCCATTATGTGGAGGAGCTCAACGAGCGGGAGACCGTGGTGAAAAAGGTGTCTATCGTGCCTCTGGAGGTCATCATTCGCAACATCTCCGCCGGCAGCTTTGCCAAGCGCTTCGGCGTGGAGGAGGGCATCGTATTCCCCGAGCCCACCATCGAATTCTCCTACAAAAACGACGCGCTGCACGATCCGCTGATGAATGCCTATCACGCCCGGGCGCTGTCCCTGGCCACCTGGGAGGAGCTCGAACAGATCAAGTCCATGGCTTTCCGGGTCAATGAGGTGCTGAAGGCCTATTTCCTCAGTCTGAATGTCAAGCTTGTGGACTTCAAGCTGGAATTCGGCCGCCTCGGCGACGGCAAAATCGTGCTGGCAGACGAGATCAGCCCGGACACCTGCCGCTTCTGGGACGCGGACACCAATGAAAAGCTGGACAAGGACCGTTTCCGCCGGGACCTGGGAGGTGTCGAGGACGCCTATCAGGAGATGCTGCGGCGGGTGTTTCACGACGAGACATAATAACGGACCGCTGCGGAGAATACAGAAAGGAAAATTATGGGAAAAGCTGGCGTTGTAATGGGCAGCCGGAGCGACCTGCCCACTGTGGAAAAGGCCATTGCCGTATTGCGGGAATACGGCGCGGAGGTGGAGGTGCGGGTACTGTCCGCCCACCGCTGCCCGGAGGAGACCAGAAGCTTTGCGCTCCGGGCCCGGGAGGAGGGCTTTCAGGTGCTGATTGCCGCGGCGGGCATGGCAGCCCATCTGGCGGGGGCCCTGGCCGCCAACACCACCCTGCCGGTGATCGGTTTGCCCCTGCGCGCCTCCGGCTCCGACGGGACGGATGCGCTTTTGAGCACCGTGATGATGCCGCCGGGTATCCCCGTGGCCGCCGTGGGGATCGACGGAGCAAAAAACGCGGCCCTGCTGGCGCTGGAGATCATGGCGGTAAGCGACCGGACTCTGGCGGAGCGCCTGCAAAGGGCGCGGGACAGAGAGCGGGAGGCAGTGCTGGCCGCCGACCGGGAGGAACGGACGCGCTATCAAGACATAAAGGAGAATTCTGACAATGGACAAGCTGTATAACCGCTCCCGCGCGCTGGGCGCGAACATCTGATGGGCGGCTTTTTCGGCGCGGTATCCCGCCGTGATGTGGTACTGGACGTATATTTCGGGGTGGACTATCACAGCCATCTGGGCACCCGCTACGCGGGCATGACCATCTGGGGCGCGGAGGAGGGCTTTCAGCGCCAGATCCACTCCATTGAAAACACGCCGTTTCGGACGAAGTTTGAGAAGGATCTGGAGGACTTTCACGGCTCCACCGGAATTGGCTGCATCAGCGACAGCGCCCCTCAGCCGCTGCTGGTGCGCTCCCGCCTCGGCCTCTACGCCATCTCCACCGTGGGCGTGATCAATAACATGGATGATTTGCTGGAGAAGTGCTTCTCCGACCGGGGAAATCAGTTTATGGCCATGGGCTCCGGCCAGATCAACAGCACGGAATTTGTGGCGGCCCTCATTAACCAGAAGGAGGACCTGGTCTCCGGCATTCGCTTTGCCCAGGAGATGATCGACGGAAGTATGACCATTCTGCTCCTCACCAGCGAGGGGGCTGTTCTCGCCGCCCGGGACCGGGCCGGACGGCTGCCGGTGCACATCGGCTGCGACCGGGAGGGGCGCTGCGTCTCCTTTGAATCCTTTGCCTATCTCAAGCTGGGCTACCGCCACGAGCGGGAGCTGGGGCCGGGGGAGATCGTCCGCCTGACGCCGGAGGGCTGCGAAACCCTTTCCCCACCTCTGGAGCGAATGAAGATTTGCGCCTTCCTCTGGACCTATTACGGCTATCCCAACTCCACCTATGAGGGGGTCAATGTGGAGGTCATGCGCTATAAAAACGGCGAGCTCATGGCCTGCAGCGAAGCTGCCGGGGGCACCATGCCGGAGGTGGACTACGTGGCCGGCGTGCCCGACTCCGGCGTGCCCCACGCTATCGGTTATGCCAACCGCAGCGGGGCCACCTTCGCCCGGCCCTTCGTGAAATATACCCCCACCTGGCCCCGCTCCTTTATGCCCGCCAACCAGGACGTGCGCAATCAGGTGGCAAAGATGAAGCAGATTCCTGTCACAGAGCTGATTGCGGGAAAGCGGCTGCTGTTTGTGGACGATTCCATCGTCCGCGGCACCCAGCTGCGGGGCACGGTGGACTTCCTGTACGGCTGCGGAGCCAGCGAGGTGCATATGCGCTCCGCCTGCCCGCCCATCATGTACGGCTGCAAATTTCTGAATTTCTCCCGTTCCACCTCCGACATGGAGCTGCTCTCCCGCCGGATCATTCAGGAGCTGGAGGGCAACGAGGGCCAGAAGCACCTGGACGAGTATGCCGACGGGTCCACCCGTCGGGGCAAATGTATGCTGGAGGCCATCTGCGAAAAGCTCGGCTTTGATTCCCTGGGCTATCAGTCCCTGGACGGGCTGCTGGAGGCCATCGGCATTGACCCGGAGCGGGTGTGCACCTATTGCTGGACGGGAAAGGAGTGAGAATACCATATGGAAAACAGAGATGCTCGCTCCGTCTCCGCGTCTTATGCCGCGGCGGGAGTGGATATTGAGGCGGGCTACCGGGGCGTGGCGCTGATTCGGGAGCACGTGGACCGCACCGTGATTCCGGGGGTGCTCTCCGGACTGGGCGGCTTTGGGGGCCTGTTCGCGCCGGACCTGAGCGGCATGGAGGAGCCGGTGCTGGTCTCCGGCACAGACGGCGTGGGTACCAAGCAGCGCATTGCCCAGCTTATGAACAGGCACGACACCGTGGGTATTGACTGCGTGGCCATGTGCGTCAACGACATCGTGTGCAGCGGGGCAAGGCCGCTGTTTTTCCTGGACTATATCGCCATCGGTAGGAATGTGCCCGAAAAGGTGGCGGAGCTGGTCAAGGGGGTTGCGGAGGGCTGCGTACAGGCCGGCTGTGCGCTGCTGGGCGGAGAAACCGCCGAGCACCCCGGGGTCATGGCGCCGGAGGACTACGATCTGGCGGGCTTTGCAGCAGGCATCGTGGACCGGCGCAAAATCCTGGGGACAGAGGGCCCGGAGCGCGTTATGCGTCCCGGCGATCTGGTGCTGGCCCTGCCCAGCAGCGGTCTCCACTCCAACGGCTATTCCCTGGTCCGCAGGGTGTTTGACGTGGAGCACGCCGACCTGGGAAAATACCTGGACGTGCTGGGCGCCACGCTGGGGGAGACGCTGCTGACGCCCACAAAAATCTATGTCAAACCCGTTCTTGCCGCCATCGCCGCGGCGGAGGTAAGGGGGATCAGCCACATCACAGGCGGCGGCTTTTATGAAAATATCCCCCGCTGCATTCCCGACGGCCTCTGCGCACGCATCGACAAGGCGGCGGTGAAGACGCCCCCGATCTTCCGCCTGCTTCAGGAGACCGGGAATATCCCCGAGCGGGATATGTTCAACACCTTCAACATGGGGGTGGGCATGGTGCTGGTGGTGTCCCGGGAGACTGCCGGGGCCGCCATGGAAGCCCTGGGGGACGCTTATGTGATCGGTGAGATCACGAAAGGGGAGGCAAAGATCGCACTATGAGCGGCAAAATCAAAATCGCGGTGCTGGTCTCCGGTGGGGGAACCAACCTGCAGGCTCTGCTGGACGCGGAGCGGGAGGGCCGGCTTTCCAGCGGCACCATCGCACTGGTGGTCTCCAATGTCTCCGGCGCCTACGCTCTGCAGCGGGCGACGGGGGCCGGCGTCCCTGCCCTGACCCTCACCCGGCGGGAGTGCGGCGGACAGGAGGGCTTTGAGGCCCGGCTGCAGCAGGTGCTGACGGAGCACGGCATCTCTCTTGTGATTCTGGCGGGCTTCCTCAGCATTCTCAGCGGGGACTTTACCGAAAAATGGCCGGAGCGGATTCTCAATGTCCACCCGGCCCTCATCCCTGCCTTCTGCGGCAAGGGCTTTTACGGGCTAAGGGTGCACGAGGCCGCTCTGGAATACGGCGTGAAGGTCACGGGCGCCACGGTCCACTTTGTCAACGCGATACCGGATGGCGGAAGGATTCTGCTCCAGAAGGCAGTGGAGGTCTGTCCCGGCGATACGCCGGAGACACTGCAGCGGCGGGTGATGGAGCAGGCGGAATGGATACTGCTGCCGCAGGCTGCGGAGATGGTCTGCGCAGCCCTGAGAAAAGGAGAATGTGATGCTTGATTTTCTGGATTTTCTGAGAAACAATCCCTATCCCGGCCGGGGCATCGCCGTGGGAAATCGCCGCGTGTATTATTTCATCATGGGGCGCAGCGCCAACAGCCGCAATCGGGTGTTTGAGACCACGGAGGACGGAATCCGCACCCGGGCCTTTGACGAGGCAAAGGTCACCGATCCCAGCCTTATCATCTATCACCCCGTGCGCCGGTCCTCTCTGGGCCTGATTGTCACCAACGGCGACCAGACCGATACCATCAGGGACATGGGCTGCTGGCGCAGGGCGCTGATGACCCGGGAATATGAGCCCGACGCGCCCAACTGGACACCCCGTATCTCCGCCCTGCTGCGTCCCGACGGGAGCTTTGAGCTCTCCATCCTCAAGCGGGAGGGCGACCGCTGCCTCCGCTGCTTTTACAGCTATGAGGGCTGCAGCGAGGGTGAGGGGCGGTTCCTCAGCACCTATCAGGGAGACGGAAATCCGCTGCCCTCCTTCTCAGGTGAGCCGCTGGCAATCGGCATGCCGGAGCCGGAGGAGGTCTGGGCAGCGCTCAACTCCGAAAACCGGGTGTCGCTCTATGCCAATGTCAACGGCCAGGTAACGCTGTTCAACAAAAATCTGGGGGACTGAATCATGACGGAATTTGAACTGAAATACGGCTGCAATCCCAACCAAAAGCCCGCGAAAATTTTTATGAAGGACGGCGGAGCGCTGCCGCTGTGCATCCGCAACGGACGCCCGGGCTATATCAATCTTCTGGACGCGCTGAACTCCTGGCAGCTGGCCCGGGAGCTGCGGGAGGCCACGGGACTTCCCTCTGCCGCCAGCTTTAAGCATGTGTCCCCTGCCGGGGCTGCAACCGGCCTGCCTCTGCGTGAGACGGAGCGGCGGATCTATTTTGTGGAGCCGGAGGCGGAGCTGAGCCCCATCGCCTGCGCCTATATCCGGGCCCGGGGCGCTGACCGGCTCTGCTCCTACGGCGACTGGGCCGCTCTGAGCGATGTCTGCGACGCGGCCACGGCCGGCTATCTCAAGGCCGAGGTCAGTGACGGAATAATCGCGCCGGGCTATACACCGGAGGCGCTGGAAATCCTCAGGACAAAAAAGAAGGGCAATTTTAACGTGGTGGAGATCGACCCGGACTATGTCCCCGCAGCGCTGGAGACCAAGGACGTGTTCGGCATTACCTTCCAGCAGGGGCGCAACGATCTGCGCATTGACACGGCGCTTTTGGACAATATCGTAACGGAAAACAAAGACCTTCCGCAGCAGGCCAGAACGGATATGATCGTCTCCCTCATCACACTGAAGTATACCCAGTCCAACTCTGTCTGCTATGTCAAGGACGGACAGGCTATCGGCGTGGGGGCAGGCCAGCAGAGCCGCATCCACTGCACCCGCCTGGCCGGAAGCAAGGCGGACAACTGGTATCTCCGTTCTCATCCGAGGGTGCTGGAAATGGAATTTGTGGAGGGCATCCGCCGTCCGGACCGGGACAACGCCATCGACGTCTATCTCTCCGACGAGTGGGAGGATGTGCTGCGGGACGGCGTATGGCAGACCCTGTTCGCCCGCCGCCCCGAGCCTCTGACCCGGGAGGAGAAGAAAGCCTGGATCGCCTCCCAGTCCGGAATCACGGTGGGCTCTGATGCCTTCTTCCCCTTCGGAGACAACGTGGAGCGGGCACGGAAAAGCGGCGCACAGTATATCGTCGAGCCCGGCGGAAGCATCCGGGACGACAACGTCATTGAGACGGCAAACCGCTATCACATGGTCATGGCCTTCACAGGGCTGCGGCTGTTTCATCATTGAGAGTAAGAGGGTGAAGCTATGAACATTATGGTGGTTGGCGGCGGCGGCAGAGAGCACGCTATTATCAAAAAGCTGCGAGAGAATCCGGAGATCACGGCCATCTACTGCCTGCCCGGCAACGGGGGCATTGCTGCCGACGCGGAGTGCGTCCCCATCGCCTCGACGGACATCGAAGCCATTGCCGGCTTCGCCGGGAGCCATTCCATTGATTTTGCCGTTGTAGCCCAGGACGATCCCCTGGCCCTGGGCTGTGTGGACCGTCTCCACGCCCTGGGTATCCCCTGCTTCGGCCCGGAGGCTAAGGCTGCCCGGATCGAGTCCAGCAAGGTCTTTGCCAAGGAGCTGATGAAAAAATACGGCATCCCCACGGCGGATTACGCCGCGTTCTCCGCGCCGGAGGAGGCGCTGAATTATCTTGCCGGCGCGCGCTATCCCCTGGTGGTAAAGGCCGACGGGCTGGCCCTGGGAAAGGGCGTGCTGATCTGTCCGGACGAGGCTGCGGCAAGAGCCGCCATCGAGGAGATCATGACCCGGCGGGCCTTTGGCGATGCGGGAAACCAGGTGGTGATTGAGCGTTTCCTCACCGGCCCGGAGGTGTCCGTCCTCGCCTTTACGGACGGAAAAACACTGTATCCCATGGTGTCCTCCATGGACCACAAGCGCGCCGGTGACGGCGACACGGGGCTCAACACCGGCGGTATGGGTACCGTTGCCCCCAACCCCTGCTATACCGGGGACATCGCGCAGGAGTGTATGGAAAAAATATTCCTTCCCACCATCCGGGCTATGGAGCAGGAGGGCTGCCCCTTCCGCGGCTGCCTCTATTTTGGCCTGATGCTCACGGCGGAGGGGCCGAAGGTCATCGAGTATAACTGCCGCTTCGGCGACCCGGAGACCCAGGTGGTGCTGCCCTTGCTCAAAACCGATCTGCTGACAATTATGCGGGCTGTGGAGAGCGAAACGCTGTCTCAGCTTCACGTGGAGTGGCACAGCGGCGCCGCGGCCTGTGTGATTCTGGCCTCGGGGGGGTATCCTCTGGCCTATGAGAAGGGAAAGACGATTACCCTTCCAGCCTCCCTTCCGAAAAATGTCACAATCTATCACGCCGGAGACCGGCTGGAAAATGGCGCTCTGGTCACCTCCGGCGGACGGGTGCTGGGCGTAAGCGCCGTGGGAGAAACGCTGCGGGAGGCACTGGACAGCGCCTATGCCGCCGCGCGGGAAATCCATTTTGAGGGTGCGTTCTGCCGCAGCGACATCGGACAGCGGGCGCTGGCGGCCATTGAGGGGTGAGCGGACAGATGGTATATCGCGTATTTGTCGAGAAAATGCCGGAGAAAGCCCAGGAGGCGGCTGCCGTGCTGGCGGAGTGCCGGGACTTTCTGGGGCTGACGGGCATCCGGGAGATGCGGGTCATCAACCGCTACGACGTGGAAAATATTGACCCTGCGCTCTTTGACTATGCCCGGCGCGTCGTGTTTTCCGAGCCCCAGCTGGACATTCTCCGGGACGAGCTGGATTCCGGGGAGGCGGACTATGTCTTCGCCGTGGAGCCGTTGCCGGGGCAGTTTGACCAGCGGGCGGACTCCGCTGCCCAGTGCATCCAGCTCTTGAGTCAGGGAGAGAGGCCCACCGTTCGTACCGCAAAGGTCTATGCCGTCCGCGGCTCGCTGACCGCGGCGGAGCTGGACCGGCTCAAGCGCCATGTAATCAACCCTGTGGAGAGCCGGGAGGCCGGCCTCGAAAAGCCCGATACCCTGCGGATTGACCACCCCGTTCCCCCGCCCGTGGCCGCTGTCCGGGGCTTTTGCCGGATGGACGGCCGTGCCCTGGAGGCGCTGCGGCAGGAGCTGGGGCTGGCCATGGACCCGGCGGACCTGCAGTTTCTGCAGCAGTATTTCCGGGACACGGAGGGCCGGGACCCCACCCTGACGGAGGTCCGGGTGGTGGACACCTACTGGTCCGACCACTGCCGGCATACCACCTTCTCCACCTGCCTGGACCATGTGGAGATCGCGGATGCTGCGGTGCGGGCGGCCTATGACCGCTATCTCGCCCTGCGGGAGGAGGTCTATGGCCGGGAAAGGGCCGCCGCCCGGCCGCAGACCCTGATGGACATCGCTACGCTGGGTGCCAAGGCGCTGAAAAAGCGGGGGATGCTTCCGGAGCTGGATGAGAGCGAGGAGATCAACGCCTGCTCCATCCGCGTGCCCATTGAAGTGGATGGGGCCCGGCAGGACTGGCTGCTGATGTTCAAAAATGAGACCCACAACCATCCCACGGAAATCGAGCCCTTCGGCGGCGCGGCCACCTGCATCGGCGGCTGCATCCGGGACCCGCTCTCCGGCAGGGCCTATGTACACCAGGCCATGCGGGTCACCGGTGGGGGAGATCCCCGTCGTCCCCTTGCGGAGACGCTCTCCGGCAAGCTGCCCCAGCGCAAGCTTGCCCAGACCGCGGCGGCAGGCTACAGCTCCTACGGCAACCAGATTGGCCTTGCCACCGGCCACGTGGCAGAGGTGTATGACGAGGGCTATGTGGCAAAACGGCTGGAGTGCGGCGCGGTTATGGCGGCAGCGCCGGCAGAGAATGTGGTGCGGCAGCGGCCCGTGCCCGGCGACCGGGTGATTTTGCTGGGCGGCCGCACCGGCCGCGACGGCATCGGCGGCGCCACGGGCTCCAGCAAAAGTCATGATCGAAAGAGCCTTTCCTCCATGGCCAGCGAGGTGCAGAAGGGCAACGCGCCGGAGGAGCGCAAGCTGCAGCGCCTGTTCCGGGACGGGAATGTAACCAGATTGATCAAGCGCTGCAACGACTTTGGCGCCGGGGGTGTCTCCGTGGCCATCGGTGAGCTGGCGGAGGGCCTGGAGATCGACCTGGACGCGGTGCGGAAAAAGTACGACGGCCTTGACGGCACGGAGCTGGCGATCTCGGAATCGCAGGAACGCATGGCCGTGGTTGTGGCCCCGGAGGATATGGAGGCCCTGATTGCCGCAGCGGAGGCGGAAAATCTGGAGGCCTATCCCGTTGCGGTGGTTACGGAATCCCCCCGGATGGTAATGCGCTGGAAGGGCGAGACCGTGGCGGATCTCTCGCGGGCGTTTATTGACACCAACGGCGCGCCAAAGCACAGCGACGTTCTGGTGCCGCCTGCCGTGCCTGCCCCGCTCCATCCCGCCGGCACGGACCTGCGGAGCATGGCGGGCAGCCTGGCCTGTGCCGGAAGACGGGGCCTGGCAGAGCGCTTTGACAGCACCGTCGGCGCGGGAAGTGTATTGATGCCCTTCGGCGGGAAAAACCAGCGCACCCCGGCCCAGACCATGGCAGCGCTGTTTCCGGTTTTGCCGGGACAGCACACGGAGCACGCCGGGGCAATGGCCTGGGGCTTTGACCCTCTGCGGATGCGCGCCGACTGCTATCAGGGGGCCAGGGAGAGCGTATATCTCTCCGTGGCGGCGCTTGTGGCGGCAGGCGCGGACTACCGCCGGGCTTATCTGAGCCTGCAAGAGTTTTTTGAGAAGCTGCGGGACGAGCCTGCGCGGTGGGGGAAGCCCTTTGCCGCACTGCTGGGCGCGCTGGACGCCCAGATGGAGCTGGGCGCCGCGGCCATTGGCGGCAAGGACTCCATGTCCGGCTCCTTCCTGGACAGGGATGTCCCCCCCACGCTCATCAGCTTCGCCGTCGCCCCGCTGCTGGCACAGGAGGTGCTCTCGCCGGAATTCAAGCAGCCGGGCAGTCCGGTCTGCCTGTTTTACGGCGCGGGACCGGAGGAGCAGAAGCGGGCCTGGGAACGGTTTTATGACCTGCATCGGGCTGGAAAGGTGCGCGCTGCCTGGGCCGTGCGGCAGGGACTGGCGGAGGCGGTGATGAACATGGCCTTCGGCAACGGCATCGGCTTTACCGCCGCTGACTGCGCCCGGGACTGGTTTACCCCGCTGCCGGGAGCCATTGTGGCAGAGCTGTCCGAGGCGGAGCCCGGGGGGGTATTGCTGGGATACACCACAGCGGAGGAGCAGCTGTGCATCGGCGCCGACTGCGCGCCGCTGACAGAGCTGCTGTCCATCAACGAGTGTGTGCTGGAGAGCGTTTACCCCACAGCCGCAAAGCAGCCTGCGGGGGAGATTCCCGCCCTCCGATATGCTGAGACGCCGGTCTGCTTTCCGTCGGTACGCCGGGCGAGACCCAGAGCGCTGATTCCCGTATTTCCCGGCACCAACTGCGAGTATGACACCCAGCGCGCGCTGCTGGACGCCGGCGCGGAGGCGGAGATCCTGGTGGTGCGCAACCTCTCCGCCGCGGATGTGGCAAGGAGTGTAGAGCGCTTTGCCGCCGCCCTGGACCGGGCGGAGATGGTGGTCATTCCCGGCGGCTTTTCCGGCGGCGACGAGCCGGACGGCTCCGCCAAATTCATCACCGCTTTCTTCCGCAACGCCGCGGTGAAGGAGCGGACGGAGGCTCTGCTGGAGGGCCGGGGCGGCCTGATGCTGGGCATCTGCAACGGCTTTCAGGCGCTCATCAAGCTGGGGCTGGTGCCCTATGGAAGGATTGTTGACACCGATGCGCACTGCCCGACCCTTGCGGTCAACGCCATCGGCCGCCACCAGTCCATGATGGTGCGCACCCGGGTCTGCTCCAGACTGTCCCCCTGGCTCAGCGAGGCGCAGCTGGGGGAGATCTACACTGTGCCCATCTCCCACGGCGAGGGGCGCTTTGTGGCGGAGGAACCGCTGCTGCGCACGCTGGCGGAGCGGGGACAGATTGCCACCCAGTATGTAGACCCGGAGGGCCGCCCCTCCGCAGAGACAGCCTTTAACCCCAACGGCTCGGTGTGGGCCGTGGAGGGAATCACCTCTCCCGACGGCCGGGTTTTGGGAAAAATGGGGCACAGTGAGCGTGTCGGTCACGGACTCTATGCCAACGTGCCCGGGGCGTATGACATGGGGCTGTTCCGCAGTGCGGTCCGTTATTTTCGCTGAGAGAGGAGCAATGAATTATGGCCTATTATTACCCTGAACCTTCCCGCACCTTTAACGAATATCTGCTGATCCCCGGCTATACCTCCGCCGACTGTATTCCCGATCGGGTGTCCCTGCGCACGCCGCTGGTGAAATACCGCCGGGGGCAGGAGGACTGCCCGCTGTGGCTGAATATCCCGATGGTCTCGGCCATTATGCAGTCTGTCTCCAACGACACCATGGCCGTCGCCCTTGCCAAGGAGGGCGGCATCGCCTTTATCTACGGGTCCCAGTCCGTGGAGTCGGAGGCCGCCATGGTCCGCCGGGTGAAGAATCACAAGGCCGGTTTTGTACCCAGTGCCTGCAACCTCACACCCGACGCCACACTCCGGGATGTGCTGGCCCTGAAGGCGGAAAACGGCTATTCCACGGTTGCAGTCACTGAGGACGCCACGCCCTGCGGAAAACTGCTGGGTATGGTGACCAGCCGGGATTACCGGGTGACCCGTATGACAGGCGATGAGCTGGTGCGGGACTTCATGACCCCCCGGGACAAGCTGATTACCGCTCCGGCGGATACCACACTGAAGGAGGCCAACGACATCATATGGGAGCACAAGCTCAACGCCCTGCCCATTGTGGACGAGCAGGACCACCTGCTCTACTTTGTCTTTCGCAAGGACTATTCAGAGCACAAGGAGCACCCCCTGAGCTTGCAGGATGAGAAAAAACGCTATATGGTGGGCGCCGGCATCAACTCCCGGGACTATGCCCAGCGGGTGCCCGCCCTGGTAGAGGCCGGCGCGGACGTGCTGTGCATTGACTCCTCCGAGGGTTACTCGGTCTGGCAGAAGAACACCATTGACTATGTGCGGGAACACTATGGGGACAGTGTGAAGGTCGGCGCCGGAAACGTGGTGGACCGGGAGGGCTTCCGCTTTTTGGCAGAGGCCGGCGCAGACTTTATCAAGGTGGGTATCGGCGGCGGCTCCATCTGCATCACCCGGGAGACCAAGGGCATCGGACGGGGCCAGGCCACTGCGGTCATTGAGGTTGCGGCTGCCCGGGATGCGTACTTCCGGGAGACGGGAATTTATATCCCCATCTGCTCCGACGGCGGCATAGTGCAGGATCACCATATCACCCTGGCGCTGGCCATGGGCGCGGATTTTGTCATGCTGGGGCGCTATTTTGCCCGTTTTGACGAGTCTCCCACGCCCAAGCTGATGATCAACGGTCAGTATGTGAAGGAGTACTGGGGAGAGGGCTCCGCCCGGGCCCGCAACTGGCAGCGCTATGACCTGGGCGGCGCGGGCGTGCTGGCCTTTGAGGAGGGGGTGGACTCCTATGTCTCCTATGCCGGAAGCCTCCAGGACAATGTTGCCAAAACACTCTACAAGATCAAATCCACCATGTGCAACTGCGGTGTCACCAATATTCCCGACCTGCAGGAAAACGCGCGGCTGACGGTGGTGTCCTCCACCAGCATTCTCGAAGGCGGCTATCACGATGTGACGCTGCGTGCCACCGTGGGGAAGGAGTAATACTATTCTCCCATAAAAAGTAGAAACTTTTTATGGGAGAGGCGCATCCTGAGCACCGCCTGTCTGCCCGTTGCGGGACAGACAGGCGGTGCTGTATTTTTTTCTGATCATACGAGCTCATACGAAACTTCTATAAAAAGCTTGCCAAGCTTTTTATTTGATTTCAGTATGACAATTCCTTCTGATGCTGTAAATAGTAAACAAGAACTTGCGGCGTGAAAAAGATTTTATTGCGCATATTGACAAATGTCTGCATATTTAGTATGCTAGCGGCAGCAATACCTTCATGGCACCGGAATTCAAATAATCTTCAACGAAAGGAAGGAAGCCGTATGAATTTCCAGACGACACAGGCCCATGAGGAACTGCGGGCAAAGGTGCGTGCCTTTGCAGAATCGGAGGTCAAGCCGATCGCTTTCATGCTGGATCAGGAGAACTGCTTTCCCCGGGATGCCATCAATAAGATGGGTGAGCTGGGACTGATGGGTCTCCCCTATGAAAAAGAGTATGGCGGCGCAGGGCTGGACGTGCTTAGCTATGCCATCGCGGTGGAGGAGCTGTCCCGGGTGGACGGCGGCGTGGGGGTTATCCTCTCGGCCCACACCTCCCTGGGCACCTATCCCATTGCCGCTTACGGCACAGAAGAACAAAAGAAAAAATACCTGCCCGACCTCTGTTCCGGCAGAAAGCTCGGAGCCTTCGGCCTCACTGAGCCCAACGCGGGCTCCGACGCCGGCGGCACCGAGACGGTGGCGGAGGATAAGGGCGACTATTATCTGCTCAACGGCGAGAAGATCTTCATCACCAACGGTGGCGAGGCCGACACCTATGTGATCTTTGCTGTCACCACGCCGGGCATCGGCACCCGGGGTATCTCCGCCCTGATCGTGGAAAAGGGCTGGGAGGGCTTCACCTTTGAGCCGCATTATGACAAAATGGGCATCCGTTCCTCCGCCACCTGCCAGCTCAATTTCAATGACGTGAAGGTGCCAAAGGAAAACCTGCTGGGCAAGGAGGGCCAGGGCTTTAAGATTGCCATGGGCACCCTGGACGGCGGGCGCATCGGGATTGCGGCACAAGCGCTGGGTATCGCCCAGGGCGCCTATGAGGCAGCGGTGGAATACTCCAAGGAGCGCGTCCAGTTCGGCCGTCCGATCTGCACCCAGCAGGTCATCTCCTTCAAGCTGGCAGACATGGCCACCAAGCTGCGCTGCGCCCGCTTCCTGGTCTATAGTGCGGCGGAGCTGAAGCAGGCCCATGCTCCTTACGGCATGGAGGCGGCCATGGCCAAGATGTATGCCTCGGACATCGCCCAGGAGGTCACCTATGAGGCGATCCAGATCCACGGCGGCACCGGCTTCCTCAAGGGCATGCCCGTCGAACGCTTTTACCGCGACGCGCGGATTACTTCGATCTATGAGGGCACCAACGAGATTCAGAAGGTGGTTATCGCGGCCTCCATTCTGGGCAAGGCAGGAAAGGCTGAGCCCGCCCCGGCGGCCAAGGCGGCCCCCGGCGGAGAGACCGGTCCCCGGAAAAAACAGATTCTCAAGGGCGGAGATCCGGAGGAGATGGTCAACACGGTGGTGGCCGCACTGAAGAAGGACGGCCATGACTTCACTGTCGGAATTCCCATCGACACGCCCATCGTCCAGGCCGAGCGGGTGGTCAGCGCCGGCAAGGGAATTGGTGAAAAAGAGAACATGAAGCTCATCGAGGATCTGGCGCGCGCCGCCGGTGCCGCCGTGGGTTCCTCCCGTCCGGTGGCAGAGACGCTGCAGTATGTGCCGCTGGACCGCTATGTGGGCATGTCCGGCCAGAAGTTCAAGGGCAATCTCTACATCGCCTGCGGTATCTCCGGCGCATTGCAGCATCTCAAGGGCATCAAGGATGCCAGCACCATCGTCGCCATTAACACCAACGCCAATGCCAGAATCTTCAAAAACTGTGACTACGGTATTGTGGGTGACGTAAATGTGATCCTGCCCCTGCTGACCAGGGCGCTGGACACCGGTGAAAAGCAGCCTGCACCGCCCATGGTCAAGATGAAGCGCAATGTTCCCAAGCCGCCGCGTCAGCCCAGGAAGCTGGGCGTCTGCCTTGGCTGCGGCAACGAATATGATCCCGCCGTGGGCGACCCGGAAAACGAGGTAAAGCCCGGTACAGCCTTCAAGGACCTGCCGGAGGGCTGGGTATGTCCCCACTGCGGTGAGAGCACAGCCGCGTTCATTGAGATTGAGGTTTGACGGCAGACCTTTTGGCGCAAAGCGGCCTTGCAGAAACTGCGCTGTGGGGCAAAATAAGCGTATTTTATTCCGCGCTGCGACGCGAAACTCTGTGACGCTATTATACATTAGGAGGTAATTGCGGCATGTATTGCTATCGCAAGGTAACGGACGATTTGTATTGGGTCGGCGCCAACGACCGGCGGCTGGCTCTGTTTGAGAACATCCATCCCCTCTACCACGGCGTCAGCTATAACGCGTATGTCCTGCTGGACAAAAAAACCGTGCTCTTTGACACGGCGGACTGGGCCGTGGGCAGGCAGTTTATCGAAAACGTAAAGGCCGTGCTGGACGGACGCCCCCTGGATGTGATGGTCATCAACCATGTGGAACCGGATCACGCAGCCAGCATCGAGGAAATCCTGCTGCGCTGGCCAAAGGTAAAAATCATCACCACCCCCAAGGCCGTGACGATTTTGAAGCAGTTTGGCTTCCCCATTGACACGGATAAGATTGACCAGGTCAACGAGGGGGATACCCGCTGCTTTGGCAGCCACACGGTGGCCTTTGTCAATGCGCCCATGGTCCACTGGCCCGAGGCCATGGTAACCTTCGACACCACCAATGGCGTGCTTTTCTCCGCAGATGCCTTCGGCTCCTTCCGCTCTCTGGACGGCAAGCTGTTTTCCGACGAGCTGGATTTCCGGGGCGAGTGGATTGACGATGCCCGGCGCTATCTCACCAACATTGTGGGCAAATACGGTCCTCAGGTACAGCATCTTCTGAAAAAAGCGGCGGGACTGGACATCAAATATATCTGCCCCCTCCACGGCCCCGTTTGGCGCACACCGGAGGATATCGGGTATATTCTGGACAAGTATCAGCACTGGAGCACCTATGAGCCGGAGGAAAAGGGCATCATGATTGTCTATGCCTCCATGTACGGCCACACCGAGCAGGCCGCGGAAAAGCTGGCGGCCTGTCTGGCGGAGAAGGGCGTGAAGAATACGCGCCTCTATGATGTCAGCAGCACGCATGTCAGCTATCTGATCTCTGACCTGTTCAAGTACAGCCATCTGGTGCTGGCCAGTGTGACCTACAATCTGGGCATATTCCCGCCCATGCACAATTTCCTGATGGACATGAAGGCGCTGAACGTGCAAAACCGCACTGTGGCAATCATGGAGAACGGCTCCTGGGCCATCCGCTCCGGCACCCTGATGCGGGAGGAGCTGGAGGGCCTCAAGCGCATGAATGTGCTGGAAGACGGCGTGACCATGGCCTCCTCGCTGCAAAATCAGAATCTGGCGGACCTGGAGGCGCTGGCGGACGCGCTTGCCGCAGATCTGAACAAGGAAGCATAATAAAACGATACGTTCCTCTCCCTTCCCCAGGGGGGGAGGGAGAGGAACAGAACAGGAGCGGTATGAAAACACTCAAGTTATCTGACGGACTATACTGGAACGGCATTCAGGACCCGGAGCTGCGGGTCTTTGACATCATCATGCACACGGAGTACGGCACCACCTACAACTCCTATACCCTGAAGGGCACGGAGAAGACAGCGCTGTTTGAGACCTGCAAGCTGAAATTTTGGGAGGAATACTCCGCTAAGCTGGACGCCGTGCTGGAGGGCGGACGCCTCGATTATCTGGTGATGAACCACACCGAGCCGGACCACGCCGGCACCGTTGAAAAGCTGCTGGAAAAATACCCCGGGCTGGTCATCGTCGCCACTGCAACCGCGGTCAGCTTTTTGCGGGAGATCGTCAACCGGGACTTTGCCTCTATGACGGTGGGAGATGGCGACTGCCTGACTCTGGGGGACAAGACGCTGCATTTTCTGGTGCTGCCCCAGCTGCACTGGCCCGACACCATGTATACCTGGGTTCCGGAAAACGCCGCGCTGTTCTGCTGCGATTCCTTCGGCAGTCATTACAGCCATGAGGAGGTTCTGCGCAGCACCGTACCGGATGAGGCGGGCTATCTCAGCGCTGCGAAGTATTATTTTGACAATATCATCGGCCCCTTCCGCTATCCCTATATGTTCAACGCCCTGGAACGCATCCGGGAGCTGGACATAAAGCTGATCTGCACCGGCCATGGTCCTGTGCTGGACAGCCATATTCCGGAGCTGAAGGCGCTGTATCAGGAGTGGTGCGCCCCACCGGAGAAGGGCGCAGCGAAAAGGGTCGTGATTCCCTATGTCAGCGCCTATGGCTACACGGCGGCTCTGGCGGAGCGCATTGCGGCCGGCGTGCTGGACGCGGGGAAGGGCCGTATTGAGGTGGCCTCTTATGACATGGTGACTGCTGACCCGGCACAGGTTTCCGGCGAGCTGGCAGCTGCGGATGGCATTCTGCTGGGCACTCCCACCATCCTCGGCGAGGCCCTGGCCCCCATCTGGAATCTGACGCTCGGGCTCTTTGCCCCCATCCACGGCGGCAAGCTGGCCAGCGCCTTCGGCAGCTATGGCTGGTCCGGAGAGGGGGTGCCCCACATCCTTGAGCGGCTGAAGCAGCTGCGGATGGTGGTGCCCGACGCGGGCTTCCGGGTGCGCTTCAAGCCCTCGGAGACCCAGCTTCTGGATGCCTATGAGTTTGGCTGCAGCTTTGGCGTAAAGCTGCTGAACCGGAAGGAGGCCCATCGGGTCATGGGCACGCCCGGAAAGGGCGGGCGCAGCCTGGTCAAGTGTCTGGTCTGCGGCGCCATCTTTGATTCCTCTCTGGACACCTGCCCCGTCTGCGGCGTAGGCAGTGACAAATTTGTACCTGTGGAGGATACCGCCACAGATTTCCGCAGAGATACTGAGGAGTGCTTTGTGATCCTCGGCGGGGGGCCTGCCGCCCATTTTGCGGCCGCCGCGATCCGAGAGCGGAATGCCACGGCGAAGATTCAGATTATCACTGCGGAAAGCCATATCCCCTACAACCGGCCTATGCTGACCAAGGTGCTGATGCAGGATCTCTCCGGCGACCGGTTGGCCATTGAGAGCCGGGAATGGTATGCCCAGCGGGAGATTGCGTTTGCCTTTGAGACCACTGTCACAGCCATCGACCCGGCGGCAAAATCCGTCACCACGGACAGGGGAAGCTTCCGCTATGACAAGCTGATCTACGCGCTGGGTGCGCGGTGCTTTGTAGTGCCCATCCCCGGCGCGGACAAGGCTCATGTTGCCTCCATCCGCTCTATCGCGGACTGTGAAAGGGTCCAGGATATTCTGTGCCGGCGCAAAGCCACCAAGGCTGTGGTCATCGGCGGAGGGGTCATGGGTCTGGAGAGCGGGTGGTCGCTGTGCCAGGGCGGTATTGACGTGACCGTGCTGGAGACGGCGCCCGGACTGCTGCCGCGGCAGCTGGACGACACTGCCTCCTCCATGCTGAAGGAGCAGTGCGAAAAGGCGGGTGTCCATGTGGAAGCGGGCGTAAAAATCGCCGAAATCACAGATGATGCGGTGGTACTGGAGGACGGGACCCGCTATGAGGCCCAGCTTGTCATCATGTCCACCGGAATGCGGGGTAATATCGCCCTGGGGCAGTCTGCGGGTCTGGACAGCGGCATTCTCCTGAAAATCGACGAACACTGTGCCTCCAGTGTGCCGGATGTGTGGGTCTGCGGAGATGCCTCGGAGTTTTCCGGAACACCTCACGGCTTCTGGGCCCAGGCTGCGGAAACAGGACGGGTGGCCGGCGCCAATGCCGCGGGCGAGGCGCTGACCTTTTCTCCCATCGGGAGTGCGCTGAGTATCAACGCCATGAACACCGGGGTGTTTGCTTTAGGTACCAATGGCAAGGCGCCCGGCGATGACCCTGCACGCCTGCGCACAGTGGAGCTTCGGGACCCCCAGCGGGGCAACTATGAAAAGTATTTCTTCCGCAACGGTATCCTTGCCGGTGTCATTTTAATCGGAGACACCACAAAGATGACGGAGATGACAAAGGCCATGGACCAGGGGGCTACCTTCGCGGAGCTGATGGGTTGAACGTCATCCCGCCGGAATGCGCGATTCCATGCCTTTGCGTATATTGTGTGATTTGCAATGCGTACAGAGAATAGGTGATTATAAAGTTGAAGTCCCGCCCTCTGGGCGGGACTTCAACTTTAGGGCACCTCTAAAAACTCCCGCCCGGCGCTTCACCGGAGCTTTTACCCCGGCTTTTTGTGAAAAAAGTTTGAAATACGCAAAGTATTCCTGCACTTTTTTCCCTTCAATCTGGGGCAAAATCTCTCGGCGAATCCCCAGACGTGAGTTTTTAGAGGTACCCTTTATAATTGATAATTGGAATTCGTATCAGATGTCCACATCAACATGCGCCGGCTCCTCCCACCTGCCGGAAAGGGTGCGATAATAATTGGCCTTGGTCACGTTGACATAGGGCAGCACATAGATGGAGACAAAGGGAATTACGCTGAGCAGATACCAGCCGAGAAAGCTCAGATCCAGTAAAAACAGCGCGCCCTTGTGTCCTGCTGTCAGTTCCTTGCTCTCCCGGATGCACTGTATGGGATTCTTGTCCGGGGTATCCAGCATAATGAAGACTGCCATGGAATAGCGGTAAGCGGCGATGATGCCCGGCACAATCAGCAGCAGAGACCACAGAAACACAAAAATGCTGATGAGAATTTCCAGCAGCAGCAAATTCAAAAAATTACCGAACCCGTCAAACAGATGGGAAAAGCCCGCCTCCTGTCCCCGGCTGACGCTGAGGCAGAAGGACAAAAAGCCCACCCCCAGCATGGTTCCCATGATTTCAATAGCCACATCCAGCAGCTGCGCAAAAAAGCTGGGGCGTGTACGCAGCATAAGCTGATACATCTCAGCGAGCTGATCCTCCGTCATCGTTTGAAGGCTGGCCATGCGGTTGAAATCCAGACCCGGATACATTAGCAGTGTAGCCAGTACTCCGAGTATATAGAGAATCAGCAGATACACCAGCGTTACGAGATAGACGCTGGGCCTGTGCCCGCGCATACTGCCTTTTGCGTCCAGCTTCAACTGCCCGCGATCCAGATTCAGGCTCAAGCTTCTCCCTCCTTTTTTCTTTTAAATGCTTCCGCGGCATCAAGCTGCTCCGCGGCGCTTTTGAGTGTGGTATCCGTCACCGCATCGCCCCCATGGAGGCGGGCCAGCTCTCTGACCCTGCCATCCCGGTCCAACCGGGTGACGGTGGTATAGGTTTTACCGGCGGACTCCGCCTTTTGTATGAAAAACTGCTCATCCGCCATGGCAGCAATCTGCGGCAGGTGTGTGATGCAGATGAGCTGCCGCCGGCGGCTCAGCTCTCCCATCTTTTCACCTACCCGCTGTGCGGTGACTCCGGATACGCCGGTGTCAATCTCATCGAAGATCAGCGTTCCAACCGCGTCCCGCTCCGCAAAGACACTTTTTAGAGCCAGCATCACCCGGCTCAGCTCGCCCCCGGAGGCGATGCGCGAGATGCGCCCCGGCTTCTCTCCGGCATTGGCACTCATGAGAAAGCGCACCTCATCGCAGCCTGTGCGGTCGAAGCCCTCTCCCCCCTTGGCAGACAGCTCCGCCACAAAGGTAACGGAGGGCATGTTCAAATATTTCAGCTCCTCCTGCACCCGCTGTGCCAGACGTTCTGCCGCCTCAGTGCGCCGTGCGGTGAGAAGGCTGCCTGCTGCAAGCACTGCCCGGCGGGCCTTTTCCGCATCCTTTTCCAGCTGCGCCAGCAGGTCAGCAGAGGACTCCAGCTCCGCCAGCCGCTGCCGTCGGTCATCCAGCAGCTCCGGCAGGCCGGCCTCATCCGTACCGTATTTCCGTTCCAGCCGCCTCAGCAGGCTCAGACGGGCCTCCAGCGCGTCATATTCCGCCTCAGAAAAATCCAGAGCGGCGCGCAAATCATTGATCCGTTCTGCCGCATCCTCCAGCAAAAAGCGCGCCTGAGCTACCCCCTCCGCCGCCGGCCGCAGCTCCGGAGCCAGGACGGCAGCGGCGTTGACAAAGCCCTCCGCGTCAGTGCTGAGGCCAATGGCATTTTGGTCCGCCTCGTAGAGCGCCTGATAGGCGCCCTCCAGAGCCCCCGTGAGCTTTTCGGCATTGTGCATTCGCTCCCGACGGGCGAGCAGCTCCTCCTCCTCGCCCGGACGAATTTTTGCACGCTCCAGCTCCTCCGCCTCGGTGCGCAGCTGCTCCGTCAGCCGTTCCTTCTCCAGCTCGTCCATGTGCAGCCGCTCCATCTCCTGCCGCAGCTTCCGCCAGCGGTCATAGGCGGCGGCATATGCCGCTTTTTCCTCCGGGATGTCTGCAAAGCGATCCAGATAATCCTGATGACGCGCCTCGTCCAGCAAGGTACGTCCGTCATTCTGGCCGTGAATGTCCAGCAGGCGCGTCCCCAGGGCGTGGAGCTGCTGCACTGTAACCGGAATGCCGGAGACACGGCAGGCAGACTTTCCGTCAGGAGAAACCCGCCGCTGCAGGATCAGCTCCTCTGCCGGCTCCAGATCGTTTTCCGAAAACCAGTCAGAGACATCCACGCCGGTAAATACAGCGCGAACCACTGCCTTCTCGGCCCCGGAACGCACCAGTTCCCGGCTGACCCGCCCCCCCAGTACAGCGCCAATGGCGTCAATCAGGATGCTCTTGCCGGCGCCGGTTTCACCGGTCAGAACATTGAAGCCGGCGCCAAAGGTCAATTCAGTCCGTTCAATCACCGCGATATTCTCAATATGCAAATCCGTCAGCATGTTACACCCCACGTCAGCGCGTCCTGCGGGTTCTCTGTTCCGCTTATCTGGACGTCATGGCGGTATTATAGCCGCTTTCCCCTCTGTTTTCAAGCGTCACCGGAAAAAATCAGGATTTTCTGTCATGGATCTCTCCTCCAAAGGCACGGAGAATATTCCCGTTGCAGGGAAAACCGTGTATAATTCCTGCTCCGACAGGCAAGAATAACCGTGCAACGAATTGGAAACGGCGTTTCCTCAGCCGCCCGGCGGAGGGAGCACAGCCGGTCCTGGTGATCTGGAGGTAGATCGAAATGAATCAAAATGAAAAGAAAGCGCCCCAAAACCGTGTAGAAGCTTTTTTCGCAGGCAAAGGCTTTTACATTGTATTGCTGCTCTGCGTTGCGGTGATCGGCGTGTCCGCCTGGTCCATGCTGTCCGGAGGAGCACTGGACGGCGGAAATGAGCCGTCGCTTGCAGTATCGGCTCCTGCAGAGGAGGACGCGGTGACCACAGGCAAGACCGCGCCGGTTCTGGTGCCTGAGCGCCCCGCGGCCACAGCTGCCCCCACACCCGCTCCTGTACCTGCGCCGGAGCCGTCTCCCGCCGCTCAGGAGCCCCAGGCAGAGGCGGAGAACCGGGAGACCGGTACACCCGCAATTCCAGAGGAGCCTGTGGCAGTATCAGCGGAGACGGTGAGTGACTATTTTATCTGGCCGGTCAGCGGAACCGTAGAGAATGGCTACAGCATGACGGCATTGGTTTTTGACCGGACCATGCAGGACTGGCGGACACACGACGGTTTGGATGTGGCCGCGGAGATCGGAACCCAGGTGCGTGCCGTGGCCAACGGGAAGGTGGAAAACGTTTACTTTGATGAACGGCTGGGCACCACGGTTGTGATCGGCCACAGCGGAGGACTGGAGAGCATCTACGCAAATCTGGCCGGAACACCCACGGTAACCCCCGGCGACGCAGTGAGTGTGGGTCAGATTATCGGCGCCGTGGGAGATACGGCTCTCTGCGAAATCGGGGAGGTCGGCCATCTGCACTTCGCCATGACCAAAGACGGCCTGAGTGTCGACCCGGGCGAATATCTTCCCTGAGCAGCCGGATCGCACCATATGCTCCTTCCGCCGGAAGCACGCTGGACAGCGTGTTCCCGGCGGAAGCTTCGCTTTTATGGGAGAGAGCCGAAACCGGTTGAAAACTGGGAAGTTTGACCAGAAAGAGAGGGAAAAGTGCCGGTGGATTTTTGCTTGCGCGGGGCAAGAGGGAACGGTATAATATAGGCATCTTTTTCGCCCTTTCCGCGGCGGGGCCCCGGTGTCTGCCGCCTGCCGGCGTGGGGCAGCACATGAAATGGAGGAGTGAGATATGGCAAGCAACGTCCGTCCCGAGAGTCTGGAGCGTATCACCACCCCCGCTCTGGCGGAGAAATTTATCACGGAGCAGCTGGAGGCGCTGCGGCAGCAGATTGGGGATAAGAAGGTGCTGCTGGCCCTCAGCGGCGGCGTAGACAGCTCAGTGGTTGCCGCGCTGCTGATCCGTGCAGTGGGCAAGCAGTTGGTGTGCGTTCATGTCAACCACGGCCTGCTGCGCAAGGGCGAGCCGGAACAGGTGGTGCAGGTGTTCCGGGATGAGCTGGGCGCGGAGCTGATCTATGTTGACGCAGTGGATCGTTTCCTGGACAAGCTGGCCGGCGTAGAGGAGCCGGAGACCAAGCGGAAGATCATAGGCAAAGAGTTTATTGATGTATTTGCCGAGGAGGCAAAAAAGCTCGACGGCATTCATTTCCTGGCCCAGGGCACAATCTACCCGGATATTCTGGAATCCGGCCCGGTAAAGAGCCACCACAACGTGGGCGGCCTGCCAGAGGAACTGAGCTTTGAGCTGGTGGAGCCTGTAAAGTTTCTGTATAAGGACGAGGTCCGCGTGGTGGGCAAAACGCTTGGCCTGCCCGACAATATGGTCTTCCGTCAGCCTTTCCCCGGCCCCGGTCTGGGTGTACGCTGCGTCGGCGCCATCACCCGGGATCGTCTCGAAGCTGTTCGGGAAAGCGATGCGATATTGCGGGAGGAATTTGCCGGCGCCGGCCTTGAGGGAAAGGTGTGGCAGTATTTCACCATCGTCCCCAATTTTAAATCCACTGGTATTACAGACGGAAAACGCACTTACGAGTGGCCTGTGGTCATCCGTGCCGTCAACACCGTGGACGCCGTTACCGCAGAGGCTGCAGAGCTGGACTTCCAGCTGGTTCAGAAGATCGTTCGCCGAATCACCTCCGAAGTCCGGGGTGTCAACAGAGTTTTGTGGGATGTGACACCCAAGCCGACGGGGACGATTGAGTGGGAATGATAATTTCTTAGTATTCGAGTCCCGGAAAGCCTTTATTTTACTCGGCTTTCCGGGATTCAATTTTTTCTGTGGCTACAAATTGGCTACATCGAAGGGCTTTTTTGTAGCCATCAGCTCTCGGACATGAAGTCCTCAAGCTGTCTGGCTACTTCTGCCTGTGCATTTGGATAAAGGTGGCCGTAGGTGTCCAGCGTGGTCTG
>CAJOPB010000232.1 GCA_905236305.1 uncultured Oscillospiraceae bacterium | reverse complement strand
GGTGGAGGACAGCGCCTTCGGCTTCATCAAGATGAAGAACGGCGCGGCCATCCAGCTGGAGGCCGCCTGGGCCATCAACATGCTGGATTCCCGCGAGGCCTCCACCACGCTCTGCGGCACCCTGGCCGGCGCGGAGATCCACTCCGGCATGAGCTATGCCCAGAACGAGCTGATCTACAACCGCTCCCGCAACGGCCAGCTGATGCAGGAGACCATCTCTCCCTCCGGCCAGGTCGCCTACTTCGCGGGCGGCGGCGGCGGCGAGGAGGGCACCATCGACGCCCGCCAGTGGCTGGAGAGCATCAACAAGGGCACCCAGTCTCTGGTCCACCCGGAGCAGGCCCTGGTGGTCACCCGCATTCTGGACAACATCTACAAGGCCGCGGACGAGAACACCCTGATCCGCTTCTGATATTTTTCCAATCCGTTTCCGCCGCGGCAGTCCGCCTGCCGCGGCGGAAATTGAACAAGGGCGCCCTTTTCGCCCGCCCTCGCGCCGACCAAAGCGGCCAAAGGCCGCTGCGATAAGCGCGAGTATCTCAATTGCGAAACTCGTTCCGCAATTGACTAACAAGCTTTTTGGAGGGAGCACCGAGATGAAATTTGGACTTTTGACCGCAATTCTGGACGGTATGGACTTTAAGGAGGTGGTGGATTTCGCCTCCGAGAACAATCTGGAGTGCCTTGAGGTGGCCTGCTGGCCCGCCTCCGGCGGGGCCAAGCGGCGCTACGCCGGCGTCTGCCACATCGACGCCGAGGCGCTGACAGCGGAGAAGGCCGCTGAGATCAACGCCTATGTCAGGGAAAAGGGCGTGGAGATCTCCTCCCTGGGCTATTACCCCAACACCATGGACCCCGACCTGGACAAGCGCAAGACCTATGTGGACCATATCCACGCCCTGATCGACGCCTCCGCCCTGCTGGGCGTCAACATGGTCACCACCTTCCTGGGCCGCGACCCGAAAAAGACCGTGGAGGAGAACCTGGAGCTGGTGAAGGAGGTCTGGCCTCCGATTTTGAAGCACGCCGAGGAGAAGGGCGTAAAAATCGCCATCGAGAACTGCCCCATGTGGTTCACCAGGGACGAGTGGCCCGGCGGACAGAACCTGATGACCTCCCCTGCCAACTGGCGCAAGGTCTTTGAGGTCCTCCCCTCCCCCAATTTCGGCATCAACTACGACCCCAGCCACTTTGTCTGGCAGCAGATCGACTATATCAAGCCCCTCTATGAGTTCCGGGACAAGATCTTCCACGTCCACTACAAGGACATCAAGCTCTATCCGGACCGTCTGGCGGATGTGGGCGTCATGGCCTATCCCCTGGAGTATATGACCCCGAAGCTCCCCGGCCTGGGCGATGTGGACTGGGGCAGATACGTCTCCGCCCTGACGGACATCCGCTATGACGGCTACAGCGTCATCGAGGTGGAGGACAAGGCCTTTGAGGGCAGCCTGGAGGACGCGAAGAAGGCCGTGCTGCTCAGCGCAAAATATCTGCGGAATTTTGTAATCTGACCTTTGCAAGCCCTGCCCCCGGCAGCCGGAACGGGCTGCCGGGGGCCTTTCACCGAACCCCCCCAACCACCCCGAAATCCGATCAGACAGGAGGCTGCCGGATGGAAGAAAACTATATTTTCCCCTTTCTCTGGATGCGTGGAGAGGAGGAGCAGGTGCTGCGCCGGGAGATCGACCGGATCTGCTCCTGCGGCATACGCGCCGTATGCGTAGAGGCCAGGCCCCACGACGACTTCTGCGGGCCGGGCTGGTGGCACGACATGGACATCGTCCTGGACGAGGCGAAAAGCCGGGACATGAAGGTGTGGATTCTGGACGACCGGCACTTCCCCACCGGCTATGCCAACGGCCTCATTGAGAAAAAATACCCCGAGCGGAAAAAGCAGTATCTCGCCTGCTCCACCGCGGACATTTTCGGCGCCCGGCACACGCTGACGCTGGATGTAAAGCGCATGTGCAAGCCGGCCATCGGCTTTTGGGAGATCGGCAACCCGGTGGACTACGCAGAGCGGGAGAACAACACCCTGCTGGCCCTGGTCGCGCTGCGCTTTGCCGAGGGCGGCGCCTTTCAGGAGGAGGCCGTGGACCTGACGGCGTGCTGCGTCGGGGGCAGGGCGGTATTTACGCTGCCGGAGGGCCAGTGGCGCGTCCACGCCCTTTACCGCACCCGCACCGACGGCGGCGACGAGACCTATATCAACATGCTGGACAGCGTCTCCGCCCACACCCAGATCGAGGGAGTGTATGAGGCCCACTATGCCCGCTATGCCGGCCAGTTTGGCAAAACCATCGCCGGCTTCTTCTCCGACGAGCCGCAGCTGGGCAACCTCCGGGACCAGGCCTTTGACACCCGGCTGGGCCGGCCGAAAATGCCCCTGCCCTGGAGCGGGGAGCTGGAGGAGCTGCTGCGCGCGCGCTGGGGCGGCCGCTTCGGGACGATGCTGCCGCTGCTCTTTGCCCCGACGGCGGAGCGGCGGGAGGAGCCCCAGGCCCGCTATGACTATATGGACTGCGTCTCCCGGCTCTACGCCAAAAACTTCGCCCGCCCCATCGGCGAATGGTGCCGCGCCCACGGTGTGGAATACATCGGCCACGTGGTGGAGGACAACAGCGTCCACAGCCGTCTGGGGCTGGGCGCGGCCCACTGGTTCCGGGCCATGGAGGGCCAGGATATGGCCGGCATCGACGTCATCGGCGGACAGTACTGCTTCGGCGCGCCGGTGCAGGAGCGCAAGGGGATGGTCACGGCGGACGGCGCCTTCTTCCACTACGCGCTGGGCAAGCTGGGCGCCAGCGCGGGACATCTGGACCCCCGGAAGCAGGGACGCACCATGTGCGAGCTCTTTGGCGCCTACGGCTGGGGCTTTGGCGTGCGGAACATGCAGTATCTGCTGGACCATCTGCTCTCCAAGGGCGTCAACCGCCTGGTGCCCCACGCCTTCTCCATGGCGGAGTATCCGGACCCGGACTGCCCGCCCCACTTCTACGCCCGGGGGCACAATCCCCAGTTCCCCTTCTTCGCCGCGCTGATGCGCTACGCCAACCGGCTGTGCGGAATGTTCAGCGGCGGCACCCACGTCTCCTCGGTCGCGGTGCTGTATGACGCCGAGCTGGACTGGGCCGGGGAGCGGATGCCCATGCAGGACCTGTGCCGCGCCCTGACCGAGGCCCAGATCGAATTTGACATCGTCAGCCTGGACATGCTGCGCGACCTGGCAAGCTATCACGGGCGCGTCTCCGGCGGCGCGCTGGAGCTCAACGGCGTGAGGTTCGGCGCGCTTCTGGTGCCCCGGGCGGACTTTGTCCCCCAGGACCTGCTGCGCTTTGCCGAGAGCCACGCCGGTTTCCCCGTGTTCTTCGTGGGGGGCAGGCCTCTGGGGGTCCTGCGGGACGCGGGGGGCGCAGCGCCGGACCCGGTCGGTCCGGAGGCTCTGCCCGTGCTGCCGCTGGAGACCCTGGCCGAGGCCCTGCAGGAGCGGGGCATGGCCCCCCTCCGGGCCGAGCCGCCCTTCCCCGGGCTGAATCTGTACCATTACAAAAAGGACGGAAACCGCTATTTCCTGATGAACGATTCCGCCGGGGCGGCCTATTCCGGCACACTGTATCTGCCCGCAGAGCGGCCCCTGGCCTTTTACGACGGGCACCGGGACTGCTGGGAGGACGCGGAGGCTGCGCCGGAGGGCGGTATCGCCGCCGTCCGGGTGGAGCTGGAGCCGGGGGAGAGCTGCGTTTTGGCGGAGCGCGGCGGCGCCGCCGCCCTGCCCCCCCACCGCAGCGCCGCGCAAAGGCGCGCACAGTGCAGCCGCTGCCTGGACCTCTCCGCGGGCTGGCTCGTCACCTGCGAGAAGGCCACCGGGGAGGCGGTGCTGCGCACCGAGGTCCCCGGTCCCCTCTCCCCGGTCAGCGACACCCTGCCCAATTTCTCCGGGCTGATCCGCTACACCCGGGAGCTGACGCTGGACACAGTGCCGGAGCTGGCGCTCCTGTGCGCGGAGCAGGTGTATGAGGTCATGCGCGTCTCCGTCAACGGCGAGACAGCGGGCCTCCGGCTGACGCCGCCCTATCAGCTCCCCGTCACCGGCCTGCTGCGGCCGGGCAAAAACACCCTCTGCATCGAGGTGGCCGCCACCCCTGCCCGGGACCAGCTGAACTATCCCTCGCCCCCCTTTGATTTCAGCTACGAGGCCCTGGAGCCCACGGGAATGTTCGGCCGCGTGGAGCTGCGCTGCAGCCCCTGAGCCGTCCGGGCTTAGAGCCTACGGAGCGGCGCTCGCCCGCCGGAGCGCGGTCCGCTGCTCCGGGGAGCCTGCTTTTCGGAACACGTCATACTGATCCCAATTAAAAAGCTTGAAAAGCTTTTTATAGCGCGAAGCGCGTTTGGGATCGTATGAGACGGGTTTTCAGCGCTT
>CAJOPB010000231.1 GCA_905236305.1 uncultured Oscillospiraceae bacterium | reverse complement strand
AAGCGCTGAAAACCCGTCTCATACGATCCCAAACGCGCTTCGCGCTATAAAAAGCTTTTCAAGCTTTTTAATTGGGATCAGTATGAGATCCAAAGCAATAATTCTTGCTTCTTTCACCCGCGCGGCGGGGCAGAAAGACCGAAAAAAGGAGAATGACATGAAAACAGTATTGACAATCGCCGGAAGCGACTCCGGCGGAGGCGCCGGGATTCAAGCAGACATCAAGACTATGACCATGAACGGCGTATTTGCCGCCAGCGCGGTCACGGCCCTGACAGCGCAGAATACCGTCGGTGTCCAGGGAATTTATGAGGTCACACCCGCTTTTCTCGAATTGCAGATGGAGAGCGTCTTTTCAGACCTGCGGCCGGATGCCGTGAAGATCGGGATGGTCTCCTCGGCGCCTCTCGTGGAGGCAATCGCCGGGAAGCTGCGGGAATACCGGGCGGAGCGGATTGTGGTGGACCCGGTTATGGTGGCCACCAGCGGCGCGCGGCTGATTGCGCCGGAAGCCGTGGAGACGCTGTGCAGCCGCCTCTTTCCGCTGGCCGACGTGCTGACGCCCACTATCCCCGAAGCGGAGGTGCTCTGCGGCGAACAGATTGAGACCGCGGCGGATATGGAAAAGGCCGCGGCGGAGATCGGTGAAAAATACAACTGCGCGGTGCTTCTCAAGGGCGGACATGCGCGCAACGATGCCAACGACCTGCTCTGGGCAGGGGGGAAGCTGCGCTGGTTTTACGGCAGGCGGATTGACAATCCCAACACCCACGGCACCGGCTGCACATTGTCCTCGGCGATTGCGGCCAACCTGGCAAAGGGCTTTGACATGGCCCAGGCAGTGGAAAGAGCGAAGGACTATGTGTCATCCGCCCTGGCATACGGACTGGACAAGGGCGCCGGCAGCGGTCCCATGGCCCACAATTTTGCGCTCACCGGGCGCTTTGCGGAGGAGGCGCCGGGGATATGAGCAGCGGGGAGAGGAACGCGGAGCGAAGAACCTCAGTTTTTGAAAACAGCCTGATCTGGTTCGGCGCGGGGGTGTCGCTGGCAGAGATTCTGACGGGCACCTATTTCGCGCCCCTGGGCTTTGAGAAGGGGCTGCTGGCCGTGGTGCTGGGCCACGTGATTGGCTGTGCGCTGCTGTTTCTGGCCGGATTGATCGGCGCGCAAACCGGGCGCAGCGCCATGGAGACTGTCCGGCTGAGCTTCGGGCACAAGGGTGCGATGCTGTTTGCCGCGCTGAATGTGCTGCAGCTGGTGGGGTGGACGGCAATCATGATCTATGACGGCGCGCTGTGTGCCAACGGCGTGTGGAATGCCGGCGGATGGCTGTGGAGCCTGGTCATCGGGGTGCTGATTGTGGTGTGGATTCTGATCGGCATACAAAACCTCGGCAAGCTGAACACCGTGGCGATGGCAGCACTGTTTTTGCTGACCGTGCTTTTGTGCGCAGTGGTCTTTCGCGGCGGGGCGGCGGCCGGAGCCGTGGAAGGGGACCTCAGCTTTGGCGCCGCCGTGGAGCTGGCTGTGGCAATGCCCCTGTCCTGGCTGCCGCTGATCAGCGACTATACCCGCAGCGCAGAGCGCCCGGTGGCCGCTACGGCGGCCAGCGCCGGGGTCTACGGCCTGGTGAGCTGCTGGATGTATGTCATCGGCATGGGCGCGGCCCTCTTTGCCGGGGAGAGCGATCTGGCGCAGATCATTTTGAAAGCGGGTCTGGGCGCTGCCGGCCTGCTCATCATCGTGCTCTCTACGGTGACCACCACCTTCCTGGACGCCTGGTCAGCCGGCATCTCCAGCGAGGCGCTCTCCCCGCGGCTCTCCGGCAGATGGGTTGCTGTGGCGACGGCGGCAGTCGGCACGTTGGCTGCGGTATTGTTTCCCATGGACAATATTACCGACTTTCTCTATCTGATCGGCTCGGTATTTGCCCCCATGGTCGCGATCCAGCTGGCGGACTATTTTCTGCTGAAAAGAGACCGAAGCGGCGAGGGCTTTGTGTGGAAAAACCTGCTTGTCTGGCTGCTGGGCTTTCTGGCCTACCGGCTGCTGATGCAGCTGAACACCCCGGTGGGCAGTACGCTGCCGGATATGCTTCTGACGGTGGTGCTGTGCGCCGGCGCGGACAGGCTCGGCAGGAGATAACCTTATGATAGTCACGACAGAAATGTCGTGACTATCATATTTAATTTGGGCACATTTTTCCGGTGTGGTCCAGTGTGTAGGAATCCCCTTGCAGCAGCAGCTCGGAGACGGGCACGACGCGGTAGCCCTCCCGCAGCAGATATTCCAGGATTACGGGCAGCGCCTCCGGGGTGTGCCTGGCGGCGTTGTGAAACAGCACAATATCCCCGGCGCTGATGTTTTCCGTGACCCGGCGGGTGATCTCGGCGGCGCTGAGCTCCTTCCAGTCCAGGGAGTCCACGGACCACTGTATTGTGCGGATGCCCATTTCCTCCGCTGTCTGAATCACCGTGTCGTTATACTCCCCGTAAGGGCAGCGGAACAGGGTGGGGCGCACGCCGGTTACCCGCTCGATCTTATCACAACCGGCGTTGAGGTTGGCGATGATCTGCTCCCGGCTCAGCTTTGCAAAATGGGCGTGGTCGTCCGAGTGGGTCATGACCTCATGCCCCGCGTCGTGGAGGGCTTTGACGGATTCCGGATATTTGTCCACCCAGTCCCCCACCACAAAAAAGGTGGCTTTTACGCCATACTGCTCCAATATGTCAATCAGGTTCTGAGTGTCTTCATTCCCCCAGGCCGCGTCAAAGGTCAGCGAGACGCACTTGTCGTCCCGCTTTACGCTGTAGATCGGCAGCTTGCGGGTGTCCGCGGAGACGGAAAAGAGCACCGTGGGCATGGCCGCGGCGAGAAACAGCGCCAGAACCGCCAGCACCAGCACAGCGCGCCGCCCGGGAGCGGAAGAAAGGTTTCGGAACATATAACGCACCTCCTGTTGTTTTCTTCCAGTCTATGCGCCGGGGGCAGGGAAGATGCCGGGGCAGGGGAGGGGCGCGTCAGAGGTCTTTCAGCGCGTCCCCATACCGCAGGATGATCGCGTCCTGCACCGCAAGAAAAGCCGGGATGTAACGGCTCAGGATTTTTCGGACCAACTCCGACGCTGCCAAAGCATCATAAATGTGGGTGGAGTTGTTTCGCTCCCGCAGCATGTCCAGCCAGACCTCCTCGTCGATAAAGTCATAAACCGCAAAAGCTGCCTTGATGATCTCCCGGGGAGAGCCGGACTGCGCCTCCAAACGGCCCTCGTATTTCAGCAGCTCCTTCAATACCTTCCAGCCCAGCTCAAATTGCAGCCGGAACTTGTCGATGATTCCGCCAAGGATAAAGTCATTCTGCAAATTCTCCCGCTCTGCGCCTTTCAGGACGGAAAGGTTGGAAACATAGTTTTCAAACTTTTTCATACAGCACAACTCCCTTCTCGATTTCTTCCCGGAAAGCAGGGGACAGGGACCGGCTCATGTCCACCACATCAAAGCGCAAAAGCGTGGGGACCGTCTCCTCCGCTTCCAACGCGAAGCCCGCGGCGTCGCCCCCGCAGACGGCCAGGTCAATATCGCTGGCCCTGGAATAAGTGTCCTTGCTCCGGGAGCCGAACAGAATCAGCCTTTGGACGCCAAACCGGCGCGCCAGGGCGACGATCTCCGCAAGGACCTCCGGTTTTAATCCGTATGCATGTTCCATTTCGCATTTTCCCCCTTCCGCTCCGCGCGCTTTACCTCCGCCAGCCGCAGGAAAAACATCTCCCTCCATGCCGGGTTTGGAAGTATCCAGATCCCCGGCCTCCGCCGGCTCCAGCCAGAGATTATAGGGCATGAAGGAGGGGGCATACACGGTGCAGGTGCCGTCCTCGCGTATGGCGGCCACCCTTCGCTCCCCTCCAAAAAAAGCCCGCAGAGGCTGCGGCTTTGGCTTTTTCTTTATCTTATCACGGCGGAGGGGGAAATACAATGAAATTCCATGTTTGGTGGGGCAGATATACGCTTTTATAATCAAGAATGGAACTCAAAAACGGAGAGGCCGAAGCCTCTCCGTTTTGTGCTAATAGAGATATAAGATGCGCGAGAATAGCGTGGATAATCAGGGTTCAGCCTCCTTGGTGATTCCGGAGAAGTCGAACGTGTAGGTGATGTCGATTGCATTGGTAGCATCATTCGGCTCATCAGCTGTGTAAGTGGTTCCCTTCATATCAAAGTTCCAATCCAGCTTCAGCCATACTGTCTTGTCAGTCGCCGAAGACTCTTCCAGGAAGTTTGCAACATGATACCAGCCGCCATCAAACAGCCATTTGGCATTGTAATACCGTGTCTGCTCGCTTCCATCCTGTTTGAGGTCATGGAGGATTGCGAGACCCTCATTGGTGTTGTCTGCGCTGCTGGATGTACCCTTGATCAGCCAGTAGTTTGCTGCGGTGCTGCTGTGATTAGTTACACCGTCAGCCATCCACTTCGCAGTTCCGGTAAAGTATACAGTGGCCTCAGTTGGGCTTGTGTAAATTGTGTACGAAGAAGCATTTGCGGCAATCGTTTCGTTTTCATTATTGAAGCCTGTAGAAGTATTGGCTGTGGAGAAGACTGCCTTAGCAGCAGGCACTTCAACAGGAGCTACGCCGCTGACGTTGATGGTATAAGTCTTGTCAGCAGTGCTATCGGCATCCCAGTCAAACTTGACCGTGAAGTTGCCATCCGCAGATGTCTTCGCATCGTTTACACGCAGGACAAGATCAATGTACTTATCGCCGTCCCTCGCATCTTCCAGCTTATTGACAGAACCTTCGGTCTTTCCGGTGACCTGAATGGTCGAGTTCGTAGGAATCTCGCTCACGGTTACGCGAATTGCTACAAAGCTGCTTTCAGTGTTGGCAGCGATGTTCTCACCACCGAACATAAAATCATCCTGCCTGGTCAATACCGGAGCGTTCGTTGCAGTTACGGTAGTGGTCGTCCCTTCGGTGGCAACCGTCGGGCTTGCCACGATAGCAGCCTTGGGGACAAGATTCCAATACATATCCGCAATCTCTGTCGCCGGTACAGCTGTAAAGGTCACGGTGGGCAGAGCGGTCACGGTGATTGCTTTGTAGATCGTGATCGTGCCATCCTTGTTGACCACGTCCCAGTCCGTAACGGTGGGCTCATCGGCAAGCTTATAATCGTCGCTGGTAACGGAGATTGTTGCGCCGAGGTAATAATCCTTTGTAGCGTCGTAAGTGCCCTCTGCCGCTGTATAGGTATCGCCAGACTTGGTGTACACAGTCAGATTACCGAGTGTTACTTCAACCGTAGACGCACTGGACGGGTCAGAGGGAGTTGCCTTTGTGCCGGTGGCACCAGCGGCAGCTTCGGGGACTTCCGCGCCCTCAAGCACACTGAGCTTGGCTTCGTCGGTGGCGTCAAGTGTCATCGTGACCTCTGTGATCGGGGTCTTGGCAGTGAAGGTTGCGTGAACAGTGGAGTTGGCAGTGAGACTAAACGTATAAGAACCTGCAGTCAGATCAGTCTCAGTGGTGCTACCTTCTGTTGTATACCACACCTTGGTGACCTTGTATCCATCCTCCGGCGTTACAGTGACGTTGATCGTAGTGCCGCTTGCGGCGCTGGACTTGTCAACTTCAACGGTACCGCCGGTGATACCAGAGGCAACCGTCACGGTGAGGACATCGCTGGCAGTCACGCTCATCTTGATAGCGACTACCGGATCGTTCTCGACTGCCGCCGTTACACCTGCCGGAGTTTCGATTGCATCTTTATCCACAGAGACCTTCGTAATAGTATAATCTGCAGCAGTGGCAGGTGCTGTCCCGGTAAGAGTCAAGGTTGCCTCGTCGTTATCGGTGCCTCCTATTGTAACGGAGCCTACACTCAGCCAAGTGGCCTCAGGACTCACAGTCAGCGCAAACAAGGATGCAGCTGGAGAAGCCTTGAACTTACCATTGGTCAGCTTAACAGTCAGCTGGGCAGTAGCAGGAACTGCTGTGCCTTGCTTCACGGAGAAGTCGCTGCCTGTCACTGTCACGGCGGGAGCCTTAAACTGGGCGTGAATGCCTTCAACAGAAGTCAGGTCGGTTTCGCCTTTTACAATCTTATTGCCTTCGCTCGCAGCGTCGAACCAGCCCAAGAAAGTATTGCCGTTCTTCTTGAGGTCGGGCAAATCAATATAAAGCTTCTTGTTAACGCCGGTGATGACCTCAGTGGGAACTGTAGTTGTGCCATCAGCTGCGACGCCGTCATGGGCATTTACGGTGATTTTCTTTGCCGTACCTGCAAGGGCAATAGTAGCATCTTCCTTGTCCGCTGTGAGTTCGATTTCACTGGAAGTGCTCTTTTCGTACTTGTAATTGGTGGTATCCGCATCAATTTCAAGCTTATACGTGCCTTCCTCAATCGGACTGGCAAGCGCGAACGTACCACCCTCTTCGGTTTCATCCTCAGCAATCTTCTCTGTGCCCTTCATCACCTTCACGGTAATGCCGACGAGGCCATCGGCTGCAAGCTGGGTGCTGCCAGCGGTCACCGTGCCGCTGAGGGCAAACTTCCGCGCGTAGGTGAAGGTAGGATTGGTGCCGGTCTTATCCAGCGTAGCGCTGGCAGGCTCGCCGCCGGTAATCGTTACGCTGGTCAGGGCTGCGGCGAAGGTGGGAGTAACACCATCCTTAGCTACAGGCGTAATGGTGTAGGTTGTGTCCTCATGCGTAAGATTGACCAGAGCTTTCAGATCATTAGCGTTCAGCGTAGCATTGGAGTCATCATTGTTCTTTGCCGTAGCGGTGATGCTGTCTACCTCGGGAACCTTGGTGCTGGTGTTGGGTTTCAGCGTGATTGCGGTGATCTCGATGGTTGCAAGCTTGACAGCTTCAACTTTGAGTTTATCTGTATCGGCTTTCTTGGTAGCGTAGGTAACTTCAACTGCCTTACCGTTGTGGTCACTTACAGTCAACGCAGTAGCGGTAGTCGGATCGAAGGTAAAGTCGCTGGCATTGGTAGAGGTATAAGTAATTTCCTTCTTCACACCGCTGTCATATGTGGCCGTGATAACCAGACCCGCGGGATCAAACATCTGACCCGCGACATATTCCAGCTTCGTGGGCTGGGTCGTGACTTCGATAGCGCTTACCGTAGCAGCCTTGAAGGTTGCGCTGACGGTTACGTCGCCATCGGCAATGTCAAAGGTGTACTTTTGTGCACCGGTTTTTTCATCGGGACTGCCGCTCGTAGTGGCGTCAATGGTACCGGTTACAGTGCCGGACTTGGTCACAGTAACCTTATCAATGGCCTTGCCATCCGCAGGAGTGACTGTCAGGGTGATGGTCTTAGATGTAGCCTCAGAACCAACGCTGGCCTTGTCAGAGCTAATGGTGCCGTTCTCTGCTCCGGGATCAGTGATTGCGATGTTCCAGATTTCAGCGCCGGCAGCAACAACGGTTACCTTCACTTTATCTACATCGCCTACGTTGACAGGATCAGTACGGGCGGGATTCAGAGCTGCGCCTGCGATTGTAAGCGCGGAGCAAATTGCTGCCTCGGCCTGCACAGCGTCAGCCTTGGAGTTGATGACAATTGTCGCCTGGGTATCGCTGACTCTCGTGACTGTTCCGACCTCAAGATAATCCTTCAGTCCGGTGAATGTGAAGTTTTCTGCCTTCAGGGTAGAGGCAAACTTGGTGCCTGTTACATCCACAGTCAGCGTCACAGCTTCTACGGACGTAGTGACACCGCTTGCCAGTGCGTTGATCGTCGCGCTGCTGCCGGTTGCGGTGGCGCTGGCGTCAGCCAGTGCAAAGGGCTCAGCAGCAAAGAAGACCGTGGTTGCGCTGGAGGGCATCGTGAATGTGCCTTTGCCGTCGGAAATGTTAAAGGAAGTGGCTTCGGTCGCGCCCGTGCCGGCGTAAGAAGCACTAATGGTGTCGGCAAGCTTATAGCCGTCCTTCGGAGAGAGGACAACGGTCACCTCGGCGCCGCCGTCTGCGGCAACGGGGTTGATGGTGCCCATTGCGGTGTTGTACTGCGGGAGTGCCGCAGGATTGGTGCTGAATTGGCCGACCTTATACTGAATGGTCTGCTGGGTGTT
>CAJOPB010000230.1 GCA_905236305.1 uncultured Oscillospiraceae bacterium | reverse complement strand
CGGCGGCTATCACAATGACGCGCTGCGCACCGTGGATTTTAAGCTGTGGAACTTCAAGGCGTTCACCGCGATCAACTGCCATGAACGCAGGATCGCCTATGAGGCGGAGCTTTGCAAGCGCTGCATGGAGCTGTTGGAAAAAGGGATCTGGAAATTTACCGGCGTTACAAAAGTATATGATACGGAGCAATTTGATCAGGTCAGTGAAATGATGGAGCACCATACCGGCGGATTTATCAAAGCGGCGTTTCGCCCCTGACGCGGAGGAATGGTCAAGTGAAAAGCCTTGGAATTGGCATCGTTGGCGCGGGAAAGGTCAGCGACACTTAGTCCTGAACCGTTTCAATATCAATAACGAAAACTAAGAGAATTTCAGTCATAGACCTGAACTATTCACGCGACACGAAATAGCGTGAATAAAGGCAGCAAATGAGAATACCAGCGATTAAAACACAAACGATGGTGTAAAATATGAGTGAAAAGCGCACTGCTCCCTTAGATGTACGTCGAGTGTGTCAGAGCAGAGAAGTGAGGAAGTCCATTAAATCATATACCGTTGAGACGCCGCACGATTACGTGCGGCGTCTCAACATATGTGCGCCCGGCGAGCGCACGTACACGCGAGAACCGAACCTGTTTGTCTATTGGGCCATCGTTTGATGCAATACTGTGATTGACAGGAGCCGGATGAGCCGAGAGGTTCATATCCGGTTCCGTGAGAGCCTTGGGGATGAAAGTCCCCTTGGCTACTCGACTGAGAGGAGGGGGTTATTCAGCCCATTCTACTCGATTTTTATAGTAATTTTCCATAAAAAAGCAGGAATCTGCTTTTTATGGAAGAACCGTATTACAAACTGCGTTGACCTTTGCGGCAGCATACGATGCAACACCTCCAGACTGTTCCGGGAGATGACACTGGTTCATATCTGTCTTCAGCAAAGGGGCAGAACTGCCATGCCCCGGCACATGGAAAAAAGCCGAAGATAGGCAGGGGTCAGAATTACCGGGGTGTTATACGGGATTTTTGGCAGCTTTTTCATGGGATTTTCCCCTTTTGGGTCGCAAAGCGGCGGAATCATCGGATTTTGCCAGAGCCTCCAGAAAGCCCTGCAGCATCTTGTCCACCGCAGGCTGGTATTTGGGGTCCAGCTGGCAGAGCTTATCTGTAGTGCTGCCCCAAATTTCGGAGCTTTCCGCGCGATCGAACAGCAGATCGTCACTGCTGCAGGACAGCACACGGCAGACGGTCATCAGAGAGTCCAGACTGAGGGCAGAATCTCCCAGCTCGATATTGGCAAGGAAGCGGGGGCTCAGGGCGCAAAGCTCGCCCAGCTGCTCCCGGGTATAGCCCGCCTGTTCCCGTTTGGTCCGCAGGCGGCGGCCAATCTGTGCTCTTGTAGCGGCGTCCATTTCCGCATCACCTCTTATCACCAGTGTAGTATGTGAAAAAGAGGGTTGAAATGTGATGTTAATTCAATTATAATATGTGATAAAAGATGATTTCATATTGGAGGCCATCAGTTTCCGCAGGGAGTTGACATAAAAAGGAGACGCATATGAACGAGAAAAAAATAGTTGCAGTGCTTTTGCTCGCTATGGCGGTTTTGACCGCATGCGGGGCAAATATCTCCTCCGGGACGCGGACGGACGCCGGCGGCAGTATGGAGGCGGCATCGGTATCCTTCGACCGCAGAACAGACAGCGAAAATGAGTGGGCAATCGTTACGGGATATTCGCCAAAGGGAGAAACCGTCTGGACGTATGAAACTGCACATTATTCCAAGACGCAGTATCAGATGGTCAATGAAATTGAAAACCGGGATGGCACATATTATTTTGTTGAAAACGGCGTTGTGAAGGCCCTACGCGTTTCCGACGGCGAGACACTTTGGGGAAATGGGGCCTTCAGCGGCGCCATGTCGGCCTACATATTTGATACACAGGGAACGCTCTATCTGTGCGGTGTGGACGGCCCGGAGCTGTTTGCCGTGGATTCCGAAGGGAATACCGTCAAAAAAATATCTTCTTTTACAAATAAGCACCGCAAGCCGGAAAATATCAGGATTGAAGGCTCCCGCGCTGTGATCACCTACAATACGGGAGAGCTTTACGTCAGCTTGCTGGACTACTCCTTCACAGACCCCGCAGCTACGCCGAAGCCCACGTCCACGCCAAAGCCGGCAGCGACACCCGCTCCAACCCCAATACCAACGCCGGTGCCGACGCACGCACCCAGGGTGCGCATGTCGTCCGTAACCGGTGTGACCGCCACCTCCTGGCTCAGTGAGCCGCAGTACAATCTGTATCACACACCGGAGCTTGTTATAGATAACGATCTGACCACAGCATGGGTCGAGGGGGCTGACGGAAACGGGATTTGGGAAAACATAACCCTGACGCTGGATGGAACTTACACGGTCAACGGTTTTTCGATCAATGCCGGCTATCAGAAATCAGAAAATCTTTATATCAAAAACTCCGCTCCCTGCGGTATACGCGTAATCTTTTCTGACCGCAGCAGCGTAGACATCGTCCTTGCGGATGTTTATGATGCGCAGTTCTACTCGTTTAAGACACCGGTGGAGACATCCAGCGTCACATTTATGATCCTCTCCGTTTACCGCGGCGATACTTATGAGGACACCTGTATCTCGGAAATTCATCTGTATTGAGGGGAAAAGGCTACCATGAAACGATACACATTTCTTTTGCTTGCAACGCTCGTTCTGGCACTTTCACTGTTTGCCGCCTGCGGGAACCAGGCCGCACCAACCGCCGCTCCGGCGACGGCCGTCCCGATCAACACGCCGGAGCCGTCACCGACAGCGACTCCCGAACCGACCCCCGAACCGACCCCTTCGCCGGAACCGACGCCGGAGCCTGTTCGTGAACCCGAGGACACGCCGCTGGACAGCGGAGACTGCGGGGAGGACGTGACCTGGGCACTGCATGAGGATGGCAGTCTGTGGCTTCATGGAAGTGGTGAGATATTAATATGGGCGCTTTCGCCGAGTGCGTCAATCCGCTCCACATTTATTATAACGGCACAGAGGAACAGTGGGCGGGCGTTGTGAAGGAAGCAATTGACGGCAATAATAACGACAGGCTTATACTACATTTCAATTCTTAGAATTTCCATACACTGATGCAAGCCATTTGAGAAAGAAGGCGGAATATGAAAATACATTCCCTGATTGCCTCGCTGATTCTCGCAGCGCTGCTTCTTACTGCCTGCGGTGCGGGCGGAGAGAACGCGGCCGGTTCCTCAGAAAGCGTACTGCCGCCCGAGATTACCGAAGCACAGCCGGACACGCCGGTATCCGCGCCTGCTCCTGCGCCCGCCGCCGAACCCACGCCGGAGCCCACACCCGCGCCAACCCCGGAGAGCACGCCGGTTCCGCTGCCTGCGCGTACCATCGTCCCGCTGGACGAGCTGAGCGATGACACGTTTGTCCGTGTGCTGGACTACATCCCCGGTATTTATGTAGACCTGAAATACGCCACGGAGGAAAACTTTACCGGCCAGAGAATCTATCCGTTTGAGAATACGGAGGCCTATCTCCGCTGCGGTACCGTAAAGAAACTGATGAAAGCGGAAGAAAAAGCCGAAGCGGCGGGCTACCGCCTGAAAATATGGGACGCCTATCGCCCGGTCTCCGCGCAATTCCGGCTCTGGGAAATCGTACCCAATCCTGTATATGTCGCCAACCCGAATACGGGTTATTCCTCCCACAGCCGGGGCAACACCGTGGACATCACGCTGGTATATGCGGATGGAAGCCGGGTACAGATGCCCACCGGATTTGACGATTTCAGCGCGAAAGCGGACCGGAATTACAGCGACTGTACGGCGGAGGAGAAGGAGAACGCGCTGTTTCTGCAAAATCTCATGATCGAATGCGGCTTTACCCCCTATCAGGGAGAATGGTGGCATTTTGCGGACACGGCTTCCTATCCGGTCGGGCAGGGCTTCGAACCGCCTGAGATGGTGCGCGAAGCCTGGTCGGAGGATGAAGCGGTTTCCGTTCAGTATCAAGTCTATTCAACGGATAAGGCGAATACGATGCATATTTCCTTCGCTGGCATCTCTGAACGGAGGGAGCCCGTGTGGAGATACGATATGGAAATCAATACAGAAGGCCAGGGACTCCCCGCTGCCGGAATCGGAACATATGGCGGAAAATATTATCTTCAGACCGGTTCTGCCATCCGCGCCTTTCAGGTTTCTGACGGGAAAATCCTGTGGACAAATCTGGATTTTAAGGGGCCGGTCCTGACTGCATCTGTTTTTGATGACAGCGGGGTGCTCTATGCCGGCGGCTGGGAGCAAACGGATTTGCTTGTGATTGACACAGACGGTAAAACCCTCGCGTATATTGACCTCCCTGATTATGCCGGGCCCGCGATTGTGCTGGAGGAAACACGGGCAAAGCTGGTCTTTGCAGCTTCTTCGGACGGCTTGGGTATGTATTACGTTGATCTGCGGGACTATTCTGTTACGCTCCCGGAAAGCGAGCCGGCAGACAATATCGCAGCGTCTGTTTCCGACGCTCCGGAGGGAGCGTATGGAAGGCGGATAGAAGGGTAGGCGGCGGTTCGGCTATGGAACAGCCCATATTGCGCTCGCACCTCCGTCTGCGGCTTGGAAAATGCTGCTATGGCTTCCTGCGGCGGTTGCTGTGGCTGAAACGGCATCGGGAATTTGCGCGCACGTTTCGCAGCGAACCGCTGCCTTACCTGTACTTCTCGCACAGGACGCCGCTGCTGCGGCAGCTCAGGGGCGCGGATATGTGGATGCAGCGAAACAAGGTGACGAACCTGGAGCTTGCGGTAAAGCAGCTCAACGGTGTGCTTGTGCGCCCGGGGGAGACGTTCAGCTACTGGCGCCTGATCGGAAATCCCACCAGAAGGAAAGGGTATCTGGAAGGGATGCAGCTGATAAACGGCAAGGTTGTCTCCGCTGTCGGGGGCGGACTGTGCCAGCTTTCCAACCTGATATTCTGGATGTCCATTCATACGCCCCTGACCGTGACGGAACGGCACAGGCACGATTATGACGTGTTCCCCGATTCCAATCGAACCCAGCCCTTCGGGAGCGGCGCGACCTGCTTCTATCCTTACGGCAATTTAATGCTCCGTAACGACACGGAAGATACGTTTCAGCTGAACGTCAGAGTCGGGAGCGAATACCTGGAAGGGGAATGGAGGGTTTCGTCCCAGCCGCTGTACACCTTTGAGATTGTGGAAAGAAATCATGAAATGCGCTCGGAATACTGGGGAGGTTTTACAAGACACAATGCGCTGTATCAGCGGCAGTTTGATGCCGGCGGCGAGCTTTTGAATGAACGATTTCTTGTATCGAATGATGCGATCATGATGTATTCCCCGTTTTTGGCCTCCGATACCTATTATGACGGCAATTAAAAGTCCGCTTTGTTTTATGGAAACGGGCAGCACGCTAAGGCGTACTGCCCGTTTTGGTGTGCCCGGCGGGCACACCAAAAAACCGCGGAGCTGGCATCAGATGTCAGCTCCGCGGGAATTTTCTGCACAGAAAAGCCGGTCCAGCTCCGCCTCCGTGACGGCGTCCGTGTTCACCAGAGACAGTATGTTCACGGTCAGCTCCGGACCGTCGTCCGCACTGCGGGCAGACAGGCTCCCCAGCTCATTGCGGTCCACGTCGTGCAGCCGGGTGACGGAAAAGGAGACGGCGGCGCCTCCGCAGCGCAGCAACGCCTTGATATGGCCGGCAATCATATCCTCAAAGGCCAGTTTTTCCGCGAGCTGCTGCAAACCGTCAACAACCCGCGCCTCCATATCCTGCAATCTGACGGCGGAGGAATGGTCCCACTGCCAGTGCTTGCTCAAAATCAGCGCGTGATCGACCAGCTCGTGGGCCTCATCCTGCTGCGCAGGGTCGTGGTGCTCGTGGTGGCCGTGCGCATGGTGATGGCTGTGGTGGCCGTGTTCATGTATGTCCATGCTGTCTCTCCTCCTGCTGGGCAAAGGCCAGCTGAATCTGGGACCAGAGCTCTGCGGGCTGTTGTGTCGCGGCGCTGGCCGTCAGCAATACCGCCTCCGGGGCGTAAGCCGAGAGCTCCGCGTACATGGTCCGATCCGGTGGGGCGAGGTCGGCCTTGTTGACCACCACCACGTCCGCGCCCTCCAGCTGGCGGCGCACCACCGGCTCCGCCGCCCGGCGCAGCTTGGTCCAGCGCGCCGCGTCCACGACGGACAGGGTGCGGAGCCCCAACCCGGAATGACCATAGCTGCGAAAGGTGTCCCGGATGCCGTCCATCAGGGCCAGGCCGGTCAGCTCCACCACAAGCCAGTCGGGAGCAAGCTCTGCTTCGATACGCCTTGCGGCCAGCAGGAGGTCGCCGGAGATCTGGCAGCAGACGCAGCCGCCGAACAGCGGCGTCACCTGAATTCCCGTCTCGCTGAGCAGCGCGGCGTCGATCCCCTCTTTTCCCGCCTCATTTTCGATGACTGCCGCCGTCAGCCCTGCATCGGTCATGCCGTGCAGCAGCTTATTGATCAGCGATGTTTTACCGGAGCCCAGGAACCCGCCGCAGAGCAGGATTTCCATATCGCGTTCCCTCCTGTCATAGTTCAAGGTCCGTCCTGTCCGGCAAAAAATTGCGGACAAAGACGCTTTTCATCGGATTATAATGCTGTCCGTGCCAGGCCAGCGTCAGACTGGGGTCGCTGATGGTCTCCACCTCCAAAAACACCACGGAGGGATTTTGGCTCTGATACATCTGGTTCCGGCTGTCCAGAATGCATACGCCGATGCCCGCCTCCACCCAGAGCATTTCCTCAGACAGGGATGAGGCAAACTTGACGTTTGGTGAAAACCCCGACGCCGTGCAGGCTTCGATAATGAGTCGGGGCGACATCTCCGAATCCTCCGGGGATACCATCAAAAATGTCTCCTGCGCCAGGTCAGCCAGCTTCACCCGCTCCTGTCTGGCCAGGGGGTGGTCCTTATGCACTACCACGAAGTCCTTTGACTGCTCCACCACCGCGTAGCGGATGTTTTCCCGGTCCTTCACATCAAAGAGCAGGGTGAAGATCAGGTCCAGCTCGTTCTGGTAGAGCTTTTTCACCAGCTGATTAAAGCTGTAGGGCTTGAGATTGATTTTCACCTGGGGGTAATACACGGACATGTGCTGCAAAACCTCCGGCAGAAGATTGCCAATGTACATCCCCTCCAGCACGCCGATATTCAGCTCGCCCTGTAATCCCTCAAAGCTGTTTTTTGCCTTGAGCAGGGCGAGGTTGTAGTCGTCATAGATTTTTTCAAATTCCTTCAGCAGGACCTTCGCCGCCGGCGTCAGGCGCACAGAGCGGGTGGAGCGGATAAAAAGCTGCATGTTGAGCTCCTGCTCCATGGCGGTGATCTGCCGGCTGAGAGAGGGCTGGGTGACATAGAGCATCTCCGCGGCCTTGGTAAAGCTGAGACATCTGGCTACGGTGATAAAATACTTCATCTGCAGGATGGTCATGGTTTAGCCTCCCGTTTATCGTCAACGCTCCAATGCCGCCACAGGAAACACGCTTCCGCGAATCATTGCTGTGAAAAATGCCTCCCCCACCTCCTGCGGGGGAGGCAATATATCTTTATTTGCGGGTTCATTTGCGGGCGGACAAGTAATTATGGGCGGTGTCCGCCATGGCCTTCACATTTTCCGGCTTGGCGTCGGAGGGGATATCGCAGCCGGAGGCGATCATGACGCCCCAGGGACCGATGTCATCCAGCAGCTTCTCCACATAGCCTGCGACGTCCTCCGGCTGGCTGAAGGTCAGCATCTCACAGGGCACGTCGCCGAGGATGCAGACATTGGGACCAAGGACCTCCCGGCACTTGCGAATATCGGTTTTGGAATCCAGCGCCATAATAAAGGTCCGCTCCTTCAGCGCCTTGAAGCGGTCCAGGAGCAGGGTCCAGCTGGAGTCCAGATGGAAGATGGGAATTACGTCCATCTCAATGCAGAGATCATAGTAGGCCCGGAAAGCGGGCCAGACAAACTCGTCAAACATGGACGGGGAGATGATATCCGGACCGGTGCGCCAGCCGCCGATCCACACACCGATGGCATGGGTGTCGATCATCTGCTGGCGGTACTGCTTCAGATTATGCTCCAGGACCATGTCGAAAATCTCGTGCATCAGCTCCGGTTCTTCCATCACGTCGTCCATCAGAAAGGTTGCCAGAGAACGGCCCCCGCAGAAATACTCGAAGGGCGTGATCATCAGAAAGTCACAGATGCAGGGGATGCCGGCGTCATAGAACTTTTTGTAGGCTGCGGGGTTTGCGGCGAAAAAGGGCTCCAGATGGCGCCAGTTGTCGTCGCAGTGCTCCGCGATAAACCTGGCCTGCCAGGCGTCCCAGCCCATCTCCTTGATGGCCTCGTAGTCCTCGAACTTCATGTTCTCGTCGATCTCCATGACCTGCCACATATCGTCGTCCCCCAGGTCCACACCGGGGAGGGCAGTCCTGGAGAGCCACTGCGTCCCCAGCAGATAGGGGGAGAAGATCACATTCTGGGTGCCGTCGGCGTCCAAACGCAGGTGCTCCTTCAGGTTCGCATCGCAGGCCAGCTCGAAATTGCTGATGTAATCCTTCATGACAATGTGATTGACCCGCGCATAGTAGGCGTTTCCGCAGGGAACCACCGGAATCCGTTCCACCGGCTCACAGCGAAGGGCCTTCCGCAGCAGCTCCAGATTTTCCTCATATTTACCCATCGTGACATCCTCCTTTAATTATTACAGCTTCGTTTCAGAACGTCCAGGCGGTATTGCCGCTTCGATTGTTGTACTGCCTGCATTGTATCTCATATCGTTCAAAAAGGAAAATGCCAAAATCAGATGGATTTATACGCCCAGACTATCAATCTCAGAGCCCATCCGGAATACAGGGATTGCTTCTGCCGGCGTATTGGCTGCGCCGCCGTCAAGCCGGCGCGTTTCGACTGTTATTTTTTCATCAGTCCGGCGCCGGCATTCCACGCCTTGCCGGCCTTTTCACCGGAGACATAATACCCATGCTGGAACTGGTCGAAGATCAGCGCATCCAGCTTTGCAGGATCTACCTTGCCGTTTTCGGACAGCACCGCTTCCTCCGCCGCCGTGTTCACGATCCTGCCGACAATGCAATAGAAGCTCTCCGTGTCCGCGACCTCCGCCAGCTCGCACTCCATAACCACCGGGAATTCCTCGATGACCGGCGCGTTGACAAACGCGCTCTTTGCGGCGTGATAGCCTGTCCGCTGGAATTTATCCTCCATCTTGTTGCCTGTGGCAATTCCGAAAAAGTCCGCCACGTCCATGTGCGCCCGGTCCGCGAGGCTGACCGTAAACGCCTTCGTTTTCAAAAGGTTCTGCGTGGTCTTGTGGTCCTCGTCGATAAACAGTGCGATCCGATCCTCATTGCAGATCATACCCCAGGCCGCATTCATCACGTTGACCTTGCCGCCTTCATCATAGGCCGCCACCATCAGCACCGGCATCGGATAGACTGCCTGCACCACGCCGAGATTTTTCTTCATTTTGAATTCCCTGCCTTTCTAAAGCGCATAGTGTTTTCTGCAATCTGATGATACCACAGGTATAGGAATGAATACAAGTATTTTCATTGAGAAGTGTCTCCCGATGCGAGACGTACGGAATCTATACATTTGGTAAAGGTGAATTACTGTCAAGATCCAGCGAGCGAAAATAGCTTTCCCGATACTCTGAGGGCGTACAGCCCTGTTCTTTTCGGAAGACCTGGGCAAAGTGGGAGGCTGAGACATACCCTACCGAGGCCGCAATATATGAGATTGACATTTCCGGATGCGTCAGCATTTCCCGGGCATTTTCGCAGCGGACAAGATTGCAATATTCCAGAGGCGTGATGCCCTTGACACTTTTGAAGCTGCGGGCAAGATATGCCTTGTCGACATGCATGGCTTCCGCCAGGACGGAAAGGGAAAATTTGTCCGCGTAATGTGACTGAATGTAGCGCTCTGTGGAGCGGGCCAGCTCTGTTTTTGCATCCGTCCAGCTTGGTAGGTCCGGGTGGCAGCGGGAGCAGGGGCGATAACCGCTCTGTTCCGCTTCCTCGACGGAGGCAAAAATAACGACCCTGCGGGGGTTATAGCTTGGCTTCGGACACGAGGGGCGGCAAAATTTTTTTGTCGTTCTCAGGCCGTAGAAAAACACCCCGTCATAGCTTCGGTCACGATTTTTTATTGCGTTCCATTGCTCTTTGTTCATGGAAGGAAATCACCGTCTTTTCCATATGTCCGGTATGGGGAAAGCCCTTTATCAAAGTTAGCTTTACCTAACCAAAGTGTAGCACATCCGGAGCGAAAAGTCACGTGCAATTAGTTAGCAGCCGCTAAAAAGTCATTGTGAGAACAGGATCGGCGAAATATAAAGTCATTGCGGTTGTGCCGAAAAGAAAAAAATCGTATATAATATAGCCCTGTTAGATTTCGCTAACCAAGGAAGACTGGGTACGGAAGCCGGGGAGGACAAAGCGTGTCGGTAGGACGGAGCAGGGAGGATTATCTGGAGGCAATCCTTGTCCTGAAGGATCGTATCGGTTATGTTCGGAGCGTCGATGTGGCGCGCCATATGAAGGTGTCAAAGGCCTCCGTCTGTACGATGCTGAGCGTCCTGTGCGAAGCGGGCTATGTCGAAAAGCTGCCTCGCGCTCCATACACGCTCTCCCTGACCGCGGAGGGGCAGCGCATTGCGGAGCAGACCTATGCAAGGCATTGCTTTTTCCGAGGGCTCCTCCTGCGCGCCGGCGTGGATGAGGAAACCGCCGACCGGGAGGCCTGCGAGCTGGAGCACGCCATCAGTCCGGAATCCTTCTGCCTGCTCCGCCTTTCTCTCGAAGCGCAGCCGGAATGAGGGTCCCGCACCTGTCAGCCGCGCTTGCGGCGCTTCTGCTTCTGGCCAGCTGCGGAAAAGCTTCGCCGGAGCTCCCCCTTGAGGACAGAATTGAGAACGCGGAGCAGGTCGTCGCGGAGCTTCGCTGCGGCCTTCGTGGTCACGCGAGACGCATCACGGTCACCTTTACCTTAGACAGCGACATCTATCCGGAGCTGAACGGCGCGGTAGAGGCCTGGGTGGAGGCGGCGCTTCAGGAAACGGAGAACCCCGCGGAGGGGGACTATCTCCGCTGCCAGCTGGGGGGATATACCTGGGACAGCGCCTTTGTCATGGAGGACGGCGTCTGGCAGTATTGCGTATCCATTGTGCCGGCCTACTATGACTATCTTGTCCAGGAGGAAGCCGTAACAGACGCCGTCATCGAGTTGCGAAATGGCTTTCAATTCCCGGCGGAGACGCCGGACTATGAAAAAATAGCCGCCATCTATGATACCATCTGCCAAACCGTGAGCTACGACAGGGTTCATCGGAGGAATCCCCACTCGCATCTGAAATCCACGGCCTACGGGGCGCTGGTTTTGCGCTCCGCCACCTGTCAGGGCTATTGCGCCGCGCTTTACCGGCTTTTGCGGGAGTGCGGGATCAGCTGCCGGATTATCAGGGGTACCGCTGCCGGTGAATTTCACGCATGGGTCATCGCCGCGGCGGAGGGGCAGTATTACAATCTCGATCCCACATGGGACGCGGGCGCAGAGGAGTATCGGTTTTTCCTCTCCGGCAGCGCGGATTTCCCGGACCATGCCGCCGACGCGCAATTTCAAACGAGGGAATTTACGGACGCCTACCCCATAGCAAAGGAAAGCTTTCGGAAAGAAGGGTAAAAATGAAAAAAACGCACCGCTTCGGGTGCTTGTTGCTGGCATTCCTGTTCGTTTTCTCCATGGCGGGCTTTTCCGCTCTGGCGGACGGCGGTACATATTATCTGACTTGGGATGAATATCAGGAGGCCAACGGCATCGAGACCTGGAATTATAACGACCAGGCAGCGGTCATTGCCGCGGTCGCAAACCATGCGGTGGAGCTCTACGCCGCGGGGGAAACGGACGAGGCTTACGAATACGCCAAGGCGACCTACTGGGGCTATTACGAGGTGTCCGGCTTTGAGCGCAACACCATGAACTATATCTCCGGCGCCCGCGTCAGCGAGGTGGAGCTGGCCTTTACAACCCTGCGCAAGTCCATCAAAAAGGACCAGGGCGTCGAGACTGCCCGTGCGGCAGCCGATGCGCTGATCGAACTGCTGGTGACGGACGGCGCGATTCTCTCCCCGGAGGGCGCGACAGACGCCGCCTCCGGAGGCGGCAAGGCGTCCTCGGCGCTCAGCTTTGATAAGGGCTATTACCTGACCTGGGACGAATATGTGGAGGCCTACGGTGTCGAGGCGTGGAACTACAACGATCAGGCCGCAGTCATCGCCGGAGTTGCGGAGCACGCTGTGGAGCTTTACGCCGCGGGGGAAACGGACGAGGCTTACGAATACGCCAAGGCGACCTACTGGGGCTACTACGAGGTGTCCGGCTTTGAGCGCAACACCATGAACTATATCTCCGGCGCCCGCGTCAGCGAGGTGGAGCTGGCCTT
>CAJOPB010000229.1 GCA_905236305.1 uncultured Oscillospiraceae bacterium | reverse complement strand
GCTGACGAAGATCACGCCCTGTTTGCAAAAGGCTTCGCCGTCAAATTCCAGCTCGCTGCTGTAGCCGCCGCTGAAGCCGCCGCCGTGAATCCAGAAGGCGACCGGGCACCTCTCTCCCTCCTCCCGCTCCGGCACCCAGAGGTTCAGATAGAGACAGTCCTCGCTCATGGGCGGAATAAAGGCGGGATCACTGTAAAACTCCCGCTTGTACTTTGCGGTAAAGGGGTTGTCGTCCGTGGGTAATTCCTGCACCGCGATATTGCCGAAGCGGGCGGCCTCGTATACGCCCTCCCAGGGCTTTGCCGGCTGCGGCGCTTTCCACCGCAGCGCTCCCACCGGGGGAGTGCCATAGGGGACGCCCCGATAAACAGTGTATCCGTCCATTTCGACGCCTCGGAGCTTGCCGAGGGTCGTTTCAATGATCCTGCTCATGTGATAGATACCTCCTTGAGATCGCAGCAGCTCCGGTATTCCCGCAGTGGGGGAATTGTTATGCCCTCATCCGGATCGAGATTCTTCCACGACTTTATGACCGGTCTCATTTTCTCTGCCCTCCGATACGCAGTTCTCGCAAATACACACTATTCAGAGCTTGCCCTCCATATAATTTTACAAACTTAATTATATGCGTTTATCCGCAGAAAAGCAAGAAAAAAGCCCCTCCCTACAAAACGAAGTGTGTATTATTTCCTGAGCGGAACGTTCAGCGCAGCGCTTGAACGATCTCCCAAGCCTCGACCGCTCCCCCCCGTTCCATCGTCAGCGCTGCCATGTAGGGGCCGTCCAAGAATACGGTGAAGGAATTGCCTTTTTTCAGCGCCTCGCTGATTTTCTCCTCCGTAATTTCCCGCGGTCTGCCCAGGCAGGCCTCCCAGGCGTCCCGGTCCGCACAGCCGCCGACGCTCCAGCGGACGAAGGTCTCGCCGCGCATATAGCTTCCTTCCAGCCACACGGGAACCGGTGCGCCCTCCCACAGGATGAAGCTGACCCGTTCCGTTTCCGGGGTATAGCCCAAGGCAGAAAAGTCCGGGACCTGAGCGGCGAAAGCCTCCGGGTATTCCTCGCGGGAGGAGAACCGGACCGTTTCTTTTCCCAGCGCGGCAAAACGTTCCAAATTCAGCGGATGCGCCCAGAACCAGTCCAGCAGAGATACCAGCTCCGAAACGTCCCCGGACCAGTTGAGCCCGCTGAGCTGGTACCATCCCTGCGCCGTCTGCCAGGTCAGAGTTTTTTTGCTTCTCCCAGCGCCTTCCGCATAAATATAAACGCCGTCCCGCTCCGTTGCCGTGACGCCGGGAACAATTACGTTTCCGCTTTCGTCCGTATAAACGGTAATCACGTCGCTTACCTCGTGAAGCTCCTTCGGAGCGGCGGTCAGTTGAAGGTCGCTGTACGCCTCCCGCCCTTCTCCCCGGCGCATCCAGAGAAATGATACCTTGTACAAACTGCCGTCCCCGTTGAAGTCCGCTTCAAAACTGTGCTCCGGATGGCCAGGGACGGCGGGAAGGACCCCCTCCGCTTCCAGCGCATCCCTTTCTCCGTCCAAGGAGACCGGCACGGCGAAAGGCGACATCACCAGAGAGGCTGAGTTCTGCACCGCCGCAGCGCCGCTGAAAGTAAAATAGTCTTCCGCGGCCATTGTTTCGGACCAATGCTGTAATGTGTTTTTTTCAAGCAGATAGTGAAATTCCTCCTCTGCGGGACGCCGATGTCCTTGCCAGGCGAACACTCCCGCAGCGACCAGACAGAGGCATGCGGCCAGCGCGCCCCATCTCGCCGGGGACCTCCGCCCCTTCCGACGGGTCTGATCGGCTTTTTCAATCAAATCCGTGTCAATGTATTCCATACTGTCCAAAAGCTCCTCCGGCCTCATACCGTATAACCCTCCGTTTCCAGATAATCCTTCAATTCCTGCCGGGTGCGGTGGAGCGTGGTTTTTACTTTGCTTTCGCCGCAGCGGGCCCGCCTGGCAATGCTCCCAATGGAGTCGCAGTACCAGTACCGGCGCAAAAACAGATTTCGTTTCTCCTCCGGGAGGGAGCGCAGAAAGCGGCTGATGGCCTCCGCCATAAGCTTTGCCTCTACACTGCCCTCCACGTTCTCCGTTCCGGGGGTGCAGTCTGCCAGCTCCGCGGTCAGCTCCTCCAGGCGCGCGGACCGTTTTTGCCTCCCCAGCCCACGGCAGCGGTCAATGGCCAGATGCCGGGTAATTCTGGCGAGGAAGGCATACAAATACGTCCTCGGCGCAGCGGGCGGGATTGCGTTCCACGCCTCCAGATAGGTGTCGTTTTCGCACTCCTCCGCAGCGGTTTCCTCGTCCAGAATGCCGTAGGCAAGCTTCCGCAGCCGCGCTCCATACCGCTTTGCACTCTCCGCCACAGCCTGTTCGCTCCGGTCGAAATATAACTCCACGATTTCGGCATCCTCCACCGGCGTCATCTCCTTTCTGAAAGGCCCTTCACCCAATATAGCGATATTATCCCCCTTCGGGTTACACAAACAGTGAAAAATTTTTTCTGATGATGTAATATAACATGGAAAACCGTGTCATGTATCATGAAAGGACCTTTCAGCAATGCGAAGGGAGGGACGGCGGGTGCAAGATGAGGATATTATCGCGCTGTACTGGAACAGAGACGAAAAGGCGATCAGGGAATCCCAGCGGGCTTACGGGACCTACTGCGCGGCCCTTGCCTTTCGGGTTCTGGCCAGCAGAGAGGACGCAGAGGAGTGCGTTAGCGATACCTGGCTCCGGGCCTGGAACGCCATTCCGCCTCAAAAGCCGGCGCGGCTGCGGCAGTTCTTCGGAAAGATCACCCGGAATCTCGCCTTCAACCGCAGCCGGGAGGCCGCGGCGGAAAAGCGGGGCGGCGGGGAAATGCCGCTGGTGCTGGACGAGCTGGCGGAGATCGCCGCTGACAGCGGCAGCCCGGAGGATGAGGTGCTGGCCGCCGAGCTGGGCGAGGCCGTCAACCGCTTTCTTTACACCCTCTCCCGGCGGGACCGAAGTATCTTTGTCCGGCGCTACTACGCTGTGGAGAGCGTCGGGGAGATTGCCAAGCGCTTCGCCATGCGGCCAGGGAGCGTATCTGTTGTGCTGACCCGGGTACGGCAAAAGCTGCGAAGCTATCTGAAACAGGAGGGATACCTTTCATGAAACCGGAAACGCTGTTTGAAAGCCTGGAATATCTGGACGAGACGATTCTGGAGGAGAGCGAAGCGCCTGTCAGGCGAAGCCGGAAGCGTCTTGCGGCGGCGGCCTGTATCTGTGTGGCCGGCGCGGGCGTATTTGCTGCGGTCCATATGGGAAACAGCCCGTGGCATACCGTTCCTGCCCAGCCCGCCGTGACAACCCCTGTGACCGTCACAGACATACAGGTCCCCGGACCAAATGCAGCTGCAGGAGAGTCGAATGTCCTCGAATTCCCCGACAGAGGGACGCCTCCGCCGGAAGCGGACACACTTCCGGCACATCCGCTCCTGCACTGGAACACCTCTGCGCCCCCTGCCGCGGCCGACGCGGATATGGCTGTCATGCTGGTCTCGGAACCGCTGACAGCACGGCAGCTTGCCATGTCGGCGCCGGACAGTGCACCCGCGTGGCTGGATTTTACGGAGGGATACGCCTCCTACTACCTCCGGGACGGCAAAGGCGGGCTGGAAAGCGTTGTCCTCACCGCACGCAACAGCCTGCGGGACGTCGATGTGACCGTGCAGATTTTTGACCCCGATACGCCGCGCTACAGCGGAAGCTGTATCATGGAGCCGGAACCGGAGACCACGGCCGCCAGCTATGAGGGAACGCAGTATACGGCATATCAGTACAGCTATCTTCACGGCGAGGGCGACCCGGCGCTGTATCCGCCGAAGGAATGGCTCTCCCTCCGGCTTGATTTTCTCCGCGGGGGTGTCGCCTACCGCTTATCCGCGGAGGCTCCGGCCGAGCTGGAGACGGACGCAAAAGACGCCCTGGCGGATATTCTGTACTGCTACGCCCATTCCGAGGGCATTCCCGATCTGAGTTCGTTCCACTGCAGGGATTATCTCCTGCGGGATGCGTCTCCTACGCTGGAGGAAGCCCGGGCCGATCCCGATTTCGGCGCTTATCTCCCCGAGGCGCCGGAGGGCTTTCCCGAATGCGACATCCGGCGCTACCAGTTTGAGGAGGTACAGAACTATCTTCACGTCTTTTGGTACAGCGGCTATGACCATGTGGACTGGCTTGTCTCTTACGCCGGTGAAAAAGACTTGAACCGGCTTGTCTCACCGGAGGACAAAACGTTTTACGATCTCTCCCTCTATCCCATCCCCTGGTCGGAATCCGTTCCCCGAGATCGGTGGGAAATGGTAAACGATCCCGTGTTCCGGGCGGAGGAGCTGACGCCGGAGATGGTGCGTGCCAGGTCGTACACCGTCTCCGAGGCCGGAGACACCGGCGGCTGGCGCACGCGCTTCAGCGTTCTCTTTGCGGACAGCGTCATGATCAGAATTGAGGCCAAGGGCGTGTCTCCGGATTGGATTTTTGAGCAGATCAATGCATTGCGGTGACACCCAGGGCCGTCTCCCGCGGGAGGCGGCCCTGGGTGTATCGTGCTTTTTTCCGGCTGTAAGCATCCTTTAGAATTATCGAAAAACAATAAATTTTTCTTGACAATCAAAAAAATCGGTGTTATATTCCGAGAAAGGGGATGAAGCCATGAACTGGACAAGCAATAAAAGCCTTATGCTTTCCCGCATCTGTGTCGCAGTGTTTGCGGTACTGCTGCTGGCGCTGGACATTGGCTGCTACCGGGTGGTCAGATGGTTCTTTGTCGAGATACGGGGAACCTCCCCGATACATGCGGCAGGGCTGATGGTCTCTGTTTACTGCGGGAGCATTTTTGCATGGATCTGCCTGAATCAGCTGTGGCGGCTGCTGGGAAACCTCCGGGGCGGCGCGGTGTTTACCCGGGAGAACGTGATTTGCATGCGATGCATCAGCTGGTGCTGTATGTGCGCGGCGGCAATCTGCCTGGTCAGCGCCGTTTATTATCTTCCCTTCGTCTTTGTGGCCATTGCCGCGGGTTTTATGGGCCTGATCGTTCGAATCGTCAAAAACGCCTTCCAGCAGGCTATCGTCATGAAGGATGAGCTGGACCTGACAATCTGAGGTGGGCGAATGGAGATCATTGTCAACCTCGATGTCATGATGGCAAAGCGCAAAATCTCCGGCGGAGAGCTGGCAGAGCGCGTTGGAATCACGCCGGCCAACCTGTCGATTCTGAAAACCGGCAAGGCAAAGGCCATCCGTTTTTCGACCCTGATGGCGCTGTGCCATGAGCTGCAATGCCAGCCGGGGGATATCCTGGAATTTCGGGAGGATTGAACAGTGAAAGGCCGGATTCTGGAGACGGTAAAATACGCAACGCTTCTGATCTTGATTGCGATGATTGCATATGCGGTGTTCTTTATCGGCCTTGTGGCGCTTTTCGTTCTGCTGGAGGCTCTTGGAATCCCTTGCCTCCCGGCGCAGAGTTAACCAGCGGTAAAATCCGGACAAACTAACCTGAAAGGAGACAACCGAATATGTATGACAATAAGCCGGAGGCGGCGATGGAAGACGCTTCCGGAGGAATGCTTGCGCCCAAAATGGATGAGAGGCCGGGTTTTACGGCCTCTCTGCGGGAAAAAGCCGGAGCGCTGGCCATGTATTTCGCCGCCTATCTCTATGCCTGCTGCTGGATTTCAGGCAGGGCGGACGGGCGAGTTACCATATTATGCTTTACGCTCTGCTTTGTCGCGCTGACGGAGCTGCTGCACTGGACCAGGCCCCGGAGCCGGGAGAGCTGGGTGTGGCTGGGCTGCATTGCGCTCCTCCTGCTGGGTATCCTTCGCCCGGGAGGGCTGCGCGTCTGGGGAGAGCTGACCTGGCTGTTTCTGCACTTTTTCGCGGTGTGGTGGGTCCTGAGCCGCTCCGGGATGCTGTTGGAGGGTGAGAGCGGACACCTCGCGCCACTGGACGCGATGGACGGATTCATCCTGTTCCCCTTCAAGCATTTTTTTCTCCGAATCCGCACGGTCTGGTACGCACTGAGCCGGATCCGCCGCACAAACAAGAGCTGGAAGCCGGAAACTGTAATTTCCACGGCGCTGGCGACAGCCGCGGCCGCGGGGCTGCTGGCCCTAGCTGTGTCGCTGCTGATGCGGGCGGACACACTCTTTGCGTCCGTGCTGGAACGCTTTACGGTCTGGTTTCAATTCAAGCCGGATGCGGCGGCCGTCCTCCGGTTTCTGCTGAGCCTCCCGGTGGGTGCGTATCTGTTTGGCCTCATCGCCGGGACCGGGCGGGAGGATCATGAAGCGCTCCGTGAAGGGGGCGCCAAATTCTGCCGTTGGCTGGAAACGCTGCGGAGGGTGCCCGACCGGGCATGGATCGTTCTGACCGCGCTGTTCTGCCTGCTTTATGCGGTGTTTTTCGCGGTACAGTCCCGATACCTGTTCGGCGCCTTCTCCCGCACGCTCCCCCAGGGCTTCAGCGTGGCGCAGTATGCCCGTCAGGGCTTTTTTGAGCTATGCAAGGTCATGTGCGTCAATTTTACGCTGCTGTGGCTGGTGACGCGCTCCTCCAGAGAAAACGGGAAGGCGCTGCGGCGGCTCTGCCTGCTCCTGCTGGCCGAAAGCCTTCTGTTTGCGGTGGTCGCATGCTCAAAGCTGCTGCTGTATATCGACTGCTTCGGCTTTACACCGAAACGGCTGCAAAGCACCTGGCTGGTGTGTGTCCTGGCCTGTGGCTGCATTTGCTCCGCAGTTTCACTGGTGACGAAAAAGAAAAGCTTCCGGCTCTGGATGACTGTCAGCGCGGTTACGCTCTCGCTCCTGACACTCGTGTAACCGGGGGCGCTTCCGGCCATTCCGCCGGCGGCCTTCTCCATGATGCTGCCGGGAACATGCACGCTTTTGGCGGCTTATCCCCCATTCCGCATTGCAATCATATCCGCGATCTTATCCCGGTCCCACAGCAAAATGCCGGTTGCCTCAGCCGCGGCAATGGCGCTTTTTGTATAGTAGCTGTTTGTCATTACCACCCCGACATGGCAGCGGTAGATTGCTTTTCCTGTGTAGACCTCCTGTACCGGGGTATTCCCCAGGTCTGTATGATAACACTTACATTGGAAGGCAAACCGCACCTCGTCCTTTTCCGCAGTGATGTCCACACCCTGGTCGCCGCTGCCGGGTGTGACGGTCACCTTTTCAAAGCCCATGTCCTCCAGGAGACAAGCGCACCAATACTCAAACGCATGCCCCTCCATCTGGTCGATCCCCTCCAGCTCCGCCTCCACCGTTTGCCAATGCCTTTTGCGCCGGTGCCGTTTCCGGCAGCGCAGAAAAAGGGCCAGGCTCCCCGTCAGGAGTATCGCGGCGATAACGGCAACCGGCACAGGGTATTGGGAGAACAGCGTCTCAGGGGTAAGTTTTTGAAGGCTTCCAGCTATCATACAGCATCCCTCTTGTCTACGTCAAACCGGGCCCGGGCTCCAATGACGTTATTATACAGGAAAAGGACGCAGCGGAAAAGTGTTTTTCTTTAAGGAAACACTGATTTAATCAACGTGCGCGAATGGCGCGCAAATTTTGCGTCCGCCAAGGCGACAAAAACGCAGGAATACTTTGTGTATTTCACACGGCCCATCGAAGGGGCCGCGTGCCGGACGCATTTCCTTTTCAGTCCGGCAAGGTTTTTGGCAACGCAGGCGGGCACAAAATTTGCCGCCAGGGGCGAAACCCACGGGTTATTGTTTTGCCGAATACCAGTCTCACATAAAACGTTATGAAAGCGTTTACAGCGCCGCGCCGGAGGCGCGTGGAGCGCGCTCTGCGCCTCAGAGCCAGAAAAGTGTTGAAAAATATCAATCCGCTCAGTTATTTTTGTTTTCAGGCGTGCTTGTTCGGTATTCCCCGGGCGTGATTCCGAAATAACGTCTGAAGACTCTGTAAAAATCGCGGCAGTCTGAAAAGCCGGAAATCCTCGCCACCTCCTCGTTGGACAGCGGCGTGTTTTCCAACAGCAGTGATGCCCGGACCATACGCTTCTCCAACACAATGCGGGTAAAGCTTTTTCCAGTTGTCTGCTTCAGCCGATAGCGCACCGAATTGGGATGGCAGTGGAATTGCCCGGCAATATCGTTTAAGGTTACTCCCTCAAAATGCTCGTATATACAGCCGACATACGGGCAATCCTGGAGTTCATTGCTCCCATACTGTTTGATATAGCTGCGGCAATAGGAAACCAGAAGCCTTTCGGCGAAAGCGTCCACCGCAGGCTCTGCGGAATCGTAATGATCCAATTCGACAGAAAGGATGTTGCCCGCGGCGGTATGCAGCATGTTGTCCGCAGCAAGGGAAACCGGCGGAAGCGGGACAAAGGCATTCTGTGCACGCTTTTGTATCAAAAGCCGGAATAACTCGTCAGTCGGGTGCATTCTCAGCAGATAATCTGTCCAAAAGCGTTCCTTTTTCAGGAAAACAATGATAATACCGCCGCGAGCATCCCCGTTGGAGCACAGGAACACCCTGCTGCCCGGCGTGGAAATCAGGGAATCCTGTTGATGCAGTATTCCCGTTTCACCGGCCTGCTTGCAATTATAGGAAAAGGACCCGGTATCGCAGTACCAGGCCGCATAACAATCCGCGTTCAGGAGTTGAAAAGAAACGTCGGTCCCTTTTCTGATGAAGACAGACAGTCCGTTATAATATTGCTCAAAAAGCGTTTGAAAAGCTCTGGAATCTGCTTCGCTTTCCTCCGGTATGGGCTGCAGCCGGGAAGAAAGCGGTGTATTCTGAACAGCAAATGCCATAGATTATCTTCCTCGATTATGCCTGAGATCGCTGCGGAAGCAGGAACAGGCTCCCGCTTCCGCGGTTTGTTTAGTATACCATTTTGCTGTTCCGTTTTCAATAGTATCATTCACGATTTCATATTTCATGTTGTCGTTCATACGAATCTTCAATAAAAAGCAGGGCTCCACTTTTTCCCACATCGGAATCACGCATCTCTCCTTCCTGAGCCCATGTCCTCCGGCGCCAATGTGTACGCAATCCTGAGTAACTTCCCCGAGGAACAGCTCAAAGAGGTGTTGCGTGCCACGGAGATCGCTCCCGCCTTTGTCGAATATCGCTCACAAAATTTTCTGCCATGCCCAGGCTCCAGAAAGGTCGGGCCCTTATAGCTGCCCGCATAGCCCGGCAGGACGGCAGGATCACTTTGTTTCTTTTCCTTTATACACATACCTGCTTTCTTTTGATCTCCGGCGGTTAGTATATAGCAACCATCGGACTTGTTTCATGCCCCGCTGCTGCGGGGCATGTTGTCACTTGTATCCCTTACCTTGAGCAAACACCGGCGGCCAGTATTCCATGGGCTCAGCGTTGACCTTCAGCTTGAAATCGCAGTAGTCCCCATCCTCAAAGCAAGTGTGCTCCCGGAACAACGGGACGCCGAATACACCGAACATGACATAGTCCAGATTGCACAGATAAGGCATATATTCTTCATAACCATGTGCTTTTGCGAAGTTTGACAGAGGGCAGACAAGATTATGATAGCTGAAATCGTAACCCTTTTCTGGAGGTATCAATGTCTTCGTTTCAAAGCTCCCCGGATGTTTGGCAGCATTGGATGCGTTCTGCTCATCTTTTTTCTGATATTTCCTGTTCAGAGATTTTACGTTCGTGAAGGACTTATGCGCAATGGTTTTTACGATCCCCGGCATCCGGTGAAAACGGCGCTCATAAGCCAGTACCATCAGATGGCCGATATCTTCCATCTGGACGCCGGACTTTTTCAGCACCTCGCCCATGGAGACAAAATCTATTTCAAAAAACACCACTTTACAACTTTCCTATAGTAGCAGACTTGGCAAAAACCCAGAATTTAACGGCGTCAATAATGACGGCAGAATTATT
>CAJOPB010000228.1 GCA_905236305.1 uncultured Oscillospiraceae bacterium | reverse complement strand
TACAATGGAACAGACACAATATGAACTGAACAAGGGTCTGGCGCAGATGCTCAAAGGCGGCGTCATTATGGATGTGACAACGCCGGAGCAGGCGAAGATTGCGGAAGATGCGGTGCCTGCGCCGTCATGGCCCTGGAACGCATCCCGGCGGATATCCGCGCTGCCGGAGGCGTGTCCCGTATGAGTGACCCGAAGATGATACGGGGCATCCAGCAGGCGGTCAGCATCCCGGTCATGGCGAAATGCCGGGACGCCGTTCACCGCGTCGGCGGCAATGACAGAGGCAAAGACGTCCCCGGTGCCGCTGCGCTGCTGGCCGACCCGGTGCTGCCGCGTCAGAGAGATCGTCCCTTCCCCTTCCCGGCTCAGGTTTGCGAGAAACTCCCCTGCGGGATTCCGGTAATCACGATTAGCTCCTCCGTGGCCTTGCTGAGCCACCGTTTTTTAATCCCTGCCAGGCGCACGAGACGCTTGAGAATTTTATACTTTACGCTCATATTCCCTCCTGATCTGCTCCCATGGTGGCATCATAGCCCGCAGGAGGTCAAAAAACGGCATTGGAAAGTCCGTGGCTCTCTCCCGGAGCCTTTGAAACGCCCTGTCCAGGTCCTCCATCTCGCCCGGCGCGTGGCGGCAGTGCTCCGTAGTGCAGAGCGCGCCGAGCCGCGTCCTGCTCATGAGATAGATGATCAGCGATGCTGCCGTGTGCGTAAAGCCCGGCTCCAGCGCCTTTTCATCGCCCACGGGCCGGACCGGATATCCCAGCTCCATGAGCAAATGATAGGCGTCGCCCACCGCGTCGAAAAGGAGCTTCCGTTCCGCCCGCGTGGATGTTCTGAGATCGCAGCCCGTTTTGTAGCAGAGATGCACCACCGGCAGAATGAATGCCGCGTGGTATTTGAGCCACGCGTCCATGTTGTCACACCAGGCCACCGATACCCTGCTGCCGGAAAGCGTCCGGCTGAATACCGCTTTCACGCCGTCCGGTACCTCCGCATGCGTTTTCCCTACGGTCAGACGCCCGTCTCCCGTGTGGACCGTGGTAAGCTTTCCGTTTTCCCGTGTCCCGGCAGTGGAGCCGAAGCCGAAAAGAACGGTCTTCGGCTTCGGGCTTGCGGCAAGGAGCTGTACCTCCATCTCCGGGGCGGACAGGTTGTTGCCCGTCAGCACCACGATGGGACTGTCCACCGCCGCAAGATCAGGCAGAATCTTCTCCATCTGGCAGTACTGCATCACGGCAAACACGAGGTCGTAGCGTTCATCACCCGGCTTTTCCAGCACCCGCGGATGATCCATGGTATCCTTTCGCTGGATGTAGTGGCGGATGCGCAGCCCCTCGGTCCGCAGCGTCTCCGCCCAGGCTCCCCGCGCAACGACGCTTACATCGTTCCCGCAGGCGCACAGGGCGTGGCAGAGCTGCCCCCCGATGACACCCGCGCCGTATATCAAGATCTTCAGTTGAAACACCTCCGATGATAAACCCTTTCCGTGTTCTCTATACTCTCTCCGGAAAAACACTTCATTTGCAGTTAGATTTCGCTAACCTTTCCTCAAAAAGACTGACTTTTTTCGTTCCTCTGTTAATAATCATCTACTGGCATCAGGAGAAAAATCTCTTGGTGCCTTATTTTTTTTGCCTGTTTTCGGACAGAAAGGAATTTTCACGTTGGACGGAGAAAGAATCTCAACAACCATGTCCGGTGCACCTTTGCAGCCATCTCCAGAAAATCCCGGTACTCGCTGACAACGGACTGCGGAGAATTATCCCGGTATCCATTCAGTTTTTTGCTGATTTCACGCCACTCCATCAGGCTTGCCGCCTGCGTATTCTTTTCCAGCGTAAGATTGCCGCTTCGAATTTTGCACATCTGCCGCTGCGATCTCACACCGACCTACACCCGGAACCTCCTGGACGATGCATCCGGCCCGGAGGATTCCAGGCCGTGGGCGTTGTGAAGACAGAAGATGGTAAAGTCTGCCGGGTTTTCAAATGAGGAACCGGACAATATTGCCGGAGCCTTGTTCCTTTCCAGACCATATTCCGCTCCGGACGCTATCTCTCTTTCGCCGTCGCCGGCCTGCCAGCTTTTTCCTGCTTCGGTAAAACCATTTTGAAATCCGGTCCATAGGGGCTGTTGGGATTGTCCTCCAGATACAGCGTCCCGGTAAAGGTTTTACCGGAGCGCGCCGTCAGGCGCTTGAAGGTCACGCCTTTCCCGCTGGTTCGAACGCCCTCCGCTCCTTCGCACCAGGCCCCGGAAAGCCAGATCTTCACACTGGTTTTGCTGATCGTGACCTTCGCCAGCATCGGCAGCTTTGACTTCTTCCAAACAACGAATTTACAGCCGGTCTTATAATTGGAGCAGCCGAAGCCGGTTTTCCCCTCCACCACCGCGCCACCGCAGCGAGGGCACCGGCCCAGGACCTCCCGTTCCTCTGCATGTCCGCCGCGCCGCAGTTCCGCGGGGACGGCGGACAGGTCAATGTGGGGATATTCGGTCTGTACCACATGGCGAACCATCTCCAGCACGCTGTCTGTCAGCGCCGTCCACGGCTTTGCCCCGGTCTGTATGTCCTCCTGGATTGCCCACCAATAGGCAGTCATGTCCGGCTTTTTCAGTTCATCCGGCAAAATCCGGTACAGCTCCCGGCCCAGCGCTGTGGAGATCAGCTTCTTTCCCTCTTTCCGGAAGTAGCCCCGCTCCACCAGCTTATCAATGATGGGCCCGCGGGTGGCTACGGTGCCGATAGACCCGTTTTCACCCTCCTTGTCCCGGTCCTTGGCCAGCAGCAGCTTTTTCACCGCCGGATCCGCGACGTAACGGGCGATACGGGTCATGTCCTTGCCGAGGCTGGCCTTCGTATAGTGCGCCGGAGGCTTTGTCTGCTTCTCATCAATCCCTGTCCCGGTCACATCCGCGCTGTAGGTTCCCGGTGATATGGCGCTGAGGGGTCCTGCGGCGCTCTCCTCCAAATGCGCGGCTTGATCACCCTTGAACAGGACAAGATAGCCGGGCTTTTCGACCACAGTCGAAGCTGCCTTCAAGGTTCCGCCGTCAGGCAGCGGCGCGGTGAGGCTGGTGCGTCCTTTTTTCGCCGGAGACAAAAACTGCGCCATATAATACTTGCAGATGGCCAAATAGACCTTGCGCTCCTGCTCGGTCAGCCTGTCAAGGTCGATGGCCTTGTTCTGCGGGATGATGGCGGTGTGGGCGGAGATGCGGCTGTCATCAAAGCAGCGGGAATGCAGCGTCAAGTCCAGCTCCTTCGGCCGGTAGCGGATGTTCCGGACCACCGTCTGCATGGTCTCCGGCGCTGCTTTGAACTGCTCCTCGCTGAGATATTGGCAGTCCGAGCGGTTATAGGTGATGGCCCCGTGCTGATCCCGGAGGGATTGGGTAATGTTCAGGACCTCCGTCGGCTCATAGCCGAAGCGGGCGCTGCAATAGCTCTGCAGCTCTGTCAGATTGAAGGGCAGGGGTGGCTGCTCGGTCAGCTCCTTGAACGTTACTTTGATATTCTGCAGGGGCGTATCCCGCAGCATCGCCTCTTTTTCCTCTGCGTAGCCTCGGTCAAGGATGCGCCCGTCTTCGAGATTCGGGTCGTCCTTTTTCGGCTCGTACTTTGCCTCGACGCTCTGCCC
>CAJOPB010000227.1 GCA_905236305.1 uncultured Oscillospiraceae bacterium | reverse complement strand
GTGGGAGTGGCTCACCTGGATGCCGAAGGAGACGCCCTTGTCGCAAAATTCGCACTTTGCCATCTGATACCGCACCTCCTTACTTCATATTTTATCCAATCACCCCAATGTGCTTCAGACATTGCGATGAAATAAACAGCCTAGATATAATACCAGAGATACAGGAAAAATGCAAGAACATTTTTTGATTTTCCGGCAAAGATTTTTACAGCAGTCCAAGGGAGCCGGAAAGCCCCTGCGGAATGCACCTTTTCCGGTGTTTCCGCCCGCTCAGCGGGCGGAAACACCGGATTATATGTCCATTTTTCTGCGGCTGTGCTTAGGAACTGAGCATAATGAACGCACAGCTCCTTACTGTCCGCAGGCGGCCTTGAAGGCAGTCCAGTTGCGGTTATAGGCGTCGTTGGCCTCCTCGGAGACATTCATGATAAACTCACCCTCCGGGGCGTCGGCGGGGGCCACCAGGGCCGGGTCCACGATGCCGTCAGCGGCCTTGTTGGTGTTGACATAACCGATATACTCAAAGCAGGCCTTGCTGACCTCCGGCTCCAGCAGATAGTTCAGAAATTCGTTGGCGGCCTTCGCGTTGGGGGCGTTGACCGGTACAAAGCCGGCCATAATCCCAAAGCCCAGTCCCTCCCGGGGGTATACCACCTTCAGCTCCGGGTTTTCCGCCATCACCTGTGTGACCTGTGAGGTATAGAGGAAGGCCGCGGCGGCCTCGCCGTTGAGCAGGGCGTTCTGGGTGTTGTCGTCCTGGATCAGACGGATGTTGGGGGCCAGCTCCAGCAGCCGCTCGCCGGCCTGGGCAATGACATCCAGATCCTCCTCGTTCATGCTCTTGCCCATGCTCAGCAGGGTAATGCCGTTGATCACGCGATAGTTTGCGGTAATGGCCACAGCGTCACGGAGGGTGGGGTCCCAGAGGTCGCTATAGCCGCTGATCTCAATGTCCACCTGCTCCGGGTCATAGACAATCAGCGGGATGCCGCAGCCGTAGGGGACGGTATACAGATCCTCCGGGTCATAAAACTGGCCCTGGTAGAGGGGATTGATGTTGCCAAAATTGGTGAGGATGCTCTTGTCCAGCGCGCCCACCAGGCCCTCGGCCACTGCCTGCTCGATGATATAGTCGTCGGCAATGATCACGTCGTAGTCGCCCCCGTTGGCCGCGGCAAGCTTTTCCAGCATGGTCTCGTCATAGTCAAAGTTGGAATAGACGATCTTCGTACCGGTTCTCTGCTCAAAGCCCTCCAGCACCTCCCGGGGGAACATGTCCTCCCAGGTATAGAGCACCAGCTGTCCGGGCTTCTGGGTCTCTGCGGCGGCACCGGAGCCGGCGGAGCCGCCTGCGGCAGCGTTGCCGGCGCTGCTTGCTTCGGCACTGCCGGCGGCGCTGTTGGCACTGCCGGCGCCCGCGCTGCCGCAGCCCGCCAGCAGGCTGACCAGCGCAGCGGCGCAGAGCAACAGGGATAGAATTCTGTTTTTCATCGAGTTTCTCCTTGTATATTCATAAATTTTGGGAACACGACACGAGGGCTTTGGCTCATTTTTTCCGCCGCAGCAGGTTTGAGCCCAGCAGCACCAGCGTCACCACCGCCAGCAAAATCGTACAGAGGGCGTTGATCTCCGGCGTCACGCCGGTGCGCATATGGGTGTATACCTTGATGGGCAGGGTGGAGAGCGTAGGGCCGTTGACAAAAATGCTGATGACCACATCGTCAAAGCTCATGGCAAAGGCGAGGACACAGCCGGAAGCCACCGCCGGCAGAATCAGGGGCAGGGTGATGTCAAAGAAGGTGCGCCGGGGAGAGGCGCCCAGATCCCGGGCCGCCTCCTCCAGGGATTTGTCGATGCCCACCAGCCGGGCCTTGACCATCAGATAGACATAGGGTATGCAGAACGCGGTATGGGCAATGACCAGGGTCGTCCAGCCGAAGGGCAGCCGGAGCAGGGAGAAGAAGGCCATGAACACCATGCCCAGAATAATCTCCGGCAGCATGATGGGCACAGTGGAGAGATATTCCATCATACCCTTGGTCTTATAATGCACCCGCGCCATGCCGAGGGCGCCCAGCGTCCCGATCACCGCGGCGGCGGCGCTGCTGACCACGCCCAGAACGATGCTGTTGCGCAGCGCCTCGATCAGCGCCCGGTCCTGAAAAAGCGTGGCATACCAGTGCAGCGTAAAGCCCTTCCAGGCGACCGGGAGCTTGGAGTCGTTGAAGGAGAAAATCACGACAATGAAGATGGGCAGATAGGTGATCAGCAGCACCAGCGCCAGATACAGCGTCGAGGGCCGAAAGTGTTTTTTCCGCATCAGAACATCCCCTCCAGATCGCTGGTGCCCGTAACCTTGCGGTACAGCCACAGCAGCAGCGTGGTCATCACCGACAGAATCAGGGCCAGGGCGGCGGCAAAGGGCTGGTTGCTGCCCCGGGTCATCTGGTCCTGGATCAGGCTGCCCACCAAAACGATCTTGTTTCCGCCCAGAATATCAGCGATGAAAAACAGTCCCATGGAGGGGACAAAGGTCAGAATCACCCCGCTCATCAGCCCCGGCAGAGTCAGCTTCAGCGTAACCGTCAGAAAGGCCCGAAGGGGCGACGCCCCCAGATCCCGGGCAGCCTCCACCAAAGTCCAGTCCATCTTCTCCACGCTGGTATAGACCGCAAGCACCATAAAGGGGAACAGGCCGTAGACCATGCCGATCAGCACCGCAGGATAAGTATAGAGAATTTTCAGCGGCGTGTCAATCATCCCCAGCCACATCAAAAACCGGTTCAGCACGCCCCTGGCCTGCAACAGAATCAGCCAGCCATACAGGCGGATGAGGGAGCTGGTCCAGAAGGGAATCATAATCAGAAAGAGCAGCAGCCGCTTGCCCCGGGGGGACCTGCGCGCCATAAAATATCCGAAGGGATAGCCGATCAGCACGTTCAGCACCGTTGTGGACAGTGCCAGAAGCAGGGACTGCTGAAAGCACTGGAGGTAAACCGGGTCCCGCATTTTGCGGAAGTTGTCCAGGGTAAAGGACCACTGAAAGCCGTATCCGCCTGTATTGCGGGCAAAGCTGACCGCTACCATATAGAGCACCGGCCCCAGCACAAACACCAGTGTAAACGCATAGAGAGGGACGATGCAGAGCCACCACCGGTCCCGTTTCATGGTTCGACCTCCTCATCCGGCTCCACAACCGCGGCCGTGGCTGCGGGCCAGTCCAGAAATACGCTCTCCCCCGGCTCCAGGTCCACATTGATCCCCTGGCGGCTGATGGTGAGCTCCGGTCCGCTGCCGTCGGCACCCAGCCGCAGAAACACCCGCAGCATTCCGCCGGCATAGCTCTTTTCCGTCACTCTGGCCCGCAGCGCAGCGTCTCCGCCGCCCTCCCGGAAAAAGCGGATGTTCTCCCCCCGCACCGCAAGGGTGACCTGGCCGCTGCCCTCCACAGGGGGCGTGCGCATGGTGCCGTATTCGTTTTTCAGCAAACAGGGCCCTGCCGGGACGCCGGTGAGGATATTGGCACTGCCGATAAACCGGGCGACGTAAGCCGTCCGGGGACTGTCGTAGACCTCCGCCGGCGTGCCCGCCTGTTCAATCCTGCCGTCCCGCATGACCACGATGCGGTCGGACATATTGATGGCCTCCTCCTGGTCATGGGTCACGTAGACAAAGGTGGTGCCCAGCTGCTTTTGCAGCCGTTTCAGCTCAATCTGCATCTGCCGGCGCAGCTGCAGGTCCAGAGCGCCCAGAGGCTCGTCCAGCAGCAGCACCTTGGGGCGGTTGATGAGGGCGCGGGCAATCGCCACCCGCTGGCGCTGTCCGCCGCTGAGCTCGGAGGCCCGGCGCTTCTCAAAGCCCTCCAGCTGCACCAAAGCCAGCATTTCCGCCACCCGCTGCCGGATCTCCTGTCTGTCCACCCGCCGCAGGCGCAGGCCGTAGCCGATGTTCTGCGCCACATCCAGATGGGGAAAGAGGGCATAGCTTTGAAACACGGTATTGACATTTCTTTTCTCCGGCGGACGGGCTGTGACATCCTCCCCGTCCAGCAGCACGGCGCCGCTGTCGGGCGCCTCCAGGCCCGCCACAATGCGCAGCGTCGTGGTCTTTCCGCAGCCGGAGGAGCCCAGAAAGGTGACAAATTCCCCCTCGGAAATGGAGAGGCTGAGTCCCTTTAATACCGGTGTCTGCCCAAAGCTCTTGGTGACCTCCCGCAGCACCAGCACCGGAGGCGTTTCTATCTTTCTCATCTGCTTATCCTTCTACTTCATCTGCTTTCTCCGGGCAAGATTGATCATGCCATCCTGCATACTTCCCAGCTCCCGCAGCAGCTTGCCCGCGCCATAGGCCGCGCAGGCCAGGGTGTCGTCCACCACCACGGCCTCAATGCCGGTACGGCTGGTCACCATACGGTCCAGGCCCCACAGCAGGCTGCCGCCGCCGGACATGACGATGCCGTTGACCGAGATGTCCGCCACCAGCTCCGGCGGCGTGCGCTCCAGCACGATGTGCACCGTCTCCAAAATCTTTTCTATGGGCTCTGACAGCGCCTCCAGCATGTCGTTGGAGTTCACCGTCACCGCCTTGGGCAGGCCGGTGAGCAGGTCCCTGCCCTTGACCTCCCGGGTCTCGATGTCCGGCTTGATATAGGCGCAGCCGATGCCCATCTTCAGCTCCTCCGCCGTCCGCATTCCGATCAAGACGTTGTGCTTCCGTCTTATGTAGCGGACGACCGCATCGTCAAATTCATCCCCCGCGGTTTTGATGGATTCACACTCCACCACGCCACCCATGGACACCACCGCCACCTCCGTAGTTCCGCCGCCGATGTCCACCACCAGATGGCCATCGGGCTTGGAGATGTCGATGCCCGCGCCGGTGGAGGTCGCCACGGACTTTTCCAGCAGATAGACCTTTCTGGCCCCGGCCTCGATGGTGGCGTCAATAACGGCCCGCTCCTCCACCCCGGTGATGCTGCTGGGAACGCAGACCACCACCCTGGGCTTGAAGAAGCTGAAGCTGGTCACCCGGCTCAGCAGCTCCTGCAGCATACGCGTGGTCATATCATAGTCGGAGATCACGCCGCTGACAATGGGGTGGATGGCCACAATATTTGCAGGCGTGCGCCCCAGAACCTTCTGGGCGTCCTCTCCCACCTTCAGCAGCTTTCCCGTTGTCTTGTCCACGGCCACCACGGTGGGCTCCCGCATGGCAACGCCCTTGCCGCGGACATACACCAGCGTATTGGTGGTCCCCAGGTCAATGGCAATATCCCTCTCAAAAAATAGCATGAATCCCATCACCTCATGCAGAATTATTGACAGCCTTTCCGGCTTCTATTCCGCCGGAGGCGGGAAAAGTGCTTCCCCTCCCCCCGCGGCAAATCAGCCGCTCTCGCCGGCCTCCGCTCCCCTGGCCCGGGCAAGCGCGGCGCAGCGGACCTCCGCAGCGCCGGCTGCGCGCAGGACGCGCGTGCATTCCGCCAGCGTGGAGCCGGTGGTGACAATGTCGTCGATCAGGAGAATGCGCTTTCCCCGAATCCGTTCCGGCTCCGGCACCTGATAGGCCCCTGCAATGTTGCTCCGTCTGGCCTCCGCGCCGCCCGTGGTGGACTGCCGCTGCACATTGCGCACCTTTTTCAGCGTGGGGGTCAGGCGCTCCCCCAGCGCGTCCGCCGCGGCCCTGGCCAGCAGCAGCGCCTGGTCATAGCCCCGCTCCCGCAGCCGGGCGCGGCTCAGGGGCACCCAGGTGATCAGATCGTAGGTCCCCTCCAGCTGCCGCGTAACAGCGCCGGCCAGAATGGGGCCGTAGGCTCCGGCATAGTGGGAAGCGCCGTGAAATTTGTACCGGCGCAGAGATTTCTTTACATTCCCCTCGTAATAGAGGGGTGCGACACAGGGGATGCAGCTGCCGGTCTGCGTCTGCTCCGCCTCCCCGTCCGCCCGAACCAGATCCGCGCTGCAGGCCGGGCAGACCATGCCTTCGCTGCTTTGCACAAACGCGCGGCAGAACACGCAGCGGGGCGGATAGAGCAGGTCCAGCAGCGCGGCTATCAGCCTCACAGCCCCGTATCCCCGGCCAGACGCACCCGCAGTCCGCTGTAGCGCCGGGCCTGACGGTGGTTGTCGATCATCCGGTCCACCAGATGGTCGTCCCCGACCCCGATCAGCAGCTCTCTGGCGCGGGTGACCGCGGTGTAGAGAATTCCCCGGTACAAAAGCTGCTGCGGTCCGCCGCAGAGGCAGAGAATCACGGCGCGGTATTCGCTGCCCTGGGATTTATGGACTGTCATGGCCCAGGCGTGCTCCAGCTCCGAGAGCATATCAAAGCCATAGCTGGTCAGCCGCCCGTCATAGTCCACGGTCAGGACCTCCGCGGCGGAGTCGATGGCGGTAATGTAGCCGATGTCGCCGTTGAAGGCCCCGGTGCCGGACCTGGTTTTTTGGACATTGGTCCAAATTATATCGTAATTATTTCGGATTTGCATCACCCGGTCCCCCACACGGAACACCACGTCGCCGTGCTGCTTCTCCGCGCGGGACTTGTCGGGGGGATTCAGCGCCGCCTGAAGGGCCTTATTCAGGCTGAACACCCCCGCGTTTCCCTTTCGCGTGGGGGTCAGCACCTGAATCTCCTCCGGGGGGATGCCCATATTCTTCGGCAGGCGCTGTGCGCAGAGCTGGACAATCAGCTCCACGGCGGCATCCTGATTCAGCCGGCGCATGAAAAAGAAGTCTCCCTTGTTCTCCCGGATATTGGGGTGCTCGCCGGCGTTGATCTGGTGGGCATAGCGCACAATGCGGCTGTCCGCCTTCTGGCGGAAGATCTCCGTCAGGCGCACCACGGGGACGAGATTGCTCCGCAGAATATCCAGAAACACATTTCCCGGCCCCACGCTGGGAAGCTGGTCCGCGTCCCCCACCAGAATCAGCCTGCAGTCCCGGGGCAGCGCCGCCAAAAGCGCCCGCAGCAGCAGTATGTCAAGCATCGAGCACTCATCCACGATGACCGCGCCGCATTTCAGCGGCTGGGTCTCATTCCGCTTGAACACCAGCTCGCTGTTGCCCTCTGCATAGCCCGCCTCCAGCAGCCGGTGAATGGTGGATGCCTCTCTTCCCGTCAGCTCGCCCAGCCGCTTCGCGGCCCGTCCGGTGGGCGCGGTCAGCAGCACCTCGCCCAGCCCCTGGCGGGCGTACATGGCGACAATGGCCCGCACCGTGGTGGATTTTCCGGTACCGGGGCCGCCGGTGATCACCATACAGCGGTTTTTGGCGGCGATTTCCAGGGTTCTCCGCTGCATGGGCGCATAGGTAATTCCCTGCTCCCGCTCAACCTCCTCCAGCAGCGCGGAAAAATCTCCGACGCTTCCGCTGCTCTGCACTGAGGAAAGCGCCCGCAGCCGCTCCGCAGCCTCGGTCTCTGCGGCGTAGAGTGCGGAGAGATAGCAGGCCTGGCAATTTGCCACGGGCTCACTGATAACCTCCCCGGTGTCCAGGAGCACGTCCAGCCCCTCCTCCACCGGACTGCTCTCCAGATCCAGCAGCTGGGCAGTGGCGAGAATCAGCTTCTCCCGGGGAATAAACACATGGCCGTTTCCGGCGTTGTGCCGCAGCTCAAAGAGCACCGCAGCGGCAATCCGCTCAGGGCTGTCCCCCTCCATGCCCAGATTCAGGGCGAGCTGGTCCGCCTCGGAAAAAGCCGCGCCGATCTGCTGGGAACAGAGCAGATAAGGGTTTGCCCGCAGCAGCTCCAACGCCCTTTCTCCATAGCAGCGGTAGAGGCGCATGGCGTATTGGGGCTTCAGCCCCTGGGCGCTGAGAAATTCCATCAGATGCCGCAGCCCCAGCTGCTTCCTGAGATTCTCGCTCATCTCCCGCGCCATTTTCAGCGTAATACCCCGGAGCTCCGCCACCTTCTCCGGTTCCCGTTCAATCACGTCCAGCGCCCGCTCTCCAAAGGCGGAGACGATGACGGAGGCCTTCGCCGGACCCACGCCCTTGAGCACCCGGCTGGCAAGATATTCATAGACTGCCTCCGCGCCGGAGGGCATTTTCCGGTCCGCGTATTCCACCTGAAACTGCTGGCCATAGCCGCTGTGGGTCACCCAGGCGCCGCCCACGGTCAGCATCTCCCCCGGCGCGGCAAAGGGCAGGCAGCCCGTGACGGTCACGGTCTCCCCGTCGTCCCGCTCCAGACGCAATACGGTATAGCCGTTCTCCTCGTTGGTGAAAATAATATCGGCTACCGTACCGCTGAGCTCCTGTAATTCCTTTGTCTCCATCTGTTCCATAGAGTCCCTCGTCAGCCATGCCCATATGTGCCACAGCAGAAGCCCGAGCGCCTCTGTCAGGGCAAGTGAAAGCAGCGCGGAATACATTTTTATCCCTCCCTCACAGTCATACTATGAGGGAGAGGCCGGATTTGTTTTTATAGTCAACGACGAAAATGTCGTGACGATAATTTCATTTCAGCCGGTTTACGGTGCCAGCATGGGCCCCAGGAAGGCGCCGGTGGCGCTGTCCGGGCAGCGGGCGCAGTCCTCCGGCGTGCCGGCAAACACCACTCTGCCGCCCTTGTCCCCACCCTCGGGTCCCAGATCAATAATATGGTCGGCGCACTTGATCACATCCAGATTGTGCTCGATCACCACCACGGTATTCCCCGCGTCGGTGAGCTTCTGCAGCACGTCGATGAGCCGGTGTACGTCCGCCGTGTGCAGCCCGGTGGTGGGCTCGTCCAGCACATAGACGGTCTTTCCGGTGCTGCGCTTGCTGAGCTCCGTGGCAAGCTTCACCCGCTGGGCCTCGCCGCCGGAGAGGGTGGTGCTGCTCTGCCCCAGCCGGATATACCCCAGACCCACGTCGCAGAGGGTCTGAATCTTGTCCCGGATGCGGGGCAGATTTTCAAAGTAGGTCAGGGCATCCTCCACGGTCATGTCCAGCACCTCGGCAATGTTCTTGCCCTTATAGCGCACCTCCAGGGTCTCCCGGTTGTAGCGGGCGCCCTTGCAGACCTCGCAGGGGACATAGACGTCGGGCAGAAAATGCATCTCGATCTTCAGCAGCCCGTCGCCGGCGCAGGCCTCGCAGCGGCCGCCCCGGACGTTGAAGGAAAAGCGCCCGGCCTCATAGCCCCGCAGCCGGGCGTCCTGGGTCTCGGCAAACAGGTCCCGGATGAGATTGAACACGCCGGTATAGGTGGCAGGATTGGACCGGGGAGAGCGGCCGATGGGGCTCTGGTCAATGGCGATGACCTTGTCCACATATTCCAGCCCGTCCACACCGTCGCACTGTCCTGCCCGTACCTTGGCCCGGTTGAGGCGGCTGGCCAGCGTCTTGTAAAAAATCTCGTTGATGAGGCTGGATTTGCCGCTGCCGGAAACCCCGGTGACTGCGGTGAATACCCCGAGAGGGATGTCCACGTCAATATTTTTCAGGTTGTTCTCCCGCGCGCCCCGGACGGTCAGGCAGTGGCCGTTTCCCTTCCGGCGCAGGGAGGGCACCGCAATTTTCTTTTTTCCGCTGAGGTATTGGCCGGTGACGCTGCGCGGCGCGGCGCAGATGTCCTCCACGGTTCCCTGGGCCACCAGCTCCCCGCCGTGGACGCCGGCCCCGGGGCCGATGTCGATGATGTGGTCGGCGGCGTACATGGTGTCTATGTCGTGCTCCACCACGATCAGGGTATTGCCCAGATCCCGCAGCCGCTTGAGGGTGGCGATCAGCTTTTCGTTGTCCCGCTGGTGCAGGCCGATGCTGGGCTCGTCCAAAATATACAGCACGCCCATCAGGCTGCTGCCGATCTGGGTGGCCAGCCGGATGCGCTGGGCCTCCCCGCCGGACAGGGTGCCGGAGGAGCGGGCCAGGGTCAGATACTGCAGGCCCACGGAGCGCAAAAACTCCAGCCTTTCCCGTATCTCCTTTAATATCTGCTCCGCAATCAGCCTCCGCTGCCCGCTGAGCTCCAGCCGGTCCAGAAAGGCAAGGGCGTCGTCAATGCTCAGCTCCGTAAAGTCCATGATGCTCTTGTCCCCCACGGTGACCGCGAGCGCCTCTTTTTTGAGCCGCCTGCCCCGGCAATGGGGGCAGGGGATCTCGCTCATGCACTGCTCGATCTCCTCCCTGGACCACTGGCTCTGGGTCTCGCGGTAGCGCCGGGCGAGGTTGTTCACCACGCCCTCAAAGGGCTGGGCCAGGGTCCCCCGGCCGCCCTTGCGCTCATATTGCAGCTCCAGCTTTTCCCCCTTGGTGCCAAAGAGCACCGCATCCTTTGCCGCGGGGGAGAGCTGGGAAAAGGGCTCTGTCAGCGAAAACTGATATTTCTTTGCCAGAGCCTCAAAATACATCCGGGCGATGGAGTCCTCCTTGACGCTGTTCCAGCCTGCGGCGCTGATGGCGCCGTCGGCGATGGAGAGGGCGGGATTGGGCACCACCAGCGCCGGGTCCACCTGGAGCTGTACGCCCAGCCCGCCGCACTCCGGGCAGGCGCCGAAGGGATTGTTGAAGGAAAACAGCCGGGGGGTCAGCTCCTCAATGGAGATACCGCAGTCCTCGCAGGCGTAATTCTGGGAGAAGGATATTTCCCGCTCTCCCGCCTCGTCACTGACCAGCGCGGTCACCAGTCCCCCGCCCAGTCTGGCCGCGGTCTCCACGGAATCGGTAAGGCGCCGGGTGATGTCCGGCTTGATGACCAGCCGGTCGATCACAATTTCTATGCTGTGCTTTTTGTTCTTTTCCAGCCGGATCTCCTCAGAGAGATCATAGACGTTCCCGTCCACCCGGGCCCGGACATAGCCGGAACGGCGGGCATCCTCAAAGATTTTGCTGTGCTCCCCCTTGCGCCCCCGGATCACCGGCGCCATAATCTGTATCCGGGTCCGTTCCGGCAGCGCAAGGAGCTGGTCCACGATCTGATCCACGGTCTGCTGGCGGATCTCCCTGCCGCATTTGGGGCAGTGGGGTATGCCGGCCCGGGCCCACAGCAGACGCAGATAGTCATAAATTTCCGTCACTGTCCCCACGGTGGAGCGGGGGTTTTTGCTGGTGGTCTTCTGGTCAATGGAGATGGCGGGAGACAACCCGTCGATGCTGTCCAGATCCGGCTTATCCATCTGGCCCAGAAATTGGCGGGCATAGGAGGACAGGCTCTCCACATAGCGCCGCTGTCCCTCGGCATAGATGGTGTCAAAGGCCAGGCTGGACTTGCCGCTGCCGCTGAGTCCCGTGATGACCACCAGCTTGTCCCGGGGGATCACCACGTCAATATTTTTCAGATTGTTTTCCCGCGCACCGCGGATGACGATATTTTCCTGCATTGCTGTTTCCTCACAAGCCGCTGCTCCTCCCGCAGGAGGGAGCGCGGATGTCATTCCTCCACTGTGATGTCCGCCAGACTGCCCCGCACCAGCCTGACCAGGTCCTCCGGGGCCAGCTCCACCTGCGCGCCGATTTTTCCGGCGCTGACACATATCGTCTGATACGCCGATGCGCTCTCATCCAGCACGGTGGGAAACTGTTTTTTCATGCCGATGGGACTGCAGCCGCCCCGGACATAACCGGTGAGCGCCGTCAGCTCGCTGACATGAATCATGGCAATGGACTTTTCTCCCACTGCCCTTGCCGCCTTTTTCAGGTCCAGCTCCCGGGCCACGGGGATGTCGAAGACATAGTGCTGCCTGCTGGCCCCCACGGTCACCAGGGTCTTGAACACGCTGCCGGGGTCCTTCCCCAGCATTTTCGCCACAGTGACGCCGTCCACCGCTTCCGGGCCGTGGTCATAGGTGTGGGCGGTATAGGGGATCTTTTTCTGCTCCAAAACCCGCATGACGTTGGTTTTCTGCTCTTTCATTCTCTGCTCCTTGGGCCGATGGCGGCCATACGTTTTCACGGGACGGGAACGGTCCGGGGTTCCGCTCCCCGTCTCCGCCGGGGGATGGGAGAGGCCGTCTCGCACTTCTCCGCTCTGCGGAGCGCCGCGGTTCCCCACCATTAAGTCAGATTTTGTTATTATATCATAGCATCTTAATGCAATGCAACCTCCCGTGACAGAAAAAACCGAGGCGGTGTTTAGAGCTCGATCTCCACGCCGGGGTGCAAAAACCACAGCACTCTCCTGGCCACAGGCAGTCCCGTGATGCGTCTCAGCGCGGTGGTGTAGGCGTCCAGCTGGCCCCGGTAGCGCTCTGCCCGGGCAGGGGCCTCGGCCGGGCTGACCCGGTCGGTCTTGTAGTCCACGATGGTGATGGCGCCGTCCCGGACAAAGCAGCAGTCCACCACCCCCTGCAGCAGCACCTCGTCCTCCGCCGCGGCACCGGGGCAGTAGTCCGCCGCCGGCGCCATCAGGGTAAACCGAAACTCCCGCCGCAGCGTCCCGGCCTCCCGCATCGCCCTGCCCAGCGGGGAGGAGAGCAGCCGGGCAATGGCGTCCAGCTCCACGCTGTCCCGCTCCTGCCTGGTCAGGTGGCCCGCAGCGGTGATCCGGTCCAGCTCGGCGCGCAGCTGTTCCCGCGTCTCCACATCCCGGCGCTGAAGGTCCAGGTACTGCAGGAAGGTATGGGCGGCACTGCCGCGTTCCGCGGCAGTGAGGGCGCGCTTTTGCCCAAAGTCCACCCGGCGGAAGGTGTATTCCTCCGGTGCGGCGGCGCCTGACAGCCGTCCCGCCTCCGGCTCCGGGTCCTCGCCGCCCTTCAGCTCTGTGGCGGTGAGGCGGGAGGGCAGGTCCACGGAACAGCCATAGGGATAGGTATAGTCCAGCGCCGTCTCGATTCGCCCGCAGAGCGGCTCCGCCGCGGCCGCCGCCTCCGCAGCATCCTCTGCGGCCGGGGGAACGCTTTCCTCCGCCTCCGGCTCCAGCACCACCGTGATCTCCCCTTCCCCGCACGCAGCCGCCAGCGCAATCCAGCGGTCCGGGGAGGGCGCCGCGCGCAGCAGCGCAGGCGGCAGGGGGCGGGAGGCCGCGCTCCTGAGCTTTTCCAGCGTCTCCTCCGGCTTTTTCCATACGCTCGTCATAATCAGCCGCTCCCTGGCCCGGGTCATGGCCACATAGAGCACCCGCATCTCCTCGCTCAGCAGCTCGGTCTCCTGCCGCAGGGCAATGGCGCGCCGGGCCAGGGTGGGGCACTCAAAGCGCAGCACCGGGTCCACATACTTCGGCCCCAGCCCCAGCTCCCGGTGCACCAGCACACTGCTGCGCACATCGGTCTTGTTAAACTGATGGTTGAGACCGCAGAGAAAGACGAAGGGAAATTCCAGTCCCTTGGAGCGGTGGATGCTCAGAAGGTGCACGGCCTCCTCCGCGTCGGGCGCTTCCGGCTCCACGCCCTTTTCCGCCATACGCCGCAACTGGCTGACAAAGCGGAACAGCCCCTGTCCTCCACCCTCGCAGAAGGCCCGGGCATACTCAAACAGCTGCATCAGATTCCGCCGCCGGGTCTCGCCGTCCTCCATGGCGGCGCATACCGCAAACAGCCGGGTGTCCCCGCAGATCCGCCAGAGCAGTGCCTCCGGCGTCAGGTCCGGGGCCAGCGCCCGCCAGACCTCCAGCAGCGAGAGAAAATCGGCGCAGCGCCGGTCTCCCCTCTCTGCCGCCGCCCGTACTGCCCCGTAAAAATCCGCCTCCGGCGCCCCGGCGCGGATGGCGCTGAGGTCGTCGGGGGAAAAGCCGAGGATCGGTGCGCGCAGCACGCTGATGAGGGGCACGTCGGCATGGGGATTGTCCGTCAGCGCCAGCAGATTTACCGCCACGGTAATCTCCAGGCTGCTGAAAAAGCCGCCTGTGCTCCGGCCCGCCACGGGAATTCCCTGCTCCGCCAGCACCCGATGAAAAAGCCCTGCCTGGGTGCCGGGGGAACGCAGCAAAATCACAAAGTCTCCCCAGCCGCAGCGGCGGCTGCCCTCGGGCAGATACACCGGCTCTCCCGCATCCATCATGGCGCGGATGCGGCGGGGCACATAACGGGCCTCCCGCTCCTGCTTTTCCGGCGGCGGAGCGCTCTCATCCCCGTCCCCGGCGGCCTCAGACGCCTCCGCTCCCAGTATCACCAGCTCCGCCGGATGATCCGTATCCGGGGGATAGCCCCGGGCGCCATAGCACAGCGCCGCGGCGTCGTCATAGTCCAGTTCTCCCAGCTCCCGGGACATGATGGCGGAGAACACGCTGTTGGCAGCGTCCAGCACGCATTTCCGGGAGCGGAAGTTCTCCCGCAGCAAAATCCGCCGGGGCGCAAGTGCCGGCGCAGTCTCCGCATCGGCATAGCTCCGGTATTTTTCCAGAAACAGCCCCGGCTCCGCCAGGCGGAAGCGATAGATGGACTGCTTCACATCCCCCACCAGAAACAGGTTGCCCTCCTCCCGGGACACGCAGCGAATCAGCAGATCCTGAATGGGACTTACGTCCTGATATTCGTCCACCATCACCTCGATAAAACGCCGGGAGATCTCCCGGGCAAGCGGCGTGGGGGAGCCGGCGGCCCGGTCCGACAGCAGCGCGGCGGCATAGTGCTCCAGGTCCGGGAAGTCCAGACAGGACCGCCGCAGCTTTTCTCTGCTGAAGGCTGCATCCAGGGCCAGTGTCAGCTCCAGCAGGGCGTCCATGGCCGGGGCTGCGGCCCGCTGGTCCCGCAAAAGCGCGCCGGAATCCCGGTCAAAGGTCTCCGCCCAGCGCGCGGCAGCCCGCTTACAGCCGTCCCGAATATCCGTCAGGCGCTGCTTTTGGGCCGGATCGTCATGGCCCCGCAGCGCCCCCAGACGGGGAAAGGGGATGGCGGCAAAGCTCCGCGCCCGGTCCCAGCCCTCCCCCAGGGCCCGCAGGAGGTCCCGCAGCGCTTCGCAGGTCGCCGCAAAGGAAGGGCCGTAGGCTTTTTCAAGAGCGCCTCCCGCGGCCGCGATCTCCGCTGCAGCGCGCTCCATCCTCCCGCTGTGGTAGCATACCTCCGCGCGCACCGCGTCCAGGACCACGGCTCCCCAGACCGTATGTCCGATGTCCGTCTCACCCTCCGCCCGGAGCGCGCGCTTTTGCCGCTCCGCCCAGGCTTCGGGATCGGGCTGGCTGCGGAGCTTTTCGTGGAGGCTCAGCACGGCCTCCTCCAGCCGCCGGTCGTCCTGTCCGGCTCCCAGCGTGTCCGCCAGCAGCCGGAAATCCGGGTCCTCGCCGATGCGCGCATACCTCCGGTCCAGCAGACGGCTCAGGGCCATGCGGCGGAGCTCCTCCGCCCGGTCCTCGTCCGCCACGGTGAAGGCAGGGGGCAGACCCAGCAGGTGGCAGTTTTCCCGCAGCAGCTCCGCGCAAAAGCTGTGGATGGTGCCGATGTGCGCCCGGCAGCAGAGAGTCTGCTGCCGCCGCAGCCGCCGGTCCTCCGGATGGGCGGCAGCCTCCCGTCCCAGAGCCTCCATAATGCGGCCGCGCAGCTCCGCCGCTGCCGCGCGGGTATAGGTGATGACCAGAAAGCGGTCGATGTCCGCAGGGCATTCCCTGTCCGTCACCCGGCGGATCAGGCGCTCCGTCAGCACCCGGGTTTTTCCGCTGCCGGCGGCGGCGGACACCAGCACGGTCCCCGCTGTGTCCTCGACGGCACGGCGCTGGGAGGGCGTAAATTCAAAGCCCATGCGATCTCTCCTTTTCTCCTGCGGTCTGTATCCGGCAGTCCGCAGCTTGCTCCGTCTCCTCCTGCTCCAGCTTTTCCCAGACCTCGCCGCTTTTCAGACTGGCGAGATAGCGGGGGTGGTCCTCCCCTGTCCGGAACTGGCAGGCCTCGACATAGTCGCAGAAGCGGCAGGCATTTTCCGTCTGGCTCCGATACCAGGGGTCTGCGGCGATGGAGCCCTCCCGCAGCTCCCGGGCCAGGGCCTGCAGGGTTTTGTCCACATGCCGGCTCAGCAGTCCCAGGCGCTCGGCGCTGGCCAGCGCGTCCCCCGCGGCCCGGCCGTCCTTATTGTAGCGGATGGGCAGGTACCGGGGGCTCTCCCCCCGCTCCATGGCGTCCAGCACCGCGCTGTCGTCCAGCAGCACGCCGCTGCGCCGCAGCTGCTTTGCCTTTTCCCGCATAATCTCCTCCGGCGACAGCCCTGCCCGGGCGCTGATGAGCACGTCCCGGGCAGGGACATACAGTACGCCTGCCGGGACAATTTCCCGGCCATAGCGCTCACGCCCCACCCGCTCCAGGGCAAAGAGATACAGCAGCATCTGCAGCCCCATGCCATACCACACGTCCGAGAGGGAGAAGGCCTTACGGCCGGTCTTGTAATCCATGATGCGCAGATAGAGCTTGTCTTCGTGAAGCCAGCCGTCCACCCGGTCCGCCTTGCCCACCAGGGCCAGGGAGCCCTCGCCGCTGCCCAGCTCGATGGGCGGGAAGGCCGCCCGGTCGCCGAAATCCAGCTCAAAATCCAGCGGCACAAAGTCTCCCTGCTTCAGCTCCTCCGTCATATCCAGCACCACAGCCTTCACGTCTCCGGTGAGGCGGCGAAACAGATAGACAAACCGTGGGGATTTCTGGCGGAAATCCAACAGCCTTTCATGGACATACCGCTCCACATATTTGTCGCACAGGGCCTCCACAGCCGCCTGCTCCGCCCGGGCGAAGCCGCCGCGCTCCTGAATCTCCCGGGCGACGCCCTCCAGCACATCGTGCATGAAGCTGCCCAGCTCCGGCGGCGTGAAGGCGGCGCTTTTTCGGGGCTTTGCCCGCAGCCCGAACTCCATAAAATAGCCGAAGCCGCAGCCGGCCAGCTTGTCCGCCCTTGTGGCGCTCAGACGGAGACGGTCCCCGTACAGCGCCCTTACGGCGCCGGGGGAGAGGCGGCCGCGGGTCAGGGCTGCGGCGGAGCGCAGCCGCTCCAGGGTCCCGCTCTCCCCCCGCCGGGAAAAGCACTGCCAGGCGGCATCGCTCTCCGGGCCGTGGCCCCTTCGCAGTGCTCCGGCCGCCAGCTCAAGGGCGGGACCGGGAGCCTCCATGCGGCAGCTTGCCAGGTCCGCGCGCTCCGGCGCGGAACCAAAGAGCTGCGCGCTCCGCCTGACCACGAAGGCGGGCTGAACTGCGCCGGCGGAGGTCCAGCTCATGCACACGGTCTCCGAGGGCAGAGTGAGACAGTTGTAGAGCAGGGCGAACTCCCGTTCCAGCCGCCGGTCGGCGCTCTCGCCCAGGGAGATGCCGGCGCCGCTGAGCGCCTCCCGGTCCTCGTCGGTAAAGATCCCCTCCACGGGCGCGACGGAGGGGAGGGTCTCGCTGTCACAGCCCAGCACAATCAGGTGGCGTAGATGCCGCCGGCGCATCCGGGACATGTCCCCGGCGGAAACCTTGTCCAGAGACAGGGGAATGCTGCCTACGTCATAGGCGGAAAGGGTGAGCAGATAGAGCTGGCCGAAGGTCTCCGCGTCCATTTCCGCGTCTCCCAGAATATGAAAGCACTGCTCCAGAGCCCCGGCGGCGATCTCCCAAAGCTGCACATATTCCGCAGCCTCCTGGACCATACCCAGAGCGCGCAGCTGCTCCGCCCGCCGGGACAGCTGCTCCGGCAGGCGCAGGGCGTCAAAAAAATCCGCCATGGCCCTGGCCTGCTCCGCCGCAGTGGCAGCGGCTCCGGCGCGCTCCGCCAGCACCCACAAGGGCTGCATGCAGCGGCGGCGCAGCGCGTTGAGCTCCGCCAGAAGCGCCTCGCTCTCCGGGTCAAATTCCAGTCCGAAGCCCCGGGGATGCTGGGTCCAGTCCTCATCCTCCGACCAGGCGCCGCCGTGCAGGGTCCAGAGAAAGGCATAGTTTTCCAGGGTATCCGTCTCTCCGGGGTCCAGCCCCGCAAGACCTGTTTTGAAGTATCCCATCACGTCCGCGTACTCCCAGCCCCGGCAGACCGCGGCATAGGCTGCGGAGATCAGCGTGGGCAGGGGCTTTGACAGAATATCACTGCGGCGTGCAGTATAGAGCGGCACGCCGTAGCGCCGGAAGGCGCTCTCCAGGGCGGGACGGTAGCGCTCAAAATCCCGGGCCGCCACCGCAATATCCCGCCAGCGGCAGCCCGTGTGGCGCACCAGCTCCAGACAACGGGCCGCGGCAGCCTCGCACTCCTCGTCCACGCCGCCGCAGCGCAGCAGCGCCACTGCCTCCGTATCCCCCTCCCAGCGGGCCTCGTCAAAGGCAAAGAGCTCCCGTTCCAAAAACTGCATGGCCGTGCCGGGGGCTTCCTCCTCCCGGCGCAGCAGGATCTCCCAGGGCACACCCGCTTCCTTCGCCAGGCGCTGCAGGCGCAGCGCCGCCCGGCGGCTGGGCTCAAAGATCTCGTGGTCCTCATCGAGACCTGCCGCGGTCAGGCAGACCGTCACCTCCGCTCCGGCGCGCAGCAGCGCCGCAAGCACTGCATTTTGCTGGGCTGTAAAGTCCGTAAAGCCGTCGATCCAGAAATGGCAGCGGGCCGTCCCGCTCTCCCCGATGCGCTCCGCCAGCAGATTCAGCCGGTCCAGCGGGTCCAGCCCGCTCTGTGCCGCAACGGCGTCATAGGCCTCCAGCAGCAGCGCCAGGTCCGCCAGCTTGGCGCCCAGTCCGTCCCCGGCGGGAGCGCCGGCGGCAAAGGCGCGCAGGGCGTCGGCGCCCACAAGTCCGGTCTTGCACTCGTCAATGGCGGAGAGCAGGCTGAAGTGCAAGGACGTCTGGCGGCGTGCCGCCCCGAAGACCTGCAGCCGGCCTCCCACCGCGTCCAGCGCCCGCGCCAGGCAGAGCCTGCGTCCGCCGGCGTCCAGAGCAGTGCGGTTCCAAAAGCCCAGTTCCGCCGCCACCCGCTGATAGAGCCGGGTAAAGGACAGCACCTCGCCATAGAGGCTCAGACTGTCCCCGCAAACCCGCAGCAGCTCCGTCTCCGCCTCATGGCTGTACTGCTCCGGCACCAGAAGCAGATTTCCCGGCTCCTTCCTCTTTGCCCGCGCGGCAATCTCCTCCATCACGAGGGCGGTCTTGCCGCTTTTTGCGCGGCCGAGCAGCAGGCGCAGCATAGACATTCACTCCTTCCGTACCGGAAAAATTTATTATGTGTCCCGCCCCAGGGGCGGGACACATAATCATAAAAGCTTATTTTATAGTAAACGACAAAAATATTTGTCGTTTACTATAGTTGCCATGTCATTTTATCGCCGCTCTGCGGCGGAAAATGACGGCTGAAATGAAATTATAGTAACGACATTTATGTCGTTGACTATATACGTTGTTCAGGACGGTCAGAGGTTGATCTCCGCGGTCTCTCCCTCCACCGTGCCGATGGCGGCGCGGACCGTTCTGACATATTCCGCCACCTGCTCCGGGCACCGGCCGATATAGCTCTCCGGCCGCAGCACCGCGTTCAGCTCTCCCTCGCTGAGGCCCAGCGCGGGCTCGGCGGCCAGGCGGGAGATCAGGTCGCAGGGCTCCCCCTCCTTCATCCGGGCCGTGGCCTCCATGGAGCAGCGGCGGATCACCTCGTGCAGCTCCTGCCGGTCGCCGCCCCGTTTCACGGCCTCCATCAGGATGTTCTCCGTGGCCAGGAAGGGCATATATTCTCCCACGGTGCGCGCCACGATTTTCTCATTCACATGAAGTCCGTTCGCCACATTCTGCACCAGGCGCAATATGGCGTCGGCGCACAAAAAGCCCTCCGGCAGAGAGATGCGGCGGTTGGCGGAGTCGTCCAGCGTCCGCTCCATCCACTGCACCGATGCGGTGAGCGGGGCGTTGAGGGCGTCCGCCATCAGGTAGCGGCTGAGGGAACAGATTCGCTCGCAGCGCATGGGGTTGCGCTTGTAGGCCATGGCGGAGGAACCGATCTGGTTTTTCTCAAAGGGCTCCTCCACCTGACGGTCGTGCTGCAAAAGCCGGATGTCGTTGGCAAAGCGATAGGCGCTCTGGGCAATGGCGCTGAGGGCATTGAGAATCCGGCTGTCGGTCTTTCGCGGATAGGTCTGACCGCAGACGGGGAAGCAGGACGCAAAGCCAAAGCGCTCCGCCAGCATCCGGTTCATGCGGTCAATCTTCTCTCCGTCCCCCTCAAACAGCTCCAGAAAGCTGGCCTCTGTACCGGTGGTGCCCCGGCAGCCCAAAAATTTCAGGCTCCCCAGCACGAAATCCAGCTCCTCCAGGTCGCCGGCGAAGTCCTGCATCCACAGCGCCGCCCGCTTTCCCACGGTCACGGGCTGGGCTGGCTGGTAGTGGGTATAGCCCAGCGTGGGCAGTGCCCGGTATTTCTCCGCAAAATCCGCCAGCAGGGCAAGAACCTTTTTCAGCTCCTCCCGCAGATAGCGCAGGCCGTCGCGGTAGAGCACAAGGTCCGCGTTGTCTGTGACATAGCAGCTGGTGGCCCCCAGATGGATGATGCCTGCCGCCCCGGGGGCCGCCTTGCCGTAGGCATAGACGTGGGCCATCACATCGTGACGCACCTCCTGTTCCCGGCGGGCTGCCAGCTCATAGTCGATGTCGGTGATGTGCGCCTCCAGCTCCGAAACCTGCTCCGGGGTGATGTTCAAGCCCAGCTCCATCTCCGCCCGGGCCAGGGCGGCCCAGAGCCTTCTCCAGGTCTGAAAGCGCCGGTCCGGTGAAAACAGCTCCAGCATATAGCGGGAGGCATAACGGGAGGCCAGGGGGGATTCGTAACGGTCCTTCATGGCTGCGTCCTCTCTTTCAGCGGTAGATAATGGCGTCCCGCTCCGGTCCTACGGAGACGTAGGCAAAGGGGCAGCCGATGGCCTGCTCCACATACTCCACATACCGCCGTGCCGCCTCCGGAAGGTCCTCCCAGCGGCGGACGCAGGAGATGTCGCAGCCCCAGCCCTCCAGATATTCCAGCACCGGCTCCGCCTGCTCCAGCACCGCGGGGAAGGGGAAGTCGTCGGTCAGCGCTCCGTTGAGGCGGTAGTGGGCGCAGACGGGAATCCGGTCCATATAGCTCAGCACATCCAGCTTGGTCAGCGCCAGCGCCGTGGCGCCCTGGCACTCCACCCCATAGCGGGTGGCCACCAGGTCGATGGGGCCCACCCGTCTGGGCCGCCCCGTCTTGGCGCCGTACTCGTGGCCGGCCTGCCGCAGCTTCTCCGCCTCCGGGCCGAACCACTCGCAGGTGAAGGGCCCCTCTCCCACGCAGGTGGAATAGGCCTTCACCACACCGATGATTTCATCCACATGCACCGAGGGCAGTCCCGCGCCCACGGGGGCATAGGCGGCGATGGGGTTGGACGAGGTGGTATAGGGGTGGATGCCGTAATCCAGGTCCCGCAGAGAGCCAAGCTGGGCCTCAAACAAGATGCGCTTTCCCGCCTCCACGGCCTCCCGGAGGGCTTTTCCGGTGTTGCGGATATAGGGCTTTAAATGTGTCCCGAACTCGTTGAGCCAGCCCATCAGCTCCTCCATGGACACGGGCGGAGCGCCGTAGACGCCAGTGAGGGTCAGATTCTTCCACTCCAGCAGGTCCCGGGCGTGATTTTCCAGATGCTCCGGATACAGCAGCTCGCCGGCCAGAATGGTCTTTTTCTGAAACTTGTCGGAATAGAAGGGGGCGATGCCCTGCTTGGTGGAGCCGAATTTCTTTCCCGCCAGCCGGTCCTCCTCCAGACCGTCCAGGCTGCGGTGCCAGGGCAGCAGCAGACTGGCCCGGTCGCTGATCCACAGGTTCTCCGGGGTCACCTCCACGCCCTTTTCCGCCACCTGCCGTATTTCGTTCCAGAGGTTTTCCAGATCCACCGCCACCCCGTTGCCCAGCACATTTACCACGCCGGGGCGGAAGATACCGGAGGGCAGCAGGTGCAGCGCAAAGCTGCCCCGTTCGTTGATAACCGTGTGGCCGGCGTTGCCGCCGCCCTGATAACGTACCACGATGTCGAAGTGCTCCGTCAGCAGGTCCACCATGCGGCCCTTGCCCTCGTCGCCCCAGTTGATGCCTACGATTGCGCAGTTAGACATGTCTCCATTCTCCTCATGCAGTTTCCGGCCAGGGCCTTTCCTCCTGCCGTGGCCGGGATTTGATTTTAGTCCGTTTTCGCGGCGTCCGGGGGTATGAGTCCCAGCTCCCGGCAGGCCAGCCAGATGCCGTCCTGCTCCATGGGCGCGGTCACCATATCCGCCGCGGCCCTGGCCGCCTCCACGCCGTTTCCCATACAGACGCTCCTGCCGCACGCGGCAAACATTTCAAGATCATTGAAGCTGTCCCCAAAGGCCACGGTGTCCTCCGCCGGCCAGCCGATCATCCGGCACAGGCGCATAATGCCCGCCCCCTTGTCAAAGCCCCGGGGCACCAGCTCCACCACCTCCGGCGTATGAACAATAGGGTCAAACTCCGGGAGCTGGGCAAAGCAGGCAGCCTGGTCGCAATCCCGGGTATCACAGGAGAACTTGGAAAACTCCCACGTGCCCCAGTGTCCGGCAATGCTCCGCAGCCGGGTCCCCAGGTCGCGGCGCAGCTTCTCGCCGTAGGGGTCCCCGCCAAATTCCGCGTCGTCAAAATAGAGGTAGTCCGCGCCCTCCAGAATGGGCTTGAAGCCATGGCGGCGCGCGGTAGTGACAGCCTTCAGCCCCAGCTCCGGCGGGATGCGGTGATAAAACAGCGTCTCCCCCCGGTATTCCAGCATGGTGCCGCAGCCGGAGATGATGCCGTCAAAGCCGATGTCCAGCAGCGCCGGGTGCCGGATATAGCCCCGGGTCCGCCCGCTGCACAAAAAGGCCAGGTGCCCGCCGGCCCGCAGCGCCCGGATTGCCCGGACCGTGCTGGGCGGGATCTCGTTTTTAAAATTCCAGATGGTACCGTCGATGTCAAAAAAGACGGCCTGCTTTTTCTCTGTCTGCATTTTCTTTTTCCGAACAGTACAAAGCGCCCCGCGGGGCGCTTTGTGTACTTACTTGTTAAAAAGGCCCTTGAGCTTATCCGCAGCCCCGCTGAGGCTGCCTGCGGCCAGCGCTGCCTTGACCCCCTCGGTGACCTGCCGGACAACATCCTCCGGCACCTCCACACCGATTACGCTTTCCACTGCCTTGACCGGGTCATTCTGAAACTGGCTGCGCAGTCCCGCGTCGCCCTGAATTCTGCTGACGATCTCCTGCACCTTGGCCTTGATGTCCATACAGCGTATCCTCCCCTTCAGTTCGGTTCTTCCTCGACCACCGGCGCGTCGGGGGCGTTGCGCTTGACGGAGTCGATGCCGTTTTTGCAGCTGGCCATGGCCTTGTAGCCCTCGCTGACCGCAATGATCTGGCCGTTTGTGGCCTTGAGGCGGAAACGGTATTCGCCGGCCTTGTCCACGTAGATCTCAAACTTGGGGTGCTTCTGCTTCTCAAAATTCTCCACCGTCTGATCCTCGACGGCGGCGATGGGCGCGTTGCGCCGGACGCTTTCCAGTCCGTTGATGCAGGCCGCCCGGGAATTATACACCTCGGAGGTGGCGATAATCTCGCCGTTGGTGGCCTTGAGGTTGAATTTGATCCCCGTCTTTGTCTTTTTGACCGCGAATTTGCCCATGGCTTGAGCCTCCTTTTTTATATATGCCGCTGGATTTATCCATGACTGTATCTTAGCATCTTGCGAATATAAATTCAAGAGAGGATTTTATCGTCAACGGCATAAATGCCGTGACTGTAATTGCAGTTCAGACGCCGGGGGGCGTCTGAACTATACGGCGTATTTCAGGCCAGGAAGCCCTTCAAAATCCGGTCCTCCGCCTCCTCTGCGGTGAGTCCCAGGGTCTGGAGCTTCAAAAGCTGATCCCCCGCGATTTTCCCGATGGCGGCCTCATGGATCAGCTCCGCGTCGGTGTTGTTGGCGGTGAGGGACGGAATGGAGGTGATTTTCGCGCTGTCCATAATAATGCTGTCGCACTGGACATGGCCGAAGCACTTTGCGTTGCCGGTCATGCGGGGATAGAAGATCTGGCGGGAGTGCTCCTGGGCCACGGAGCGGGAGATCACTCTGCCCCTGGAGTCCGGTCCGTCCAGCACGATCTCCATGTTGCTCTCCGCCTGCTGCTCCCCGTGGGTCTGCAGCCGCTCGGTCACCACGGTCTCCGCGCCGGGACCGCAGACGATTTTGGTGTCCCGCCTGGTGGAGTCAATCCCCCGGATCTGGGCGGTATCCATCTTGAAAAAGGCGCCCTCCTCAAGATAGACCACGGTCTGGGGATTCATCACATTCCGCCCGCTGCCGTCGCCCTCTCCATAGTGCTTTTCCACATAGGCCACCCGGGCGCGCTTTCCGATATGGAAGGTGTGGACGCCGTCGTGCTGACTCACGTCCTCGCCGCAGTTGTGTATTCCGCAGCCGGCAATGATGGTGACGTCGCTGTCCTCGCCCACATAAAAGTCGTTGTACACCGTCTCGGTCAGGCCGCTTTTGGTAATGATGACCGGGATGTGGCAGGTCTCGTTTTTGGTGCCGGCACGGATGAGGATGTCGATGCCGGGCTTATCCTCCTTGGTGCGGATGTCAATATTCTCCGTGGTCATGCGGCTGGCGCAGCCGGAGTCCTTGCGGATATTGTAAGCCCCCGCGGCTTTTCCGCCGGGCATGTCGGCGATGGTTTCCAAAAGCGCGGTATCAACGCTGTTCAGTTCGGACATACGGTTCCCTCCTTCAAACATTCGCTGCCGGTTCCCGCCATGATGGAGGGAAACACCTCTGCGGCGCTGCCCTTTTTGGCGATACGGCCATGGTCCACCACGGCAATCTCGTCGGCAAGGGAGATAATCCGCTCCTGGTGGGAGATAATGATCATGCTCCGCTCCCGCTTTTCGTGAAGCTGGCGGAAGGTCTCGGTCAGCCGCGAGAAGCTCCACAGGTCGATGCCCGCCTCCGGCTCATCCAGAATCAGCAGTCCGCTCTCCCGGGCCAGGACAGTGGCGATCTCGATGCGCTTGACCTCGCCCCCGGAGAGGGAGGTATCCACCTCCCGGTCGATATAGTCTGCCGCGCACAGGCCCACCCGCGTCAGATATTCACATGCCTCGCTGCGGCGCAGCAGGCGCTTGCCGCTGGCGATGGACAGCAGATCCTTGACCTTAATTCCCTTGAAGCGGGGCGGCTGCTGAAAGCCGTAGCTGATGCCCCGTTTGGCCCGCTCCGTAATGGAAAGATGGGTAATATCCTCCCCGTTCCAGACGACGGTGCCCTCCGTGGGCTCCGCAAGGCCCATAATCAGCTTCGCCAGCGTGGTCTTGCCGCCGCCGTTGGGGCCGGTCAACACCAGCAGCGTGCCGTCCGGCACGGTGAGGCTGACATCGTTCACAATCTCGTTTGTCCCCTCCGGCGAGGAGACGGAATAGCTCAGATGTTGCAGTTCCAGCATGGGGCAATGCCCTCCCGATGTGTAAGTTTTTCTCTCATTTCCCCGGTGGGGGGATTGTATCTGTTATTATATCACATTTTCTCCGTTTTGCAACAGATGCTCCCCCCTCCCTGGCGCGAAAACACGGGTGCCTGCTCCGGCGCCGGGGCGGCTGAACCGTAATATATACCATATGCCCGGCCTCCCGAAGGGGACCGGGCATATGAATGCTTGCTTATTTGTGACCTCGCCGCCTCACGCGGCCTTTTCCGCTTCCGCGGCAGCCGTTTCCGCAGTCTCCGGCCCCCATATGGCGATGCGTGACGCGGGCGCGAGGTACATGCCGTCGCCCTCGGACACGCCCAGCTGGTCGTAGATGGCGTCAAACATCTGCAGGTCCACATTCACGCGAAGGTAGGGGAGCGGGTGCGTATCGCTGGCGTACAGCGTATTCAGCGTGCCCCCGGACATTACCGTAGCCCAGTCCAGGGCCACTCTCCGGAAGAATTTGTCGTAGTCCGAGTCCGCGTTCTTCGACAACAGCTCCAGACAGGCCTGCATTCCCGAGAGGTCCGCCACGGCCTCTGCAATGACGTTCTGGCCCAGGACATATTTTCCTTCCGTGTACTCGATGGTGCTGAGATAGCCGGCAAGGGCCGCGCACTTTTCCAGGAAGGTTTTGAGGCTCTGCTCCGAGAACAACTGCCTCGGCTGCCCGTAGGCGTCGATCTGGGACATCATGAAGTCAAAGCCGTGGCTGATTTCGTGGCTGACAATGTAGCCGATGCTCGCAATCAGCTCCGCATCATCCATGTCGTCTGTGTACATGGCGCTGGTAATCATGCCCGGAATGATATTGATGGAATTGGTGGCCGGATCATAGAAGGCGTTAACCTCCGTGGGTCTGATTTTGAACCACACCTGATCGTTGGCGGATTTCCGGCCGAGCCGTTCGCGCTCGCAGTCCTGGCGGTATTGCTTGAGCTTGAGATAGTTGGACAGCAGCGTGCCGCCCTCCTCGGTGGGCGTGAGCTCCAGGCCGCTGTAGTCAAAGTAGCCGCTCGCGGGCTCCAGGATGTTGAGCGTCATGTGGTCGAGCTTTTCGGTGATCAGGGTCCTCGACTCCTCATCCAGCCATTCCGTCCCGGCTATCAGGTCCTTGTAAGCGTCCACCAGGTTGGCGGCAAGGGCTGTCATGCGGTCCTTTGCCGTCTCTCCCAGAACCGTGTCCACATAGGTCATGGCGATCACCTGGGCAAAGGTGTCGAGGCTGTTGCAGGCATTGTAGCCCAGCATATCGGCGTCGGGAACAGCCTGTCCGAGTATGCTCAGAACGTCAAACGCCTCGCTCTGGTCGCGGTACGGGCGCGTCTCCGTCAGCACCTTGCATTTGGTGATCAGCTTGAGCGTATCCAGATTCTCCTCCGTCCACATGTCGCTCAAAGCGGTCATCCAGCCCGGGGCGTCGACGTTGTAACGCTCGGAGGAGACCTTACCGCACTTTTCCAGCAGCTCCTTCACGGGCAGGTTGGGGGCCAGCGCGCAGAGCGCGTCGAGGGTCAGCATACTGTCCGCAACGGCCTGGGTATACGTGCCGTACTCCGCGTTCAGGTAATGGGAGCTGGAGTCAGCATACTTCCCATAGGCCCTCTCGAAATCCACGACCCTCTGGAACGCGTCTGAATAATCCTCTCCCTTCACACCGATCAAATCCATATCACTGAGGGTGCTGAGGGCCAACATCAGAAGAACATTATTGTAGGACTGCTGCAAATCGGGGTCGTCGGACTCCTGGTAGTAGGTTCCACCCAGCAGGACGCCGTCGCAGAGTATGAAGCTCGGATAGATGGAGACGGTGGTATTCTCACGCGTGTCCACAACGCCCAGGCATGCGTTCAGCACAGGGTTGAAGGGGAAGTCCTCCGCCAGCAGCAGGGCGTTGAGCGCGTCGAGGGAGGTCACGGCGTCGATCCGGTCGATGTAGGGCTGCACCTCGCTGAAGCCGATCTCCGCCAGCTTTTCCACGTCGGAGGCCTGCTCAAAGAAGATGCGCATCTGCTCCAGCGCATGGCCGCTCCGGGTCTTGTCCTTTACGGCGGCAATGATCGCCTCCGACAGCTCGCTGCTGGTGGACGACATTTGCGTAAATTCCTCCCCCTGGTGTTCCTTCAGTACGTCATAGTTGTAGTAGGTATAGAGATCGTCCTTCACACTCGGGACCTCCCGGGGCAGCCTGCCCGACACCATGGTGTTATACCAGGGGCTGCCGTAGGGCACATACAGCGCCAGAACCTTTTCGTCAAGGCGCTGGAAGACGGTCGCCACCTGTGCGCGGCTGCAATCGCTCCCGGGCGAGAGCGTGTCCTCGGTCACACCGGTGATAAGTCCCGCCGCCGCGGCCCACTGCATGGCATCCGTTGCCCAGGAGGAGATCTCGCCGGCGTCGGCGTAATCCATCGGGAACAGTATTGCGGTCACGGTTTCAAAGCCCCTGGCCCGGGCGTAGCGGTAGAGCATCGTCGCCAGCTGCTCCCGGGTGACCGTGGCGGTGGGGTCAAAGCGTCCGTCGCCCACCCCGTTTACAATATTGTTTGCCTCTGCCCACACCACGGCGGCCTCATACCAGCTTCCTGCGGGCACGTCGCTGAAGGGGTTGTCCGCCGTGACCTCCGGGCTGCCCTCCACACGGTAAAGGATGGTGGCAAGCATGGCCCGGTCGGTGGCGCCGTCTGGGTCAAAGCAGCCGTCTCCGCCGCCGCGCATCAGTCCCTTGTCCGTCACATATGCCACGGAATCGTAAAACCAGTCGTCCTCCCTGACATCCGTGAAGGCAGCAGCCTCGTCTGCAAGGGCCCCGGCTGAAAAGCTCAGCAGCATGGCCGCACAGAGAAGGATGGATAGGATACGTTGCTTCATTGGTTGATGCTCTCCTTTCTCCGCCGTATCCGGCGCATTTATGTTTTTATACAAAATATACCATAACCGATTTTTCTGCATAAATCAAGTGCGTCAGGGAAAAGCCTTCGTATATTTCGTATATATTATGCCATTCGTTTTTGAATATAACCCACGATCAGCTCCGCATGGTCTCTGCGGATTCCGATTGAGAGCAGGTGCTCCCCGGTTACTCCTGCCAGGTCCCTGACGGAGGTGATTCCCGCGGCCTCCAGCCTTCGGATGGTTCCCTCGCCGGGATAGCAGTCCGCATGCGGGAAAACGCTCCTGATGCCTCTCACCATTTCACCCAGAGGAGAGCGGAACTTCAAGCGGTCCATCAGGGTGAAAATAGCGCGCGAGGCTTTCCCGAATGTCTGATCGGCCCGGCTGATCTGCTCCGGCTCCGCATGACAGTTCTCCTTCAGATGGTAGTAGAAGCTCTTTATCTCAAGGATCTGCGCAAGGCCGCTGAGGAGCCAAAGAATGTTGTCCCTGAAGCGTTCCTGCAGTTCCTCTGAATCCAGCTTATAAAACGCATCCAGCTGCGTCCGGGAAAGGCCGCGGGAAATGTCATAAACGAACATTGCGGTAAACGCTGCCTGAAACACCTTTTTCCTGGCCTCTCCCGCAGTGCCATCCACTCTCGCCGAGCCGTACAGTGCGTCCGGAGCAGACATGATCCAGGTACTGTAGAGATAGCTCTTTTCGCCGAGCGGGAGCGACTCCATATAACTGTGGACCTTTGTTTCCAGCGGCTTGCTGTATCTCGCGACCGGCTTGTTCTCATCACTGACCAGGCAGACTGTAATCAGATAGTCGATCGGAGAAAAGCGCGCGATGTGTCCGCCGCTTGCGTTATCCTCAAGCAAGTCCCGGAACAGCTGGCCGATGTTGCCGGCAGTAACGGGAGGTATATAGCACATGGAGGACACCCTGCCAAGATGTGTCAGGCTATACTCATTGGCAGAGTCGTTGAAGTATGCCAGCTTCCATGCGGCAAGCCTCCGGAGGATAGCGGGAAGCTTCTCAAATCCGGCCCCTCCGAAGGTATGGGAAAGGAACGCCTCAAGCCCTTTCAGGGTGATGCTGCCGTATCGGTTAAGGATTCCCATAACCTGATTGCCGGCGCAGTCGAGATAGCACAGGTCCTCACCGGGTCTGCCGCGGTACTCCGCCCGCTCTTTCGGTACAAGCTGGGATTTGATTTCCGGTACGGTCTCATCCCTGAGTCCGGAAGCGATTATCTCCTCTTTTGAAAGATTGTTCCCGCTCAGAATTACGGTCCCGATACCGGAATTGTCACCGCGGCCGGCCCGGCCGATCATTTGCATTATGTCAGAAACAGCGAGATCCCCAAACCCGGTAAAGCTGATGTCTCTGACAAAGACATGCGTTGCCGGCAGGTTGATGCCCATGGAGAGCGCTGTCGTCGAGACTGCGACCCGGATGCGTCCGGAGGCCATGGAGTCCACAATGTACGCTTTTGTTGCGGAGCTCAGCTTCGCATGGAACCAGGCAACCCCGGCGCGCATCGTCGCTTCAAGGTCATGCTGTCTGAGCCTGTTTCCCGTGAGCTTTTCCGCCAGGTAATGCGCAAGCTTTTCAGCGGAAGCGGTCTGATAGACAAACACCAAAACACCGGATGCCCCGTCCTGAAGTATCCCGGCGATCTCGCCGGCAAGGATCTCATCGACGTTCTCGCCGTTTTCCATGCAATAGACCCACTTATCCAGCGTGGGGTATCGAGGGACACCATCAATTACATCGCATGGCGAAAGCCATTCAGCCAGCTCACCCGGATTTGAAATGGTAGCGGACATCAGGACAATCCGCAGCCCTGTTTTCAGGGAACGCAGAAAGGCAATCAGCAGCTCCAGCGCCGCTCCGCGGTGACTGTCGCCAAGAAGATGCGCTTCATCAAAGCATACCAGCGCCGCCCGTTCAAACCAGTGACGGTTTTCGCTGACACGGGAAAGGGCATCCAGCCGCTCCGGGGTAGCTACAATGATTTGACCTTTCGCCGATCCATCCGGGTTCCTCGGGGTCGAGTGCATAAACTCATCTGTCAGTCTATAGTCACCCGTCGTAATCGTAACACCAAGCCTGATTCCGTCCTGCCGTCTCATAATGCCGGCAAGCTTTTTGATTTCTTCGGCCTTTTCATAGGCCAATGCGCGGAGCGGTTCAACGAGGATGACCGTTCTCCCCTCCGCTGCTTCCTGAAAAAGAAGCAGGTAGGCCAGCAGGCTTTTGCCGCTGTTTGTCGGCGTAGCGATGATTGCATTCTCCCTTGAACGGAGAAGCTTATGTGAAAACAAAGCCGCATCCTGTGCAGGCCGCAGGGAAAGGTCCGCGCCGTAAAAAGCTGCAAAGGCCCTTGAGACCTCTGCCTGTACAGGTATCTCGGACAGCTTGTGCATGTTCGGCAGCTCGGCTGAACCGGAGGTACCGCAGAATATCTTTCTCATTCCCTGTTCCCTCATTCCAATAACCGGACGATAGCCGGGTACATGGTTTCCAGCCTCTCACGATCAATTTTGTCGATCATCCTCTTTAGGTGAAGCTTTTTCTCCAGCGTTGTCGCGGGGGACAGGCCGAGAAACAGAAAGGCGGATTTCAAGCTGTCCACGCCGGGTATTCCAAAATACTGACAGATTTTTTCCTTGTAGTACCGGCTCGGCTTCATCTTTCCGCTTTTCCACCGGGTCAACGTCGAGGCGCGAATCTGCATGGCATCAATGAAATCCTGATTGTCTCCCCAGGGAATTGAATGAAGAAGGTACCGGAGGTTTTCCATGATGAGCAGCTCGGAATTCTCCTCGATGAAAGGTCTGAACAGGTATTCGCAGTCAATGTAGGGAACACGTTCCTCATCCACGGAGGAAAAGACGCTTTTGATCTGTTCAACCTCTGTAAATGACGCAGTTGCCGTGCCGGAAAGAAGCATTCTGAAGCGATCCGCATCTATCTGACATCTCGCCGACAGTTCATCAATGAACTCTGCATATGACTGCTCGCTGCCCCTGCGGCTGCGCCTGGATGCCCAAATCAGATAACGCATGTTTTCTGCCAAGTAATCCATCTCTCGTCGCGGTCCCCTTCAAAAAGCTCATATACTTGCGCGCTGAATACGCATATAATTATAAGCGGACACTGTAAAATACGCAAGTATTACTCCATGAAATAATGCGAAAAGAAAACCGGTGAATGCTGTGAAGCTTTTTCCGCCGCAGGAGGAGCTGCTCAGGCGCGGGCTTCTGGACTGTAACGCGCATTGCTTTATCAGCATGCCGACCGGTACCGGAAAGACCTATATGGCTGCGTATGCTATTGAAAAGGTGCTTGCGTCAGGATACAGGGCGATCTACGTCACTCCGCTTCGTGCGCTGGCCGCTGAACAGTATGCGCGCTTCAGGCGCCGGTTTTGCGGCCATCAGGTCGGCGTCTTTACCGGTGAGACGACGCAAAAAGCATCTGCGGGGAACTCATATTCTTCGGCACAGGTCCTGATTATGACGCCGGAGCGGCTGGATGCCTGTATGCGAAACTGGCGGAGCCATTGGAGCTGGCTCCCCGAGGTGAGTCTTATCATTGTCGATGAGTTCCATCGTGTAGCGACACGTTGCTGCATATAAACTTCAAGTGGGCCACAAGCCTGGGAGAAGGTAAAAGTAGCGGAGAGG
>CAJOPB010000226.1 GCA_905236305.1 uncultured Oscillospiraceae bacterium | reverse complement strand
CTGTCGGATTTCAAGATTTTGCAACGCAGAGTGGCGCTGAATTTCCCGCCAAGACGTGCGCGGGGATTTGTTCAGCGTTTCCTTAAGGAAGGTTGCGGCCCTGACCGGCGCAATTCCGCTGACACACTTCCGGAAACAGGCAAAGCCTCCGCTGGCGGGCGGCTTAATTGACAGGAGAGTATGAACAAGAGTGATGAAATCGAGCGGGCTGTTTGTGCGGTGATTTGCAGAAACGATGGGCTCAAGGCCAGGGATATTGCAAAGCAGCTGCCCTATGATCGTAAAACCGTTAATCAGGCCATCTATTCCTCACCGCTGCTGCGGGAGCTTTGCTGGCAGGACAGAGATTATTTCTGGCACGGTATTGTCCGGCAGACGCGCCCTCACGGCGGATTGCGGGAATTTTCCGGGTATTACAGTCTGGTCAGAGATTTTCTGGATCTGGCAGAAGACGAATGGATGCGGCAGCTTATGGAGGGCTGCGTCAATATCGGGAGGAGCCTGAATGATACCCGCGGCCTACTTCATTCTTTCCGGGACTGCAGGGAGCAGATGATACGGCTGTTTCAGGATCTGGAAACAATGCTGGGGGACGCCTGCCTGGATTGGGAGATCGCCTTCGAGTTCCGCCTGAAGCGCGCCAGAACGGTAAGGATCTACGCGGATGTGCTGGTCGTTACGGAGAACAGAGTGTTTTCCCTGGAATTCAAGATGAAGGACGTCATAGAACCGGAGGAGGTTATTCAGGCTGCGAAGTACTGTCCTTACCTGGAAATCGTATTTGGTCCGGACTATGAGGTGATCCCTGTGTTGGTTCTGACCAGGGCATCGGATATATTTCGGTTTGAGTGCATCGGAGCTTCTGATATGATTCTGGCAGTCTGTTCCGGTGATATGCTTTTCAACGCATTTAACGAATATATTGGGTTTTTAAGATGAAGCAGGGAAAGCCGCAGCCTGTTTTTCACAAAAGGGCACCTCTAAAAACTCCCGCCCGGCGCTTCACCGGAGCTTTTGCCCCGGATTTTTGTGAAAAAAGTTTGAAATACACAAAGTATTCCTGCACTTTTTTCCCTTCAATCTGGGGCAAAATCTCTCGGCGAATCCCCAGACGTGAGTTTTTAGAGGTACCCAAAAGAGTGAAGTATCCAATGAATGCTTCCCGCAATTAACCCTGCCCTCCTATGGCAGGGTTTTTCATTTTTTTGCAACCCCGGCCCATTTTTGGTGACTATAAGGGCAGGGAGGAGGTGCGTTGATGGAGGATGAACAGATTATCGGCCTCTACTGGTCCCGGAACGAGGGGGCGATTCGCGCATCGGAGGACAAATACGGAGCTTACTGCAGGGCAATCGCAATGAATATCCTCAGCAGCATACCCGACGCGGAGGAATCGGTGAACGACACCTGGCTGGGCGCCTGGAATGCCATACCGCCCCAGCGGCCGGCGATTCTTTCTGCCTTCTTTGGCGCAATCACCCGCCGCATTTCCCTGAACCGCCGCCGGGACGCCCGCACGCAGAAACGCGGCGGAGGCCAGGCGGAGCTTGCGCTGGACGAGCTGAGCGAGATTGTGCCCGCGTCATCCTCCGTGGAGGAGGCGATCGAGGAAAAGGAACTGGCCGGCGCTGTGGACGCCTTCCTTCGCACACTGCCGGAGACGGAGCGCCGGGTTTTTCTGCGGCGCTATTGGTATCTGGACTCCATTTCGGATATCGCCAGGCGCTTCGGCTTCTCTGAAAGCAAAACCAAGAGTATGCTGCACCGGTGCCGGGGAAAGCTGCTGTCCCATCTCAGGAAGGGAGGTTATATCAGTATATGACGACAGAACAACTGCTGTATGCCATTGGAGGCGTGGGGGAAGACCTGGTTGCGGACGCTTCTGTCCGGCCCCGGAAGCGCAGGGCCTGGCCGCGCCGGCTCGCTTCCGCCGCTGTTTTTGCCCTGGTGCTCACCGGCGCGCTTCGGATCGCGCAGCGGCTGGATTATTTTTCCTTCGGCTGCAGCGCCTGGCCGGGTACGATCATTGGTGATGCTTATTATTATAATGTATCCCACAGCGGACTCTGGCAGTGGACAGAGAAACACGGAAACGAAAAGCTGTTCGGCAAGCTCTGGACCGACGGCTGGCTGGTCACGGAGGATGCATATTATTATTCTCACGGGCTTACACTATACCGTCAGGACCGTCACACCGGAAAGAAAACGAAGCTTTTCCGGTTGTCCCGCGCTGACGCTACTCATTTCGGCTATGAAATTGCGGAGAATGGGAGTCTGATCCTGACTGTCTATCACAAAACCGGGGAATATAAATATCAGCTTCGGGTCGACGCACTGACGGGGGAGCTTCTGGAAACCCTGACAGGCCGCATCTCCTACGCTGACCGGTTCACCTTGCTCTGGACAGAGCGGTACCCGGAGGTAGACACACGCGATTTGGAGCTTGTGGACATCGGCGGAGACGAATACACGCACTTCTATGATCTGAGAGAAAATGGCGTCTCTATTTTACCGAAGGGGACCTGCGTCTCGAAATACGCGCGAAGCATCGGCGCATACACAGCCTATGCGCTGTACCCGGCTGACGCGGAGGAACGGAAAACCCGGAGCCGGACGGATTCTTCCGACCTTTTGCTTCTCCGGCCGGACGGAAATGACGCCGTAATTTCCGCGCCGCCTTCAGGCTTTCAGGATGCTGCGGGTGACTGGCTGTACTATGTTCATCAGGAAGACGGCGTAAACGGGGTGTTATACTCTGTCGGCGTGTATAACATGGTCACGGGCGAGGCTCGGGAGCTGACGCCTTCTGAGCCCTGGCAATTCTACAGTCTGGAAACGGACGGGAACGTGATGTATACCTGCGTTCCCTGGGGAAAAGCCCATACCCGCTGGCGGTTGGAGTATGACGCAAAGGGCGGCCCTGTCGCTTTGACGCTGTTGGATGCGGATATCTGTGTGCCAAAATGAACCACGGAGAACAGACGGGGTGCGGAAAAAGGCGTCCCGTCTGTTCTCCGGTTTTCATCTGTGCGCTTACCGATTGTCGGGGCAGCGCTGCCGGTGGTCCGGAAACGCTGGACAGGAATGCCGGAATCTGATAGCATACCGGCAGAAGGGAGGTGGAGCGGATGGAGGTCGAGATCCGGCGAAACCCGGAGCGCGTCGAGCCGGTGCTGATTCTGGAGGTTTCGGAAATCACCGCGGAGACCGAAGCGCTGGCGGAGCGGCTGCGGGCGATGGACAGCGGCATCCTGATGGGCTGGCGGGACGGCAAGGCATACCGGCTGGAGCCCGGAGCGCTGGTCCGCTTCTTTGCCCAGGACAAGGAGGTCTACGCCGAGGACGCAGGGCAGGCGCAGTATCTGGTCCGCAAGCGGCTCTATGAGCTGGAGGATGCTCTGGACAAAGGCAGCTTTGTCCGCATCTCCCATTCCGAGATCGTGAATCTCCGCCGGGTAAAGGCGCTGAACCTCTGCTGCTTCTCCGCTTTTGGCGATGGAATTCTGGTTCTATCTTTTGTTTTCGCTTCCTCCGGCACTGTTGGGCGTCCTGGTTGGAAGCTTAATCCGCAAAGCGCGGAGATGGTGGAGGGAGGAGGAGCAGGCGGGATGAAGGCAAAGCGGATTATGCGGATCATCGCGCTTTTGATGCTGTTGATTGCTGTTGTATATGTCTATATCGTTGCCAGTGTGCCAACGCTGGGCCATGTTTTTTATATTGGCAGCTTTCGGGTGGATGCATATGTGATGTGGCAGTTTTACAAGGGCTATCTGGTGGTCATAATGTTGCTGTTGGCCCTGTCATTTATTAACTGGAAACACAAATAGAAAATAGTCTGGGTTATCTTCGATATGGGGGAAACTGGATTTATCCTGTATGCCGGGATTCATATGCTGCCGGACTGTGCGTCGATGTTGCTGACAGTGGCGATCTGAAGCGGAATTGTCGCTATGAAAGCGAAGAATAAGGCCGAATAAGCAGACTCTACCACAGGTTTCTTGCCTTTTATCCCGTGGTTTGCTATACTGGGCGCCATCCCGCCGGGATACGGCGTTGAATGTTTTCGGGAGGCGAGGATATGGACCCGGTACAATTTGGGAGGTTTATCTCAGAGGAGCGGAAAGCAAAGAGTCTGACGCAAAAAGAACTGGCGGAGCGGCTTGGCGTCTCCGATAAGGCTGTGAGCAAATGGGAGCGGGGAATCTGTCTTCCCGACGTGGCCAAGTTTGATGATATCGCGGAAGCGCTGGAGATCACGGAGCTGGAGGTGCTGCGGGCAAGACGGATACCCGAGCCGGAAGCGCCGCCTCCGCCGGAAAAGCTTTTGACCTGCCGCAATGTCGGATACCTGCTGCTGGGCTGGCTGGGCGTGGCGGCCATCTGCTTCATCGGGAATATGCTGGAGATCTGGGGGATATTGTACATATACGCTTTGTTTAATCTGGGGCAAATCGTGCTGTCCGCGCTCTTTGGCGTTTGGTATGCCTGGAAACAGGGCCCCGTCAGGCGTCTCAGCCTCCATAGCGTCTATCTTGGAATCCTTTCCATGTTGGCACTGATCGGACTGGTTTTGTTCGAGCTGGATCACTTTCTCAGCTGGAGATTGGCGGAGCTGTTCCTTCGACTGTTCATCCCGGCTGACTATAGCGGCGAAGTCTCATATCAGGCGAGAAGGGCCCTTTTGAACGGTCCGGAGCTCTGGCCGCCGCGGTTTCTGATTGCGAAATTTGTATGCTATGAGATTTTGGACTGGTTTGCGCCGGTAAGCCTGTATCTGGAATTTGCGGGGTTCCTCCTGATACGGCTTTTCCGGGCACTGGTTTCAGCTCGAAAGCAAAAACGCAAAGGAAGGCCTGAGAATCAGGAGACGGTTTGATACGTCAAATAAAAATTGCAAGGCCGGAGGCCCCGTATTGGGCTCCCGGCCTTGCATTTTTACGAACGGATGCGGATTTTGTATTCAGCCCTCCGCCCTGCGGAGCTTTAGCCAGTAGTGCTCCTGCGCCGGGTCAAGCCGGACCTCCGTGACGCCCGCCGCGGGGTCAAAGCCGAAGCTGTTTTCCAGCAGCTCCACGGCCTCCAACCCCCGCACAGAGGCATATTGCGCTGTAAATTGAAGCGTTGACCCGAGGACTGTCGCCAGGTCGTAGCCGTTCGTCGCGTAACCCTTTTCCGTTCCCATGCCGAAGTAGTCAAAGCTGGCCTCCTTGACCATTCGGGCAGCGAGCTCGACGGTTTCGCCGGCAGGAATCGTCACCTCGGCGGCCGCGTAAAAAATTCGGGTGGTCACGAAGCTGTCGCCCATCAGGTCCTCCAGCATGCCGTTCCGGTAGCGCTCCGCCGGGGTCTCACCCGTGCTGCTGTAGGAGGCAAACATCTCCGCCACGCATTTGTAGACCAGCTCCGGGGAGATCAGTGTTCCCAGCGTCGTTTCCTCCAGCGGAAGCATCCCGAAATTGTCCGTTTCCAGCTGCTCGGTGACGATGCGCCGCAAAAACGCCCCCAGGGTGCTCTCATAGCGCTCCACCGTGGCAGTGATTTCAATTTCATCCCCCGGCTCGCAGCCGCCGTTCCGGTAGCCCTGTAATTCATAGCCGCCGGTGGTATCGTCTCCCAGCAGGATCACGTACATAGGATGGATGGCCCACTCCCGGTGCAGCCCGCCCACATCTCTGCCGCATATTCCGTTTTCCATATCATCGCTGCCTCCGTTGGAACCGTAAGTCAGCACCGTGGTTCTGGCATAGTCGATAGAGAAGGACATCAGCAGCGTCGGGTTTACCGCATCGGTGGGCGCGACGACATAGTTGTCCACCTTGTAGACCGTTACGGGCTCCTCCAGCGCCGGGGCGTCCTCCAGGGCCTTCGTCTGATAACCGCCGCTTTCCAGCAGAGCCTTGTAGGCCTCCCAGTCCCGGAGCCCGGCCAGGTTCCAGCGTTCCCCGTCCCGCTTGCCCTCCATGTCCACAAAACCTCCCGCGTAGGGTCCGGCATAGAGTGTTGTGGATACCGGAGCGCCGTCCAGACTCAGCGCCGGCAGAAGCTTCGCATCCTTGCTGAGGCTCAGCGCCGCCGGATACAGCAGCGTCAGCGTCCGGTCCGCCTCTCCCTCGTTGGTCATAAGATACCGGTCTGTGACGATGGTCTCCGTCTCATAATGGTCGTAGGCTGTCTCCTCACCGTCCTGCTCCCGGGCCCCCTGCGACGTTTCATAGGGCGAAAAATCAAACTCCGTATGACGCTCTGCGGTGATTCCCTCGCTGCTTCCCAGCGCAGTCAGCGGGAACACCGGCCCTGCATAGGACATATAGGTGTATGCTCCGGATGCTCCGTCGTTTCCGCCGCTGTCCCCCATACCGCCCGTCCCGCCGCCGGAGGAGACGGGGCCTTTCCCGCTTCGGGTCAGCCCCCAGGTCCCCAGACCCAGTATCAGCACGGCAGCGGCGGCAACCGCGCCGAATCTGGTCCAGGGAATTGTGCGCCTGCGGAACACATGGGTCCCGGCATCTTCGATCAAATCCTCCGGCAGACCGGAGAGCGCTTCGTAAACTCTTTCGCTTTTCATTGAATCCAAACCCCTTCCGATTCCAGCGTTTTCCGAAGCTGCTTACGCAGCCTGAGCAGGCGCTGGGATACATTATTGGCACGTTCGCCCCGTTCCCTTGCCAACTCCTTTACTCCGTCGCCGTACCAGTACCGCCGGAGGAACAGGGCGCGGTCCTCCGAGTTCAGATTCCGGAGCCATATTGTGATCTGCTCTGTCAGCTCAGCGGTCTCAGTGATTTTTTCCGGGTCCGCGGCGGCGGGAACGCATTCGTCCAGCTCGCTGAGCAGGATTTCCATGCCGTCAAAGCGCTTTTTGGCGTGCTCGGCCCGCCAGCGGCTGACGGCATGGTCCCGGGTAATCCGTCCCAGGAAGGCCCGCAGGGACACCGGCCGTGTGGGCGGGATGCGTTTCCACGCGCTGTGCCAGGTGTCGTTGACGCATTCCTCGGCATCCTGACGGATACTGAGGATGTTCAGCGCGATACGCATACATAGCGAACCGTAGGCTGCCTCTGTTTCCCGGATGGCGGCTTCATCACGCCGGAAGTATAAATCTATAATTTTCTCATCTTCCAAGTCCAGCTTCATCTCCTTTGAAGGTCCCTTCACCAGATAAGCCGCAAAAAAATATAACATATGACAGAGAAAAAAGTAAATTCAGCGGGCATATTTTATAGTAAACGACAAAAATATTTTTCATTTACTACAGTTCAGACGCCCCGGCGTCTGAACTGTAACGTTTATCCTGTCCGTGAAGCGCTTGCCCTTGACATGGCAGGAAATCTATGATATAAGAATGGATGAAAAATACAGCAAGCCAAGGGTGCCCCGGTATTGTCCACAGGGGTGAAAAGGGAAACAGGTGAAAGTCCTGTACGATCCCGTCACTGTATTTGGGAAGCGCGAGACCAGAGGCGGTCTCCTGTCCCCTGCACACACAGAGAGCGGAGGGGCCGGGAGGCATAGCCTTGCAGGAGCCACTGGCCAGTTTCGGCCGGGAAGGCGGGCTTTGCGCGGTGATCCATGAGTCAGGAGACCTGCCATTGGCTTTGTACGAGCGTCCCGCAGAGCGGGACCGGCCACGGGGAATTGGCCGGAGCATAACGCTGCGCAGCTTTTGCCGCGGCGTTTCCCGTCCTGTCCTTCTCCCCGGGGAGAGGGATTTTTTATTATTTTTCGCGCTGTGCCTGAGGAGGCATTTTCCTGTCATAGAGTGCTTTGCACACTTGAATACGAGAAAGATACATACGAGGAGGAACAACATGAAAAAGACAATCTCACTGGTTTTGTCTCTGCTGCTTGTTCTGTCGCTGCTCTCCGGCTGCGGCAGTACGGCTGCACCCCAGCAAACCGAAGCACCTGCCGCCACAGAGGCGCCTGCGGCTACCCCGGCCCCGACGCCTGCCCCCACGGAGGAACCGGAGGACGACGAGAACTATGATACCGGCGACGCGTCGCTGGACGATCCCCTGAACGCAGACGGCATCGGCGAAAACGAGCTTTTGATGGTGTCCTTCGGTACCAGCTTCAATGACAGCCGCCGCGAAACCATCGGCGCCATCGAAAAGGCCATGATCAAGGCATTCCCCGAGTATGACGTGCGCCGGGCCTTTACCAGCCAGATCGTCATCGACCATGTGCTGCGCCGGGACGGAGAGAAGATCGACAATCTGACCGAGGCTCTGGACCGTGCTGTGGCCAACGGCGTCAGGAATCTGGTGGTGCAGCCCACCCATCTGATGCCTGGCTTTGAGTATAACGACGTACTGGAGGAGGTGGCAGGCTACGCTGACGCGTTCGAGTCCATCCGCATCGGCCGTCCGTTGCTCGACGGAGAAACAGATTTCGAGACCGTGGCGCTGGCTGTGATGCTTGATACAATCGTCTATGACGACGGGGAGACGGCCATCGTGTTCATGGGACACGGCACAGAGGCGGATTCCAACGGCGTCTATGCCAGGCTGCAGACGCTGCTGAGAGATGAGTTCGAGCTGGAAAATTATTACATCGGCACCGTAGAGGCCGAGCCCAGCGTAGAGGATGTGCTGGAGCAGGTGCGCGCGGGTGACTACAAGCGCGTTGTGCTGCAGCCGTTGATGATTGTGGCCGGCGACCATGCCAACAACGATATGGCCGGCGACGAGGAGGATTCCTGGAAAACCATCTTTGAAAACGCCGGCTATGAGGTGGAGTGCGTTCTCAAGGGACTGGGCTCCAACGAGCTGATTCAGCTCCAGATTTCCAGCCATGTGCAGGACGCCATCGACGAGGACTTCGGTACCGGCGACGCCTCCCTGGATGATCCTCTGAACGCTGACGGCATCGGTGAGACCGAGCTTTTGGTAGTGTCCTTCGGCACCAGCTTCAACGACAGCCGCCGCGAGACCATCGGCGCCATCGAAAAGGCCATGATCGAGGCATTCCCCGAGTATGACGTGCGCCGGGGCTTCACCAGCCAGATCATCATCGACCATGTCATGCGGCGGGACGGTGAAAAAATCGACAACATCACAGAAGCCCTGAACCGGGCAGTGGACAACGGCGTAAAGACCCTGATTGTCCAGCCCACCCATCTGATGCCCGGCTTTGAGTATAATGATGTCATCGACGAGATTGCGCAGTATGCAGACGCCTTTGACAAGATTATTATCGGTAAGCCAATTCTGGACACCGACGCCGACTTCAGCACCGTGGCAAAGGCGATTACCGAGGCCACCGCTGAATACGACGACGGCAAGACCGCTATCGTATTTATGGGACACGGCACCGAGGCCGATTCCAACGCCGTCTATGCCAAAATGCAGGCGGTTCTGAAGGACATGGGCAAGACCAACTATTTCATCGGCACCGTGGAGGCCGAGCCCAGTGTGGAGGACGTTCTTGAGCTGGTGCAGGCCGGAAGCTATGAGCGGGTGGTTTTGGAGCCGCTGATGATTGTGGCCGGCGACCACGCCAACAACGACATGGCCGGCGGTGAGGAGGACTCCTGGGATACCATCTTTACCGAGGCCGGGTATGAGGTAGTGCCCGTGCTCCGGGGCCTGGGCTCCTTCCCGGCTATCCAGCAGCTTTTGGTGGAGCATACCAAAGCTGCGATAGACAGCGCAAACTGAATTTGATTGATTTTTCATACGCGGCGCCCCGGACTTCTCCGGGGCGCTTGCCGCAGAGAAAGGAACCGTTCTGATGAAAAACATGCAAGCGATTATTTTGCCTCTGCTGCTTACGCTGTCACTGCTGGCGGGCTGCGGCGGCTCGGCCCCGCAGCCGGCAGCAGCCCAGACCACCGATCCCCCGGCAGCCGCAGCCGTTCCGTCCGCAGCTCCTGCCCCCGCTGAGACTGCGGCTGACGCGGGCCAGGGAACAGGCAAGGTGGCCACCGCCGCAGACATGACCACCGTGGAGGACGTGGTGGAGGAGGGCATGGTGCCCGTCTTCGCCGATCAGCTGCGGGAGGGCACTTACAGCATTCGGGTGGATTCCAGCTCCTCCATGTTCCAGATCACGGACTGTACCCTCACGGTGGCGGAGGGGGAGATGACTGCCGAAATGGTCATGGGCGGCAAGGGCTATCTCTATATCTATCCCGGCACGGCAGAGCAGGCCGCGGCTGCAGAGGCGGCGGCATATATCTCCTTTGAGGAGGGAGAGACGGGCGCCCACACCTTCACCCTCCCCGTGGAGGCGCTGGACGCAGGAGTTGCCTGCGCGGCCTTCAGCAAAAACAAAGAGCTTTGGTACGACCGTACTCTGGTGTTCCGGGCCGATTCTCTGCCGCCAGAGGCCTTTGCGGAGGGCTTTTTCACCACGGCGGAGAGCCTTGGACTGGCAGACGGAAGCTATCTTGTGGAGGTGGCGCTCTCCGGCGGCAGCGGCAGGGCCAGCGTGGAGAGCCCCGCTGTCATGACGGCAGAGGGCGGCGCCTGCACGGCCAGAATTGTCTGGAGCAGCTCCAACTATGACTATATGCGTATCGGCGAGGCGCGCTATCTGCCTGTCAACACTGAGGGGAATTCTGTCTTTGAGATTCCCGTGCAGTTTTTTGACCGGAGTATCACCGTCTACGCGGATACCACTGCCATGAGCACGCCCCACGAGATTGAATATACGCTCACCTTTGACGGGGGCAGCATTTTGCCCGTCCCGGTGGAATGATGAAAGAATACCGCAGGATTGTTTTTTCCGCGCTGCTTCTCCTGGCGCTGCTGGCCGCCGGACTGGCCGGCTGCGGCACAGCCGCTCCGGCGGCGGAGAGCCCCTCCGAGGCCACGGAGGCGGTGCGGACCAGAACCGGCAGCATGGAGCTGAAATACGCCCGGCAGTTCTCAGTGGATTACTTTTCCGATGGAAGCACTCTGCTGACGATTGCAGGGGCCGACCGGTTTCTCCTGCTGCCGGAGGGCGGAGAGGCCCCGGCAGGTCTGGAGGATACGACGGTGGTTTTGCGCCCGCCGCTGGATCGGATCTACGTGGCTGCCTCCTCAGCCATGGACCTGTTTCTCCATCTGAATGCGCTGGACCGGGTAGGCTTCACCAGCACCAGCTATGAGGACTGGGGACTGGGGGAGGTGCGGGAGGCCATGGATGCTCTGGATCTGGCCTATGCCGGGAAATACAGCGCTCCGGACTTTGAGCTGCTGCTTTCAGAGGGATGCTCCCTGGCGGTGGAGAGCACCATGATCTATCACAGCCCGGACATTATGGAGAAGCTGCAATCCCTGGGCATTCCCGTCCTGGTGGAGCGCAGCAGCTATGAGCCCCATCCCCTGGGACGGGTGGAGTGGATACGGCTCTATGGCCTGCTTCTGGGACGGGAGACGGAGGCGGAGGCTTTTTTCAGACAGCAGGAGGAAAAGCTGGCTGCCCTGGACACGGCGCCGGCCGCGGGGCAGACAGTGGCCTTCTTTCACATCAGCTCTGCCGGTGCCGCCGTCGTGCGAAAGCCCGGCGACTACGTGTCCAGGATGATCGAGCTTGCGGGAGGGAGCTATGTCTTTGACAGCCTTCCCGGTGCGGAGGACAGCGCGCTGTCCACCATGAACATGCAGCTGGAGGCATTCTACGCCGGGGCAAGGGATGCGGATGTGCTGATTTATAACAGCACCATCGACGGTGAACTGAACAGCCTCGATGCGCTCCTGCAAAAATGCAGCCTGCTGGCGGATTTCAAGGCAGTGGAGCGGGGAAACGTCTGGTGCACGGAGCACGACATGTTCCAGAAAAGCTCCGCCGCAGCGGGAATGATTGCGGATTTCAACACGGTGCTGAGTCAGGGCGCCGCCGCGCCGGACCAGCTGGAATTTCTGCACAGGCTGAAATAAGCGGAGGCGCGCCGCACCGCCGGGGTGTACCCCCCGCAGAAAGGGAAGCGCCCTTCCGAAACCCTGACCGAACGGAATAGGCTGGAGGGAATCACACCATGGATGAGAAACGAAAACTGCGCTGCACGGTCTGCTTTCTGCTGCTGGCAGCGCTGCTGGCGGTACTGCTGGTGGTCAACGTCATGGCGGGCAGTGCCCGGCTGGAGCTGGGCGAAGTGGTCCGCATTCTCTTAAACCGGGAGGGGGATAACGCCGCCATTATCTGGGGCATCCGTCTGCCCAGACTGCTGACTGCGGCGCTGCTGGGCGGAGCGCTGTCGGTTTCCGGCTTTTTGCTGCAAACCTTTTTTGCAAATCCCATCGCCGGCCCCTTTGTGCTGGGCATCTCCTCCAGTGCCAAGCTGGTGGTGGCTCTGACCATGATCTTCTCTCTGGCCCACGGTCTTGCAGTCAGCTCCCTGACCATGGTGCTGGCGGCATTCCTCGGGGCTATGCTGTCCATGGGGGCGATTTTGCTGGTGTCCGCCAGGCTGCGCAGTATGTCCCTGCTGATCGTCTGCGGCGTGATGATCGGCTATATTTGCTCCGCCATTACGGACATCGTTGTGACCTTCGCCTCTGACAGCAATATCGTCAACCTCCACAACTGGTCCCTGGGCAGCTTTTCCGGACGGGAATGGGGAGATGTGCGTATTGAGGCCGTGGTGGTGCTGGCGGCTCTGGTGCTGGCTTTTCTGCTCAGCAAGCCCATGGGCGCCTATCAGCTGGGGGAGAGCTATGCCCGGAACATGGGCGTCAATGTCACCCGCTTTCGGGTGGAGCTGATCCTGCTCTCCAGTGTTCTCAGTGCCTGCGTCACCGCCTTTGCCGGCCCCATCTCGTTTGTGGGCATTGCGGTTCCGCATCTGATGAAGACGCTGTTTCGCACTGCCCGGCCAATTTTGATGATTCCGGCCTGTTTTCTGGGAGGGGCGGTCTTCTGCCTGCTCTGTGACCTCATTGCCCGCACACTCTTTGCCCCCACAGAGCTGAGCATCAGCTCGGTCACCGCGGTCTTCGGCGTACCGGTGGTGATCTGGATGCTGCTGAAGCGGCAGCGGAGCAAGGAGGGGGAGGCATGAGAGAGCCGATTTTGCGCACTGCGGCGCTCAGTGTGGGCTACAGCGGCCATGTGGTCATCGACGGTGTGGAGCTGGCACTGGTGCCGGGGCGGATTACCACCCTCATCGGTCCCAACGGGGCGGGAAAATCCACCATATTAAAAACGCTGATCCGACAGCTGCGGCCGGTATCCGGCAAGGTGCTGCTGGACGAAAAGGACGTAGCCGTGCTGGGGGAGCGGGAGCTGGCAAAAAGCGTTGCTGCCGTGCTGACTGCGCGGCCCAGGCCGGAGCTGATGACCTGTGCCGATGTGGTATCCACGGGCCGGTATCCCTACACCGGCCGGCTTGGCATCCTCTCCCAGCGGGACCGGCAGGTCGTGCGGGAGGCCATGGAGCTGGTGCATGTGACCGAGCTGGAGAGCCTGGACTTCAATCGAATCAGCGACGGGCAGCGCCAGCGGGTGCTGCTGGCCAGGGCCATCTGTCAGGAGCCCAGGGTGCTGGTCATGGATGAACCCACCTCCTTTCTTGACATTCGCCACAAGCTGGATTTTCTCTGCCTGCTGCGGCAGCTGGCACGGGAAAAGGCACTGGCAGTGGTGCTCTCTCTCCACGAGCTGGATCTGGCCCAGCGCTTTTCCGACATGGTGCTCTGCGTGCGCGCGGGGCGCATGGACCGGATTGGAACCCCGGAGGAAATTTTTCAGGGGGACTATATTACCCGGCTCTATGGCGTGGAGCACGGCTGCTATGACGCGCTTCTGGGCGGCGTGGAGTCGGAGCGCGTGACCGGCAGGCCGGAAATCTTTGTAGTGGGCGGCGGCGGCAGCGGCATACCGCTCTACCGGCGGCTGCAGCGCCTGGGCATCCCCTTTGCCGCCGGGGTGCTGCCGGAAAATGACGCGGATGTTCCAATCGCACGCGCCCTTGCCGGGGAGCTGATTACCTCCCCACCCTTTGAGCCGGTGGGAGCGGAGGGCGTGACCAGAGCACTGGAGCTCTCCGCCCGCTGCCGGGGTGTGATCTGTACGGTGGAGCGCTTCGGCGCTGTGAATCAGGCCAATCGCGCCCTGGTTGAGGCCGCGGAGGCCAGGGGCGCGCTCCTTTCGCCGGATGCGCCGGAGCTGGCATCGGAGACCTGAAGCCGGTATCTCCCTGTAGCGGGAGTTTTCCCTTTGGCGGAGTGGCGCAGACGGGGAGAGAGCTGACGGCACAACGATTTCATAAGAAATTACCCAAAATAAAAAAATATTACTATCCCCGGCTCTGCTTTTCGGTTAAACTATCCCCATCAAACAAAAGCAAAACTGAAATAAAGGAGCTTGCAAGGATATGGCAACAACGATTGAAGAAATTTCCGCTGCGGTAGAGAAGGGTAAGGCCAAGCTGATCAAGGACCTGGTTCCCAAGGCCATCGAGGAGGGCTATTCGGCGCAGGATATTCTGAATGACGGGCTGCTCCACGGCATGAATATTGTGGGCGACCGTTTCACCCGCAACGAGGCCTTTGTTCCCGAGGTACTGGTAGCTGCCCGCGCCATGAACAAGGGTACGGAGCTGATCAAGCCCCTGCTGGCCGAGGAGGGCAACCAGCCCATTGGCAAAGCCTGCCTGGGCACCGTACAGGGCGACCTGCACGACATCGGCAAAAATATTGTCAAGCTGATGGTCGAGAGCAAGAATATCGAGGTTCTGGACCTGGGTGTGGATGTGCCTCCGGAGAAGTTTGTGGAGACTGCCATCAATGAGAAGTGCGATTTGATCCTCTGTTCTGCCCTGCTCACCACCACCATGCCCATGATTCAGAAGGTGGTTGAGGCTGTCAGCGACGCCGGCATCCGGGACAAGGTGTCCATTATGATCGGCGGCGCACCCATCACCCAGGAGTTCTGCGATCAGGTGGGCGCTGACTACTACACCGAGGACGCTGCCGCCTGCGCCAACAAGGCTGTGGAAATCCTCAAGGCAAAGTCCGCATGAGCCGCGGCATTGACAAGCTGTAAAAATTCACTGTTGTTTCTGACAAAACCTGCTTTACGAAAGCAGGTTTTGTCGGTATAATGGGGATGTACCGGGAAGGATTCCGGCATTTTTCCTGTATGCTTGCTGTCCAACCTCCATTTCGCGCTCCGCTGTCCGGCGCAGCCGCGAAATGTCACCATTACAAAAGCTGAAGGAGGCTCAGCGTGGAATACAAAATCACGATTCAGGACGGCCGCGAAAGCAAAGAATTTTTGACCGACGGTCAGCAGACGCTTTTGGAGCTGCTGCGCGGCGCGGGGGCGCAGGTAGAGGCCCCCTGCGGGGGAAACGGCACCTGCGGCCAGTGCGGGGTTGCGGTCACCGGCCCCTGCCGTTTTCGAGACGGTGAGGTATTGTGCTTTGCGGAGGAAACCGTGCTCTCCTGCCGCGCCAGACCGGCAGGAGATCTGGTCATCCGTCTGGACCGCGCCCGCGGCGAGCGGGTTTTGACAGACGCGATTGACATCCCTCCCTCGGGCGAAGGGCTGGGGCTGGCAGTGGATATCGGAACCACCACGGTGGCCGCGTATCTCTATGATCTCACGACCGGAAAATGCCTTGCCGCCCGCGGAGCAATGAATGCCCAGCGCACTTGGGGGGGCGATGTAATCAGCCGCATCCAGCATGCCCGTTCTCAGGAGGGCCTGAATGCCCTCACCCAGGCCATTCGGGAACAGCTGGCGGCCCTGGCCGGGCAGCTCTGCGAGGACCCGGGAAAAATCCGCTATGTCAGCATCGCCGGCAACACGGTGATGGAGCACCTGTTTGCCGGCCTGAGCCCGGAGAGCATCGGCATTGCGCCCTTCCGTCCCCTGAGCCTCTTTGGACAGGAACATCCGGCAGCGGAGTATATGGACTGCTTTGCCAGCGACTGTGTGCTCTATCTCTGCCCGGCGGTGGCGGGTTATGTGGGGGGCGACATTACGGCAGGCCTGGTCAGCAGCGGTGCTGCGGCGGCGGACAAGCTGGTGCTTTTCATTGACATTGGCACAAACGGCGAGATGGGGCTTGGAAACCGCCAGGGCTTTCTCTGCTGTGCCACTGCCGCGGGACCGGCCTTTGAGGGGGCGGAGATAGAGTGCGGTACCCCTGCCCGGGACGGCGCTGTCAGTGCCGTTGAGACCGATCTCAGCTACACCGTGCTGGGAGATACCGAAGCCAAAAGCCTCTGCGGCAGCGGACTGATCGACCTGACCGCAGCGCTGCTGTATAACGGCATTCTGGATGAGACGGGGCGCATGGAGCAGGAGCGGTATTCCATCACCGACAGCGTCTGGCTCTCGGGAAAGGACGTGCGAAAGCTGCAGCTTGCAAAGGCCGCTGTCCGCGCCGGCATTGAGACACTGTTAGAGCGCAGCGGCAAGCGCTGCGAGGATATTGACGAGGTCCTGATTGCAGGGGGCTTTGGTGCCTATATGCGCCTGCAGAGTGCCTGCGCCATCGGAATGCTTCCCCCGGATTTGCTGAATAAGGCCCGTCATGTGGGAAACAGCGCCGGCAAGGGGGCCGCCCTTGCGCTGACGCCGGCCGGGAGGGAGGCGCTGCAGGAGCTGCACCGGCTCTGCCGTTACGAGGAGCTGAGCTCCTCAGCGCTGTTCAATGACAATTACATAGAGGCCATGCTGTTTGATGAATGGGAGGAAGCTTATGATTGATCTTGCACAGGCCGCCCGGGAATGCGGCTTTGACACCGTGGCGCCCCTGGACCCGAAAACATTGAAATTTTTGCCGGAGGTGCGCTCCATGTGCGCCGCCGACCGCTGCCGCAGCTATAACAAGACCTGGTCCTGTCCCCCTGCCTGCGGTTCCCTTGAGGATTGGGCGGAAAAGGCTTCCCGATACAGCCGCGGGCTGCTTCTTCAGACCATCGGTGCGCGGGAGGACTCCTACGATATAGAGGCAATGATGGAGGCCGCAGAGGAGAACAAGCGTCAGGTGGATCTGTTTGCGGAGCGCCTGCTGGCGGAGGGAGTGGATTTTCTGCTGATGGGTGCCGGCACCTGTACCCGCTGCAAGGAATGCACCTGGCCCGACGCACCCTGCCGGTTTCCGGAGAAGCTCTTTCCCTCCATGGAGGCCTGCGGGCTCTTTGTCAGCCAGGTCTGTGTGGACAATGGCGTCCCCTATAACTATGGGGATGAAAAAATTGCCTATACCTGCTGCTTACTATATTAAGCCCCGGGGGGCGGTAAAAGGAGAGATCATTGTGAATAAGAAGATCACGATTCTGGACGGTGCCCAGGGGACTCGCCTGTGGCAGTTGGCTGCGGAACAGGGCTTTGACCGGGAGCCGGTGTGGAAATACAACATCACCCATCCGGAGATTGTGGCGCAGGTCTGCCGGGAGTATGCGGAGGCGGGCTCTGAGATCATCTGTGCAAACACCTTTGGCGCAAACCGCCTCTCGGTGGAAAAGGAGAATGGCTTTACGGTGCCACAGGTGGTGGAGGCGGCAGTGGGTATCGCCCGGGACGCGCTTGCAGGCACCGGGGTACAGACCGCGCTGGACATCGGCCCCCTTTCCGTACTGATGGAACCTTATGGAGATTTGGAGGAGGACGAGGCGGAGGAAATCTTTGCAGAGATGCTGGCTGCCGGCGCCTCCGCCGGAGCGGAGCTGATTTTTTTCGAGACCTTCCTGGATATGGAGATGATGCGGGTGGGGGTCCAGGCCGCCCAGACGCTTCCCCGGGCGATCCCGGTGGTCTGCTCCATGAGCTTTGAGAAGTCCGGACGGACCATGATGGGCAACAGCGTGGAGGATGTGGCAGAGCTGCTGGCACCTATGGGGGTGGCCGGCCTGGGGATGAACTGCTCCCTTGGCCCGGACCTCTCCCTGCCCATGATTCGCCGCTTTGCCGATTGCACCGACCTTCCGCTGTTTTTCAAGCCCAACGCGGGAATGCCTTCCACCGCTCCCGATGGCACCACCGTTTATGATTTGGGGGCGGAGCAATTTGCCGCAGAGGTGGCCCCTGTGCTGGAGATTCCCAATCTGCGCTGGCTCGGCGGGTGCTGCGGCACAGACGCGGCATACATCCGCCAGCTCAAGGCCATGGTTCGCTGATGCCGTTATGTTGTTTCCCTGCCGGAACTGCGAAGGAAAAAGAGATTGTATCCCCTCCCCTCCGGGGGAGGGGATACAGATTTATGCCGGGCTTTTATGATGACGTGACGCGTCGTTACAGCCGTCGGAAATTGGATGAGATCTCGCTCAGCGCCTCGGCAGCCTCCATATCGCAGTTGACGTTCCGGGCAAGGTCACAGAGGGACAGCACCCCCACCAGCTTCCCCTCGCTGACCACCGGCAGACGGCGCACCTGATCTCCGCTCATCAGTCTGGCCGCCTGCTCCACCTCGTCAAAGGGCCCGGCGGTAACCACGCCGCGGCTCATAATCTCACGGATGGGGGTGGTCTGCGGGTCCGCGCCGGCGGCCACACAGCGGGTGACAATGTCGCGGTCTGTCAGAACCCCGCGCAGCCGCCGCTGATTGTCGCACACCGGCAGTGCGCCCACATTGCTCTGGCGGAGCAGGCGCGCAGCTGCGATCACCGGCTCGTTCTGTTCCACGGTAACCACCCTGTCGCTCATCAGATCACATACCTTCATATGCATAACCTCCTGTTGGTTTGATTGTTCTTTTCCTGCTTCGCAGACAGCATTTTATACGAAACAGCTTTCATCCTTTCAAGCTTTTTATCGCGCCGAAGGCGCGTAAAAGTTTGTATGAGACGCGTTTCTGATTAAAGCGTTTAAGCAGAAAACAGTATTATTTCAGACATGTGAAAGACGTGTGTTTTGAAAACCGGTTTTCTGCGATTCTGCGAGTTCGAGCGTCCTCGGTGCCATAAAAAAGCGTCTTAGGCTTTTTCATTGCGTTCAGTATCAGTATTGCCAGCCGGAGAAAACTCTATTCCTGCCGAGCCGCTGTTTCGACACATATTTATTTCGGTTCCGGAATAAAATGACATGGAACAATATATGAGAATTGCAAGGAGCGGTGGGTCCATGAAAAAGGCGGTGATCTGTGTCATTGTGTTGGTGCTGCTGATGCGCGCCGCGGTTGTAGCCGGCGCCGGAGAGGTTCTGGCGGGCTGGGTGCAGGAGCTGGGGGTGGATGAGCGGCTGGTGACGGCGGCGCTGAATCTGGAAATGGGCGGCGTCACCGCGCCTTCGTCCCCGGATGAAACGCAGCCTTCCGCAGCGTCCGACGCATCCGTCCCGGAGTCTGATGCTCCGCGCCCGGCTCCACCGGCAGCGGCTCAGCGTCCCCAGGTGGAGGACAGCCGCAGCGCGGAAGGACAGCCGGGACCCACCGAAGCTCCGGCTGTAGTGCCCACCCCGGAAATTGCCCCTCTGGCCCGAGAAGCCGATATGATTCATAACCGGAGCGCGCAGACAGTGGATCTGGACGTTCTGTCAGCCGAGGGCCTTTCTCTGCGGCTCTCTCCCGGTAAACCACAGGTGCTCATCATCCATACCCATTCCAGCGAGGCATATACCCAGGATCCCTATGATCCCTACACCCCCTCAGACCCTTATCGGACGGAGGATAAAAGCTATAGTGTCATCCGTGTGGGGGACGCGCTGGCGGAGCACCTGGAGGCCCAGGGACTCTATGTTCTCCATGACAGGGAGCTCTACGATTATCCGAGCTACACAGGCTCTTACACCCGCAGCGGCAATGCTGTGGAGCGCTATCTCTCGGACTATCCCTCCCTTCGTGTCGTCATTGACCTCCATCGGGATGCCATCGGCAGCGGAGATACTGTGTATAAAACCCAGGCGGCCTTCAACGGCAGGACCAGCGCCCAGGTGATGCTGCTGGTGGGAACCGGGGAAAATGGTCTGTACCACCCCAACTGGAAGGAAAATCTGAAGCTGGCAATCTATCTGCAAAATGCCGCGGAGCAGATATACCCAACCCTGATGCGCCCCATCGAGCTGGTCAGCGAGCGATATAACCAGCAGCTGTCCGCCGGCTCGCTGCTGATTGAGGTCGGCTCCACCGGCAACACCCTTGCAGAGGCTGTATTGGCGGCGGAGCTCTTTGGCGATACCGCGGGTGCGGCGCTGGCAAGGCTGATAGACGGGTCATAAAAAAATGAAGCTTCTTCTTGACAAATCCCGTTGGGTGTGCTATATTCCCTAATAACCCACAGGATAAGTTGGATTAAATCATACTCTGAAATAAATCAGGAGGAGACAAATCATGAGCAGGATTTATACTTCCGCGGATCAACTGATCGGCAAGACCCCGCTGCTGGAGCTGGTGCATATTGAGAAGGAGGAGGGCCTCAGCGGCGTAAAGCTCCTGGCAAAGCTGGAATACTTCAATCCCGCCGGCAGCGTAAAAGACCGCATTGCCAAAGCTATGATCGAGGACGCAGAGGCACGGGGCATTCTCAAGCCCGGCAGTGTTCTGATCGAGCCCACCAGCGGCAACACCGGCATTGGTTTGGCCAGCGTGGCCGCCGCCAAGGGCTATCGTCTGATTATCACCATGCCGGAGACCATGAGCGTGGAGCGCCGTCAGATTATGAAGGCCTATGGCGCGGAGCTTGTGCTGACAGAGGGCGCCAAGGGGATGAAGGGCGCCATTGCCAAGGCCGAGGAGCTGGCAAAGGAGATCCCCGACAGTTTTATCCCCGGGCAGTTCGTCAACCCTGCCAATCCGGCCATTCACCGCAGCACCACGGGGCCGGAGATCTGGGAGGACACCGACGGAGCAGTGGATATCTTTGTCGCCGGTGTGGGTACCGGCGGGACCATTACGGGTGTGGGCGAATATCTCAAGCAGCAGAAGCCCGCCGTTCAGGTGGTAGCTGTTGAGCCGAAGGATTCCCCGGTGCTCTCTACGGGGGTGGCCGGCAGCCACAAGATTCAGGGCATCGGCGCAGGCTTTGTGCCGGAGGTACTGAATACAAAGATCTATGATGAAATTATCCCTGTCAGCAACGAGGATGCTTTTGCCACCGGCCGGGCCATCGGCAGGGCAGAGGGCGTGCTGGTGGGCATCTCCTCAGGTGCAGCGCTCTGGGCAGCGATTCAGCTGGCGAAACGGCCTGAAAATAAGGGAAAGACCATCGTTGCGCTTCTGCCGGACACCGGTGACCGTTATCTTTCCACAGCCCTTTATACCGGCTGATAGCGAGGAAACCTCCCTTCTCTTTTCCCGGGCTCCCTGCGGGGAGCCCATTTTTTGCCTTCTGCCGCTCTCTCCGCATTTGCTTCGGGCGCTGCGGCGTCCGGAATGCTGTGGCCGGCATAGGCACCTCGGGCGCGGCACAGGCCGAATTTCGGTGAATAGCGACAACACGATCGCCCGGAATTCCCTGAAAAACTGGCAAGAACTGACATTGACAAATCCAAAAGGTCTATGGTTTAATAATCGCAATAATTAAATGCGGCGACGGAGAGATGCCGTGGGCGAGAGGTTCAGAGAGCCGGCGGAGGGTGTGAGCCGGACCTTCTGCGCACACAGTTGGCAGCTGACTCCCGAGCAGGCTGTGCCAACGTCCGGCAGCAGTTTGTAGCATGAACCATGTACAGTGCGCAGGATCAGTAGTGCGGTTCGGTTGGCCCCGTTATCCGGCCATGGGCTTGTTGGAGTCCGAGAGTTGTCCTCTCCTGCCGGGGAGGGAAGCAGGGTGGTACCGCGGAAAATACGTGACTGTTTTTTCGTCCCTGAAGCTGTTTCAATACGGCTTCGGGGATTTTTGTATTCCGCTGTTTTATCCGCAGCTATCAGAACTCCGGGCCGGAGAAAGGAGAAACCATGATGCGCAGTATAACCATCAGCGACATTACCATGAAGCAGAGCGTGGGGGAGGGGGGCTTTGCCCTCTCTTTTCGGGAAAAAATCGAGCTGGCAAAGCTGTTGGATAAGCTGGAGGTGCCGGTGATTGAAACGGCGCCCATTCTCAGCCGCCGGACCGACAGTCTTCTGATCAAATCGCTGGCCTCCGCGGTCAAAGGCAGCACCATTGCCGTGCCCGTGTCCCTGACTGAGGCGGACACCGTGGACCTGACCTGGAACGCGTTGAAGGAGGCGGTGCATCCCCGGCTGCAGGTAGCGGCCCCGGTCAGCACCGTGCAGATGGAGTATCTCTGCCATATGAAAAGCGCAGAGCTCCTGGAGCGGGTGAGGACTCTGGTGGCGGCGGCAAAGGCCGTCTGCCCGGAGGTGGAGTTTGTGGCGGAGGATGCCGGTCGCAGTGAGAAGGATTTTCTGCGGGAAATCATCGCAGCTGCCGTGGAGTCCGGCGCCGGAATCATCACCATCTGCGATACCGCCGGAACGCTGATGCCCGAGGAATTTTATGATTCCGTTGCCCGGGCGCGGGAGGATATTCCCGCGGCGGTGCGGCTGGGGGTGCTGATCTCCAATGAGCTCTCGCTGGCAGATGCCTGCGCCGTGGCGGCGCTGCGGGCCGGTGCGGACGAGGTGAAGGCCGCGGCCTGCGGCAGCTTTACGGTCTCTCTGGAAAAGCTGGTGCACATCCTGAAGGTACGGGGCGAGGACTGCGGCGTCACATGTGCCGTGCGAAGCACGCAGCTGCAGCGTATCGTAACCCAGATCCGCCGCATGTGTGAGACAAGGCGCGGCAAGACCTCACCGTTTGACAGCGGTGTGCAGGACAATGCGGAGGGTACGGTGCTGACAATTCATGACGATCTCAGTGCCGTGACCAAGGCTGTGGCCTCTATCGGATATGACCTCAGCGAGGAGGACGCGGTCAAGGTGTATGAGGCCTTTGGCCGTATTGCATCCAAGAAGGAGCAGGTGGGCATCCGGGAATTGGACGCCATTGTGGCCTCCGCCGCGCTGCAGGTGCCCCCCACATATCGGGTGGAGAGCTATGTGATCAATTCCGGCAACGTGATCACTGCCACCAGCCATGTGCGCATGGAGAAGGGTGGGGTAATGCTGGACGGACTTGCGGTGGGAGACGGACCCATCGACGCAAGCTTTCTGGCGATTGAGCAGATCGTCGGCCACCATTATGAGCTGGACGATTTTCAGATTCAGGCGGTAACCGAGGGCCGCGAGGCCATGGGTGAGACGGTGGTGCGCCTGCGTGCGTCGGGGGGAAAGCTCTACTCCGGCCGGGGCATCAGCACCGATATTATCGGCTCCTCCATCCGCGCCTATGTCAGCGCGGTCAACAAGATAGTCTATGAGGAGGGAGAGACATGAAGCTTTCCTTTTCCACCCGCGGCTGGCAGGACCTGAGCTGGGAGGAGATCATCGACAGTGCCCGGGAGATGGACTTTGACGGCATAGAGGTCTATAATGTCTTCCATAAGCCGGAGCTTTGTGATCGGGGCGGTCCCTTTCATGCCTATGCCGTGGCCTCTACTTACCGGGAGATGCGGGAGAAGGGCCTCTCCATCCCCTGCTTTGACAGCCCCTATGATCTCTCATCGCTGGACGACGAGGCTATGGCCTCCCTGCAGGAGCTCATGCGTTTGGCTGCGGACCTCCGGACGCCTTACTGCTCTGCGTGGGCCTCTCAGGACGACCTGCCGCGCATTACCGCCGCCCTGGAGAAGCTGATTCCCCTGGCGGAGGCTCTGGATGTGACGCTGCTGATCAAGACCTGCGGACTGTTCTCCAGCACCGCAAGGCTGCGGGAGCTGCTGGACCACTTTGCCTGTGACCAGATCGGCGTACTCTGGGATGTCCACCACCCCTATCGCGACTGCGGCGAAAGTCCCGCAGTCACCATCACCAATCTGGGTGCCTATGTCAAGCATGTCCATATGCGGGACAGTACGGACGCAGAGACCTTTGAGCTCATCGGGGAGGGAAATTTCCCGGTGGACGCGGTTATGGGCGCCTTGGAGAGTGTGGACTATGCGGGCTTCATCTCGCTGGAGTGGAAGCCGAAATGGCTGGAGGAGCTGACCGACCGGGAGGTCATTTTCCCGCATTTTGTCAACTATATGCACCGGTTTGCCCGGACCAACAGCCGGGAGAAGGGCCTCTATTATAATCACGACGGCACAGGGCAGTATATCTGGAAGAAGGATGAGCTGATTGACCTGACCTTCTCCCAGGTACTGGACCGTATGGCAGAGGAATTTCCTGACCAGTACTGCTTCAAATATACCACCCTGGATTATACCCGGACCTATGCTGAATTCCGGGAGGATGTGGACCGCTTTGCCCGCGCGCTGGTGAGTCTGGGCGTGAAGCCGGGCTATAAGGTTACGGTGTGGTGTACCAACGTGCCGGCGTGGTATATCACCTTCTGGGCCTGCTGCCGGATCGGCGCCGTTTTGGTCACCATGAACACTGCCTATAAGATTCACGAGGCGGAATATCTGCTGCGCCAGTCAGATACCCACACCCTGGTGATGATTGACGGAGCTCTGGACAGCGACTATGCCGCCATCATCAACGAGCTCTGCCCGGAGATCGCCGGCAGCAGGGCAGGGGCGCCGCTCCACTGCAAGCGTCTTCCGTTTCTGCGCAATGTGATTACGGTAGGCTTCCGCCAGAGCGGCTGCCTGACCTTTGACGAGGCGCTTTTGCGCGCGGACATCGTGCCGCCGGAGGAAACCGCACGCCTGGCAGCCATGGTGAAGCCTGATGACGTATGCAATATGCAATATACCTCCGGCACCACGGGCTTTCCCAAGGGCGTGATGCTGACCCATTACAACGTGGTGAACAACGGCAAGTGCATCGGCGACCGCATGGGCCTGAGTACCGCTGATCGCATGATGATACAGGTGCCCATGTTCCACTGCTTCGGCATGGTGCTGAGTATGACCAGCTCCATGACCCACGGGGCCACCATGTGTCCCATGCCCTATTTCTCAGCCAAGAGCTCACTCGCCTGCATCAATCAGGAAAAAATCACCTGCTTCAACGGCGTGCCCACCATGTTCATCGCCATGTTCAACCACCCTGACTACCGCAGGACGGATTTCAGCCATATGCGCACCGGAATTATGGCAGGCTCCGGCTGCCCGCCGGAGCTGATGAAGCGGGCAGCGCAGCCGGACGAGATGCACATGACCGGCATTGTCAGCGTTTACGGCCAGACAGAGACCGCGCCGGGCAACACCATGAGTGCCTGGACAGATCCCCTGGATGTGCGCACGGAGACGGTTGGCTATGACTTTCCCCATGTACAGTGCAAGGTTGTGGACCCGGAGACGGGCCTGGAGGTCCCCCCGGGAGTCAACGGCGAATTCTGCGCCAGAGGCTATAACCAGATGAAGGGCTATTACAAGATGCCGGAAGCCACCCGGGAGACCATAGACGCCCAGGGCTGGCTCCACTCCGGCGACCTGGCCTGCAAGGACGAAAAGGGCAATTACCGTATTACCGGCCGGCTCAAGGATATGATTATCCGGGGCGGCGAGAATATCTATCCCAAGGAGATCGAGGAATTCATCTATACCCACCCCAAGGTTCAGGATGTCCAGGTTATCGGCGTGCCGGATGAAAAATACGGTGAGGAGGCCATGGCCTGCATTATTCTCAAGGAAGGAGAACAGCTCACCGAACCGGAGATGCGGGAGTTTATTGTGGGGCGGCTGGCCAGGCACAAGGTGCCGAAATACATCCGCTTTGTGGATTCCTTCCCCATGAACGCCGCGGGAAAAATTCTGAAATACAAAATGCGGGAGGAAGCCGTTGCAGTGCTCGGCCTGAAGCAATAGGGAGCGAGAAGCAATTTTGGCAGGAAACGCGGTTTCTCCCGCCTGTGAGCTGTTAACAGGCAACGGAAGAATATCAGTAGAAATTTGCAGCTTTTGTAACCGTGAGTATTAAATTTTTGTTGAAGGAGATAAATGTACCATGGAAATCGAAATCATCCGCAATCCCCATCCCGCTGAGAAGCCTGCCGACGAGAGCAAGCTGGGCTTTGGCAAGGTTTTTACCGATCACATGTTCACCATGGAATGGCACCAGGGACGGGGCTGGCATGATGCGAAGATTGAGCCCTTTGGCCGCCTGAGCCTCCATCCGGCCTCCACCACCCTGCACTATGGTTCTGAGATTTTCGAGGGTCTGAAGGCCTATCGTCAGTCCGGAAGCGGGAGAATCGTACTGTTCCGCCCCCAGGAGAATATTGCGCGCCTCAACCGCTCTGCGGTGCGGATGGGCCTGCCGGAGCTGGACCCGGATTTCGCGCTGGAGGCTCTGAAAAAGCTGGTGGAGATCGACAGTGATTGGGTGCCCCATGGCGAGGGAACCAGCCTGTATATCCGGCCCTTTATGTTTGGCGACGACGAGCATCTGGGCGTCCACGGCTCGAAGCATGTGCGCTATATTGTGATTCTCTCTCCCTCCGGCAGCTACTATGCGGCCGGCATTAACCCGGTGGACATTATGATCGAGGATGAGGATGTCCGCGCTGTGAAGGGCGGCACCGGCGAGGCCAAGTGCGGCGGAAACTACGGCGCCTCTGTCCGGGCCGGCGACCGTGCCGAGCAGCGGGGCTATGCCCAGGTGCTGTGGCTTGACGGCGTGGAGCGGAAATATATCGAGGAGGTGGGCAGCATGAATATTATGTTCAAGATTGCCGGCAAGGTCTGCACTCCGGTCCTCAACGGCTCCATTCTGCCGGGCATTACCCGCAAGAGTATTCTGGAGCTGCTGCGCAGCGAGGGAACACCTGCGGAGGAGCGCCGGATCAGCCTGGAGGAGCTGGAAAAGGCCGCCGAGGACGGTACTCTGGAGGAAGCCTGGGGCTGCGGCACTGCCGCGGTGGTGTCTCCCGTGGGACGCCTTGCCATTGGGGACAAGGTGTTTGAGATCAACGGCGGCAGGATTGGCGCTACCACCCAACACCTCTATGACGCGCTTACCGGAATCCAGTGGGGCAAGTCTGAGGACAAATTCGGCTGGATCGTGCCGGTAGTCTGAATATAAAAAGGTGATACCATGCCGAACGCAGAAAAGAATAGCCGGATGGTGATGATGGACGGAAACGAGGCTGCCGCTCATATCGCCTATGACTTTACGGAGATTGCTGCAATCTATCCCATCACACCGTCCTCTCCCATGGCAGAGCATACCGACGTATGGTCCGCCCGGGGCAGAAAGAATCTGTTTGGTCAGACCGTGACCCTGCAGGAGATGCAGAGCGAGGCGGGCGCCATCGGAGCAGTGCACGGTGCGCTGCAGGCCGGCGCGCTAGCCACGACCTATACCTCCAGTCAGGGACTGATGCTGATGATCCCCGTGCTGCACCGCATTGCCGGGGAACGTCTGCCCGCTGTGATGCACGTTGCGGCCCGTACCGTGGGCACCCACGGCATGAGCATCTTCGGCGACCACAGTGACGTGATGGACTGCCGTGCCTGCGGCCTTGCCATGTTCTCTACCGGAAGCGTGCAGGAGGTGGTGGACCTGGCTGCTGTGGCTCATCTGGCCGCAATCGAAGCAAGAGTCCCCTTTATGCACTTTTTTGACGGCTTCCGCACCAGCCATGAGCTGGCAACGGTGGAGATGATCGACCGGGAGGCGCTGGGTGCCATGCTGGACCGGAAGGCTCTGGCCCAGTTCCGCGCCCATGCGCTCAACCCTGAGCATCCGGTGCTGCGCAACACAGTGCAGAATCCTGACGTATATTTCCAGATTCGCGAGGCCAATAACCGCTTTTATGACGCGGTGCCCGCCATCGTGGAGAAGTATCTGCAAAAGATCAGCAGCCTTACCGGCCGAGACTATCGCCTCTTTAACTATTACGGACATCCCGAGGCTACGGACATTATCATCGCCATGGGCAGTGTTTCGGGTGTGGCCCGGCTGGCGGTAGACTACCTCAATGCCCATGGGAAAAAGGTGGGCTTTGTACAGGTACACCTCTATCGTCCCTTCTCCGTGGAGCGCCTCATGGAGGCAATTCCGGAAACCGTGCGCAGAGTGGCGGTGCTGGACCGCTGCAAGGAGATGGGCAGCGCCGGAGAACCGCTTTATCAGGATGTCTGTACTGCCGTGATGCAGACCGGCCGGCCCCTGCGGGTCATCGGCGGGCGCTACGGTCTCAGCTCCAAGGACACGGACCCGGACCAGATCCTTGCGGTGTATGACAATCTTGCCACAGACTTCCCGGTCAACGGGTTTACAATCGGCATCCAGGACGATGTAACCCATCTGTCCCTGCCCACGCCCCATGTCTCCGGCGTCTCCGGCGGGAAGAGCTTTCGGTGCAAGTTCTGGGGCCTGGGGGGCGACGGCACCGTTGGCGCCAACAAAAACACGGTTCACATCCTGTCCGAAGCGGCGGGCATCTATGCCCAGGCATATTTTGAGTACGACGCAAAAAAATCCTTTGGCGTCACCAAGTCCAACCTTCGCTTCTCGCGGGAGCCCATCCAGGGCAGTTATCTGGTGAAGCGGGCGGAGTTTGTGGCCTGCCACAACCAGAGCTTTCTCAGCCAGTACGACATGGTGAGTGAACTGAAAACCGGCGGCACCTTCCTGCTCAACTGCCAGTGGAAGCAGTCAGAGCTGGAGGAGCACCTGCCGGCGGATGTAAAGCGGACACTGGCGCGGAAAAAAATACGCTTCTATACGATCGACGCCACAGACATTGCTCTGCGTCTGGGGCTTGGCAGCCATACCAACACCGTGCTTCAGGCGGCGTTTTTCGCCGTCACCGGCCTGATCCCGGCGGAGGACGCGCTGGAACGGATGAAGGAGGCAGCCCGAAAAACCTATTACGCCAAGGGCGACGAGGTTATCGCCCAGAATGTGGCAGCCATTGAGGCGGGAGCCCGGGAGGCTGCGGAGGTGGATGTGCCTGCTGCATGGGCCGATCTGCCCGAGACACCCAACGCTGCGGTGCAGATCCTGCAGGCTGCGCTCCTGACTGAACAGGCCAACGGCGGTCCCATCGACGACAGCGTGGACGGAAAGGATCTGCCGGATGTGGTGCGCCGCATCCTCTATCCCATCAACGCCCAGAAGGGGGATGACCTGCCGGTCAGCTCCTTTGTCGGCTACGAGGACGGCAATATCGACATGGGACTGACGGCCTATGAAAAACGGGGGATCGCTGTGGCCGTTCCCAAGTGGAACAGTTCCAAGTGTATCCAGTGCAACCGCTGCTCTCTGGTTTGTCCCCATGCGGTCATCCGGCCCTATCTGCTCTCGGAGGAGGAGCGGGAGCAGGCTCCCGCAGGCTTTGAGACAGTGCCCTCCCGGGGCGCGGGAAAGGGACTGTATTTTGCGCTGGCGGTCTCGGATTTTGACTGTACCAGCTGCGGCAGCTGTGCGGAAAGCTGCCCTACCCGGGCGCTGGATATGGTTCCCGCTGTACTGACAGAGGACAAAAAGAAAAAATGGAGCTTTGCCCTCTCAATCAGCGACAAGGGACCGGTGTTTGACCGGTGGAGCATCAAGGGCAGTCAGTTCTGCCAGCCGCTGGTGGAGTTTTCCGCCGCCTGTGCCGGCTGCGGCGAGACACCCTATGCCAAGCTCATGACCCAGCTTTTTGGCGAGCGGGTTTACTGGGCCAACGGCACAGGCTGTTCTCAGGCCTGGGGGGCACCCATGCCGGGCATCCCATACACCGTCAACCGCCGCGGCTTTGGTCCCGCATGGACCAACTCCCTCTTTGAAAACAACGCGGAGCTTTGTCTGGGCATGTTCCTCTCTGTCAGGCAGCAGCGGGAGAGCGTGAAGGCCCAGGTGGAGGCTCTGATGGAGCACGCGGAGGGGACGCTGCGCGCTTCCTGCGAGAACTGGCTGGAGGCATATAACAGCTTTGACGGGTCCCGTGCGGCATCTGATGCGCTGATTGCTGCGCTGGATGGCGTGCACAGTGACGAGGCGAAGAATATTCTGCTCCACCGTGATCAGCTGGCGAAAAAGACCTTCTGGATGTACGGCGGCGACGGGTGGGCCTACGACATCGGCTTTGGCGGCCTGGCTCATGTCATCGCCAGCGGGGAGAACGTCAATGTATTTGTCATCGACACGGAGGTCTATTCCAACACCGGCGGTCAGAGCTCCAAGGCTACACCCATCGGTGCGGTGGCACAGTTTGCCTCCAGCGGCAAGCGCAGCCGTAAAATGGACCTGGGCGGTATTATGATGAGCTATGGCAATGTCTATGTTGCCCAGGTGGCCATGGGCGCTGACCCGGCCCAGCTTATCAAGGCGCTGCGTGAGGCTGAGGAATATGACGGCCCCAGTGTCATCATTGCCTATACTCCCTGCACTTCTCATGGAATCCGCAGCGGCATGGCAAAGGTACAGGCGGAAATGAAGCGTGCGGTGGACAGCGGCTATTGGCTGCTCTACCGCTATGACCCCCGGAAGGAGCATCCCTTTACCCTGGACTGCAAGCAGCCCAGCATGGAGTATGAGGCGTTTCTGGACGGCGAAACCCGCTACAGTGCCCTGCGGCGCACCTTCCCCGAGAATGCCGAGAGCCTTTTTGCCATTGGCAGCGAGGACGCGGCGAAACGGTTTGAGAAGTATAAAAGTATGACCTGATATTATTATTCCATAAAACACGATGTTTTATGGAAAAGGCATCACGCAAAGGCGTGCTGCCCGTTTTGCGCCAAAAGGCGCAAAACAGTCTCATGCAGTCTTCGACGTGCCTTCGGCGCTATAAAACGTTTCACAGCGTTTTATGGAAGACTAGTATGAGGTCCCGCCTTCCTTCCCCGAATACACTGCTGGCAGGCGACCGGGAATATATAAAAAACCGCTTCCATCGGAAGCGGTTTTTATATATAAAAGCAATTCCCGGAGCAGCAAGGGAATCACTGGAAGGAACTCGACACAGAGCCCCGAGGCGTTCACAATACCCTGATATACAGGGCTCAAGTCGTCGGATTCAAAAGGTCTCGCAGACACAGGTGGGGAAAATCCCCGTCAAAATCCTGCGTTTCTGAGAATCTGATGGGAAAAAATTACTTTTTAGGCGCCGGAGTGGGGGCAATGACATCCGTGTAGTGCTGTTTGCGGCGCTTGAATTCCTCATCCTTAAAGAGGTTCATCAGGCGGCCCTCGTTGGCAAAGATGTCTTCGCCGTGGAGCTTTTTGCCGGAGAGGGTGTCATGAGCCCTGTACTCGGTGTCAGGGTCAAACTTAAACTTGAAGGCGCCATCCACAACCTCCAGGGTGCCCTCCAGTCCGCACAGCTCGCAGACGCAGTGGGTGGTACCGGGGAAGATGTAGAAGTTGTTGCCCTGGCAGTGGGGGCAGGCGCCGGGCTTGCCCATCCACTTGGCATTTTCGATGTCCTCGGCTGCGTGGACCAGGTTGCGCCCGATCTCCCGCATACGCTCGACCTTCTCATCCTGCATAATGACATCCTTGCACCAGGCAAAGGCTTCATTGTTGATGACCGTCCAGGCAGGGCTCATGGCAAGCATGGCATGATCGGTCTCCACACGGCAGGCCCAGTCGCTGCCGCCGATGCCCACAAAGGAGATGACCTTTTTCTTCAGATATTTGGGATCAAGGCCGGGCTTTCCCTGTTCCTTGAGCTTGCCGTCCGCCATGAAGAGCATACCCATGTCATGGCCGGGGCCCATGCGGTCGCAGAGTACGTGGAACAGTCCCGAGCCGCCGGATTCGTAGATGGGGTCAACGATCAAAACGCCGTCAGCCTCTGCCATCTTGTCGAACAGGGCGGCATAGTCGTCCCGCTGGGTGCAGACCATGCCCTTGCCCATGACCAGGCCGCGGGAGCAGGCCACACAGCCGGTGCAATAGTCGATGTTCCAGTCAAATACGTGGATAAATTCGATCTCTGCGCCCTCGTCCCGGGCAGCTTCCAGGGCAACACGGCACATGGTGTCGTTGTTTCCGTTTTTTGTACCGCAGGAAAGTCCAAGAATTTTCGGCATATATCAACAGTCCTCCATTCTTTTCGTGATGATCTTTTTTGTGCTCTCCCGTAAAAATGCTTCATTTTATCGGAGGAGCATCGCACAAAGCGCGCTGCCGTTTTTGCGCCAAAGGCACAAAATCCTCCCTGCAGCGCACGCTGCCTGCGCCTTTGAAATATTGCGATTATTTATTTAAACCGCCCGACACGGGTGGCCTTATCCGGCACGCGCATTTTTCCGTCGTAAACCACAATGGCACCTTCCTCGCACACGCTCGCGCACTTGCCGCAGCCGGTGCACATGGCCTTGTCGATCATGGAGATAAAATTCTTCTTGAAGGTGATAGCGTCCTCGGGGCACTCATCCACGCAGTCTCCGTTGGCAGCGCACTTCTTCGGATCAATGGCATAGGTCTTCCGGTTGAAGGCGGCGCAGACGCCGGTCGGGCACTGCTTGCGAATGATATGCATATCCAGCTCTGCCTTGCAGGCGGACAGAATGCTGACTGCAAGCCGCGCCATGCCCTTGCCGAAGGTGCAGAAGGCGCCCGCCTGGATCAGCGGTCCGATGTCGTCGATCATGGGCAGAGTATCTCTGGTGGCCTTTCCTTCCGTGACATCGGCAAAGATGGCCGCCATCTGCCATGTGCCCTCCCGACAGAGGACGCACTTCTGGCAGCTCTCCTCCCGGGCGTTTGCCAAAAGAGAGGCTGCGGTGTCCGCCATACACTCCGCAGCGCCATAGGGACGCAGCAGGTCAAAGTCCGGGGTGTCCTCCACAGTCAGGGGCGTTGAGGCAGGAACCATGCGTCCGGTGAGGCCGCCCAGCAGCAGGGGCTTTTCCGCATGGGGAATGCCCTGGGACTGCAAAATGTCGCTGACGGCTGTGCCGACATCCACCTCAAGAAGCTTTCGCGTATCCGCGGTCACCAGCATCAGGGCCTTCTTTCCCTCCTGGTGCAGCAATGTCACAGCGTCGGCAATTACGGTGGGTCTGCCGTCCAGACCCTCGGTGGGATAGCTGCGCTCGTCCGGGCATGCGCGCAGCTCTCCGGTGGCCAGCATATGCAGCGCTGCGGGGGCCTCGCGCAGTACCAGAGAACGGGGAACGATCACGGTCTCCGCGCCTTCTATGCCAAAGCTGTCAAAGCCCTCCGGGAGCATTACGATGCACTTCTCTGCCTTCATCTGCTCCGCCGCGGCCTTTGCAGCGTCCGTCAGCGCGGCAGCCTTTTCCGTTGCCAAAGCACGGTTGAGCAGGGCAATGGGATCATCACAGGCGAGGTTCAGCACAAAGATTCCGTTTCCGCGCCCGGCGGCGTCAGCCAGCAGGGTGTTCAGTTCTTCCCGCTTCATGCGCCCTCACCTTCCTTTCCCACATAGTCGTTCCAGAATTTCTGCGGTTCCAGATCGCAGCGCAGGTCGCATTGCAGGCAGCGGCGGGACTCGCAGCGTGCCAGTGCCTCGTCGAAGCCCTTGTCCATGGGGCCGCAGGTTTTGTACTCGCTGACGCGGGTCTTGGGGTCGATGACCCGCGGATCTGTCCGCGGCAGGTCGCCAAATCCCTCGATGCGCCCGATGTTTGGGTCGCGATATTGTACGGGAGCCAGATTTTCGGTGATATTGCCGTCGCCGCCCAGATATACGTCGATGGCACTGACAGCCCTGCGGGCGGCTGCAATGGCGCTGATGACATCCTTGATGCCCGTCACTGCGTCGCCGGCGGCCCAGACGCCCTGAACGCTGGTCTCGCCGTTGGGGCCGGTGGTGGCAATATAGTTGCCATGGCAGAGCTCCAGACCAAAGCTGCCGTCAGTGGGGATCTCCGGCTTTTGACCGGTGGCAAAGATCACGTTGTCAGCGGGCAGAAGCTGTTCCGTACCCTCCAGCTTGTCAAACATGAACTTGCCGTTCTCCCGGCGGAAGTTGCCGACCTCCTGCACTTTGACGCCGGTGCACTTGCCGTCTTCGCCGGTGATCTCGTTGAAGGTACGGGAGTTAAAGAGCTGGATGCCCTCCTCCTCGGCCCAGGTCAGCTCCTCCTTGGGGCTGGTCATGCCCTCATAGCTCTCCAGGCAGGCCATATACACATTTTCCGCGCCCAGACGGAAGGAGGCGCCGGCGCAGTCCATTGCCACCGGGCCGCCGCCCAGGACAACCACGTTCTTTCCGACGGAAGCTTCTCCGTTTTCAAATGCGCGCATAAAGTTGGTGCCGCCGATGACGCCGGCCAGCTCGCTGCCTGGGATGGGGAGCTTGATACCCTCGTGGACGCCGGTGGCCACAAACACCGCGTCGAAGCCCTGCTTCAGCAGCTCCGGCGGGGTTGCGACCCGGGTGCCGGTCTGGACAGTGATGCGCTCGTCGGAGGTGATCTCATCCACTTCCTTGTCCAGTACCTCCTCCGGCAGGCGGTAGAAGGGGATGCCGTAACGCAGCTGGCCGCCCAGCTTCGCGCCGGCGTCAAAAATCGTGACCTTGTGACCCAGCTTCGCAGCATAATAGGCCAGTGTCAGACCCGCGGGACCTCCGCCCACCACGGCGACGGATTTGCCGCTCTCGGGCTTGCGGAAGGTGTTTTTCTTCCACTCCCCGTCGTCATGCTCTGCGGCAAAGCGCTTGAGATTGCGGATAGAGACCGGCTCGTTTAAGTATTCATGCTTGCACTGGGTTTCGCAGGTGTGGACACAGATATAGCCCAGGGCGTGGGGGAAGGGGGCCTTCTCCCGTACCACCGCACTGGCGGCGGCGTAGTTACCCTCGTTGATAAAGCGGATATACCGGGGCACGTCGATATGGCAGGGGCAGGCGTCGCGGCAGGGGACATAGCCCTCCTCGCGGGTCTTGCCCTCCAGCTTTTCGGTGATCTCCGGATGCTCGCGGATCGAGCCAGTGGGACATACCTCCACGCATGCGGTGCAGAAACGGCAGTCGGCATTCTTGAGGCTGTCGCCGTCGATGACTACCTGCTCCCGGCCGTTTACCTTTGCAAACTTGATGGCCCCCACGCCCCGCAGCTCCTGGCAGGCCCGCACGCAGCGGCCGCAGAGAATGCAGCGGTACATCTCATGGAGGATAATGGGGTTGGAGGTGTTGGCCGCCACGGAGATGGTGTTGGCCTTGAGCTTTCTGCCTGTATCACCCACGTATTGGGAGATGCTGGCCAGCTGGCACTTGCCGTATTTGGGGCAGCCGGTGCACTCCGAGGGGTGGGTCTTGAACATGAAGTCACAGCTGAGCTTGCGGATTTTTTCTGCCAGCTCATCCTTTGTGTTGACCACCATGCCCTCGCGGCACTTGGTAATGCAGGAGGTCACGGGGTCTGCCTCTCCCTCAACGCCCACCAGGCACATCCGGCAGGAGCCGGTCGGATGCAGGTTGCCGTGGGAACAGAGATGGGGAATATAGATCCCGTTGTCCAGGGCGGCCTGCAGGATGGTGGTATCGGAGGAAGCGACAACGGTTTTCCCGTCTATGGTTAATCTCACCTGTTCGCTCATGGATACTCCTTCTATCTCCTTTTTCCCTTCCCCCCGTGAGGGGGGAAGGGAAAGGTTTCAGTCAGGTCGAAACGTCAATATCGTCAGTTTTCCTCAGCATATGCTGCGGCAGCCTCTCCGGCGAAGCGGCCGGTGTTGACGCAGTAACCCATGGTGTTGCCGGGGATCAGGAACATGTAGCTGTCGCCGTAGATGGTGCAGGTGTCGGTGCCCGCGGCGTAGAGGCCGGGGACG
>CAJOPB010000225.1 GCA_905236305.1 uncultured Oscillospiraceae bacterium | reverse complement strand
CCGGCAAAAGGCGGAGGAGGTGGCCGCGCGTCGGGGCGAGGCGGAGACAATCGTGATCGGCGCGGACACGATGGTGGTGCTGGACGGCGCGGTTTTGGGCAAGCCCCGGGACGCCGCCGACGCCCGTCGGATGCTGGCGCAGCTGTCGGGACGGGGGCACACGGTGTTCACCGGTGTCACCGTGCGACGGGGTGACCGCGTGCTGAGCCGCGCAGAGCGGACAGAGGTGTATTTCCGCCCCCTGAGCGGGGAGGAGATCGCCCGGTATGTGGACACTGGCGAGAGCATGGACAAGGCCGGGGCTTACGGCGCTCAGGGACTGGCCAGCCTGTTTGTGGAGCGGCTGGAGGGGGACTTCTTCAATGTGATGGGGCTGCCTCTCTGCCTTCTGGGAAAAATGCTGAAGGAATTGGGTGTGGAGCTGATTTGAAGCTGAAGCAGTATTTGACACGCTACGGGATTCGCATCGCGGTGATCGTGGCGGCGGCGGCGCTGATTGCCGTCGGCGCTGCCGGGGTGCTGGGCGGCCGGGCCGGTTTTTTGCACAATGCCGACGGAGAGCTCAAGGCGCCGCTGGAGCAGGCCACCGCCGCCGCCCTGGAGTGGATGGAGAGCATCTACGGCTATATCTATCAGTATGACCGCATCGTGGAGGAAAACAACTCCCTCCGCTCCGAAAACGCCCGGCTGCGGGAGCAGTCCCGGGACTACGCCGAGCTGGAGGCGGAGAATGAGCGGCTGCGGGAGCTGTGGAGCTGGACGGAAAAGCGCACGGAGCTGGTTTTGGAGAACGCCCGGCTGGTCTCCTGGGACGCCAGCAACTACACCTCCGCTTTCACCATCAACAAGGGCAGCAGCGACGGCATTGAGGTGGGTGACTGCGTGGTCACGGAATACAAGGCTCTGGCCGGTCAGGTGGTGGAGGTGGGCGACAACTGGTCCAAGGTGCGCACGGTCATCGACGCGGACCTGGACGTGGGCGCGCTGGCCGGCGTATACGGTTATGCCGGCATGGTGACCGGAGACTTTGCCCTGATGCGCCAGGGCAAGACCCGTCTGGCCTATCTCGCCAGCGGCGCCCAGATCTTCACCGGCGACGAGGTGCTCACCAGCGGCGCCGGCGGCGCCTTTCCCTCGGGGCTGTGGATCGGGACTGTCAGCGCCGTGCTGACGGAGTCCGGCGGTCAGGTCACCTACGGGGTTGTGGACCCTGCCTGCGACATGAGCTCCCTGAGCCAGGTGTTTATCGTCAAGAGCTTTGAGCGCGTGGAGTGACGCGCAGAGGGAAGCAGGGAGAGAGAGCCGCTTCTTGCAGGCGCTTCCGCCTGCCGCAGTGGGCGAAAGTGCAGCGTATATGAGATTTTATTGAGGGGCTGAACCGTAAGCCATGATTCTTCTGGACCTCATCAATCTGAATAAGATCCGCAAGGCGGTGCTCCTTCTCATCTGTACCGCCGTGGCTTTTTGGCTGCAGTTTTCCGTGTTCTCCCGCATCCATCTGCCGGGCGGCGGAGGTGTCAAGCCCTTTTTCATCCCCGCGCTGGTAATCGCCATCGGACTGTGGTCCGGGGGCGTCTGGGGCGGCATGTTCGGGCTGGGGATCGGCATTTACTGCGACATGAACCTGACCGGCAGCACCGTGACCTTTTTGCTGCTGCTGTCCGTGCTCGGCTTTTTCGCCGGGGTGCTGGCGGACTATCTGATCAACCGCCGTTTTGTGGCCTATATGCTGCTCTCCGCCGCCGGGCTTGCGGTGGCCGCCCTGGTCCAGACGGTTCCGCTGTGGATCTTCCGGGGCGCATCGCCGGCGGACCTGCTGCCGGTGGCGCTGTGGCAGGTGCTGTGGTCGCTGCCCTTTGCGGTGCCCTGTTATTTTGCCGTCCGGGCCGTAGCCCGGTCCGACAGCGGAGACGGCTGACAAGCCTTGCGCAAAAAGGGGGTATTTTATGGAAAAGCTGGTAAGACCTGCCCGGCTGACCTTTCTCAGCTTCATCACGGCAGCGCTGGTGGTGGTGATGGCGGTGACCCTGTATAAGCTCCAGATTATTGAAGGGCGGGCCTATTATGAGGAGAGCCGCAACAGTATCCCCTCCCTGGTCCGGGTGCCCGCCGCCCGGGGGAGCATCATGGACCGCTATGGCCGGGTTTTGGTGGAAAACCGCGTCTGCAACAACCTGCTGATCGACGAGAGCGAGCTGTTCGGAGACGGCTCCGCAGAGGCCATCGCCCGGGCCAACGCCACGATTCTGGAGCTGGTGAACACCATCACGGAGTTTGGCGACACCTATACCGACACCATGCCCATCACAAAGTCTCCCCCCTTTGAGTACACCTCCATGAACGATGTGCAGCGGGTGTTTCTCAACGCCTATATCGCCGACAAGGAGAAGGAGGGCCTGGTCTCCAGCCCCTCCGCGGTGGAGCTCATGGCCTATATGCGCGACCGCTATCAGATCGACAACAGCTACACCGCAGAGGAGACCCGGATTATCGCCGGGGTGCGCTATGAGATCAACGGGCGCTACAGCCACGGCTTTGCCACCTCGGACTACATCTTTGCCCAGGACGTGAGCATGGACCTGATCGCCACGCTGATGGAGCGAAATATCCCGGGCTTTGACGTGGAGACCAGCTTCATCCGGGACTATGATACCGGCTACGCCTCCCACATTCTGGGCTACACCGGCTCCATCATCGACACGGAGCTGGAGAAATATAAGGAAAAGGGCTATGGCCTGGATGCCCAGGTAGGCCGGGAGGGCGCGGAGCTGGCCTTTGAGGAATATCTCCACGGCACCGACGGTACAGCCCGCATCACCCGCACCAGCAGCGGCGTGATTACCAGCACCGTCTATACCGAGGAGACCATCCCCGGCAACCATGTGTATCTGACGCTGGACATCGGCCTGCAGGAGGCCGCGGAAAACGCGCTGAGCTCCTATATCACCAAGGAGAACATGAACCGCGCCGCCAAAAATGACGAGATCGACCGCTACGGCGGCCTGGAAAAGGACCGGAGACAGCTGATCACCGGCGGCGCGGTGGCCGCGGTGAACGTCAAAACCGGGGAGCCGCTGTGCCTGGCCAACTGGCCCACCTATACCCTGGACGACCTGATGCGGGACTGGGCGGCCGTTACGGAGTCGGAGAACGACCCGCTTTATAACCGGGTGCTCATGGGTACCTACGCCCCGGGCTCCACCTTCAAGCCCTGTATGGCTATGGCCGCGCTGTGCGAGGGAAAAATCGCCACCACCACTCCCATCACCTGCACCGGACTTTATATGGCCTATGCCGCCTATGACTACACCCCTGCCTGCTGGATCTACAGCAGCGGCGCCACCCATGGTACGCTGACGGTGCAGGAGGCGCTGACCCACTCCTGCAACATCTTTTTCTACACCCTGGGCGACTATCTCCACATCACCCTCATGGCAAAATACGCCAAGCTCTTTGGCCTGGGGGAGGCAACGGGGATCGAGCTCTATGAGAACCTGGGGCAGATGACCAGCGACGAGCTCTATATGGAGCGCTATGGGCGCGAGGTGTATAACGGCGAGACCATCGCTGCCGCCATCGGCCAGGCGGAGAGCGAGTTTACCCCGCTGCAGAGCGCAGAGTACTGCGCCGCCATCGCCAACGGCGGCTACCGCCATGCGGCCTCCATCCTGAAAAACGTCTACACCTTTGATTTCAGCGAGCAGCTCTACACCCGGGAGCCGGAGCTGCTGAGCGTTGTGGGCGGCGAGCAGGAATACTATGATGCGGTGCACGCGGGCATGTACGGCGTGGCAAACGACCCGGTGAACGGCGCGGCCTACACCCTCTTTTCCAGCGCGCCCTATTCCGTGGCCGCCAAGACCGGCACGGCCCAGACCGGCGAGGGCCAGACCGCAAACGGCATGTTTATCTGCTATGCCCCCTATGAGGACCCGGAGATTGCCGTGGCCGTGGCCGTGGAGAAGGGCGGCGCCGGCGCTGCCATCGCCGCCATCGCAAGAGATGTGCTGGACTACTATTTCTCCTTCCAGGAGAATACCGACGTGCTGGAGCACGAGGGAATGCTGCTGCGCTGAGCGGAATTGATTTCCGCCTCTCCTCTCCGCCGGGCGCGGGAGAACGCAGACGCAGACACACTAATATTACCTGTAAATGAATACCTGAGGAAAAGGAGCGAGACAGATTATGCTGAAAGGAATTCCACCCGTACTCTCCCCCGAGCTGCTGAAGGTGCTGGCCGAGATGGGCCACGGCGACACGCTGGTGATCGGGGACGCAAACTTTGCCGCCGCCAGCATGGCCCGGGACAGCATCCTGGTACGCTGCGACGGCGTGAAGGCCACAGACCTGCTGGACGCGATCCTGACCCTGTTTCCGCTGGACACCTTTGTGGAGGACCCGGTGCTGATTATGGACAAGGACGCCCGCCATGCGGAGCTGGAGTGCCCGGTGTGGGACGAGTTTAAGGCCATCGTCGCCCGCCATGACGAGCGGGGCGCGGACTGCTGCGCCATGATCCCCCGGGGAAAGTTTTATACCATGGCCAAGGCAGCCTATGCGGTAGTGGCCACCACGGAAACAGCCTTCTATGCCTGCCTGATTCTGCAAAAGGGTGCGATCTAAACCGCAAAGCAGGCGTAATGCCAAAAAATACCACATATCGACGCGCGCCCGGGCGCCGCAGCAGCGCTGCGGCGCCCGTATCTATTGTCTCTTTTACCAGAAAAGTGCCCACAAAAATTGTGCAAGTCTCCGAAAAGCAAAAAAACGGGCAAAAACAAATTTGGACCCATTTACAAATTTGTCGCATTGTGCTAAATTAAACGCGTCTTGAAAGCGGGCAGAGGGAAAGTGTGCATAAACACCAAGTGCCGGAATTCTCCCCCTGCCATACAGCTTTGCAGGCAAAAATCATCAAAACCAAAATTAGGAGGAAAGACATGAAAAAGATGAACAAGATCGTGGCTCTGCTGCTGGTCGCCGCCATGGCGCTGGCACTGGCCGCCTGCGGCGGCGGTTCCACCACCGCTCCCGCTGCCAACAACGCAGCTCCCGCTGAGAACAACGCAGCTCCCGCTGCCAACAACGCGGCCCCCGCAGCCGAGAGCAACGCAGCTCCCGCTGCCGAGAGCAATGCCGCTCCCGCGGAGGAGGGTCCCGTTTCCCCCGTCGCCGGCAAGAAGATTGCTTACATCATGCTGATGACCCCGGCCACTATTTTCAATATGTGGTCCGACGAGTTCACCAAGACCGCTGAGGCTCTGGGCATGACCGCAGACACCTTCTTCTGCTCTGACAACGCCGACACCTGGCAGAACACCATCGCACAGTGCGCCGCCGGCGGCTATGACGGACTGATGGTCTCCCACGGCGGCCAGGAGTATGCCTGGTCCTTCCTGTCCGGCATTCTGCAGCAGTATCCCGATCTGAAGATCGTCACCTTCGACACCCCGTTCAAGGATGCCAACGGCGATGTGCAGAAGATCGACGGCGT
>CAJOPB010000224.1 GCA_905236305.1 uncultured Oscillospiraceae bacterium | reverse complement strand
GCGGAAGTGGCAGCGGCGGCAGCGGCAGCAGTGGCAGTGGCAGCAGTGACGGAAGCAGCAGCGGTACCGGCAGCGAACCCGGTACCATGAGCGACTCCGCCGGTGATACCGGTGCCCGGGACAGCTTCCGGGATTACGCCATTGACTACGGCTACAGCAGTACCTATGGCATTAACGGCACCTCGGACAGCCTGCGCCTTGCCCAGGGCGGAGCGGCTGCCCTGAAGGGCATAGCCTCTCCTGTTGCCACCGGCGTGAGTGCTAAGCTTGTCACGGAGCAGCATATTGTCTATCTCAACGGCTACCCCGACGGCAGCATCGGACCGCTCAACTGCATCACCCGGGCGGAGACGGCGATGATCTTCTATCGGCTGCTTCGCACACCCGGCACAGAGACATACCGCGCCTTCAGCGATGTTGAGGACGGGGAATGGTACGCCCAGGCCGTTGGGACGCTGGCGGCCATGGGGATTCTCCAGGGACGCCCGGACGGCAGCTTCGGCCCGGAGGACAGCATCACCAGAGCGGAATTTGCCGCCATTGCCTCCCGCTTTGCCACCGTTGCAGAGCGTGCCACGGTCACCTTTACCGATGTTCCCGAGGACTATTGGGCCCGTCAGAGCATTGCCGTGGCCGCCCGATGGGGCTGGATTAACGGCTATGGCGACGGCACCTTCGGCCCTGACCGGAATATCACCCGCGCGGAGGCCTCCGCAATCATCAACCGGATGCTGGGCCGTTCCGCAGACGCCGACTTTGTCGCGGGGCAGCGGGATACTCTGGTGTCCTTCCCCGATTTGCAGCTCCCCGAGCGCTGGTATTATCTGGACATGGTTGAGGCCAGCACCCCCCACAATTTCAGCGCCAAAAACGGCGTGGAGCTGTGGACACAGTAAAAATGAAGTCTCCTCCCCCGCAGCCCTCGGGCCGCGGGGGAGCGCTTTTCCCGGAAAAGCTGTAACCGTCGGAGGTGAAATTCCGCAATTTCCTCTTGTCGTATTGCCTTCCCTCCGTTATAATAAGCAAAATCATTTTCGCAGCCGCCCCGCGCGCTCCTGCCGCTGTGTGCGCCTCTCTCCCCCTTGTGCGGGGTGGGACGCACACCGCGCAGTCTGAAACAGATGCTGCGTCTCTTGAGAAGGCTTGGTGAAACGTCATGCGTCAGGAAACCTTTACCGTAATCTCCAACCGCACCCTGGCCCCCGGCACCCTGGAGATGGTGCTGGAGGGCGATGTGTCCGGGATCAGCCGGCCCGGACAGTTTGTCAACCTCCGTCTGGACGGTTTTTTTCTGCGCCGGCCGATCTCCGTATGTGACTGGACCGAGGGCCGGCTGAGGCTGGTGTATAAGGTGCTGGGGCAGGGCACAGCCGCCATGGCGGACTATCCGGCGGGAAAACAGCTGGACCTTCTGGTGGGCCTGGGCAACGGGTTTGATCTGGAAAAATGCCCGGAACATACCTTGCTGGTGGGCGGCGGCGTCGGTACGCCCCCGCTGCTGGGGCTGGCCCGGAGACTGGCGGAGCAGGGAAAGCATCCCGCAGCGGTGCTGGGCTTCAATACCGCCGGGGAGCGTATTCTCACGGAGGATTTTCAGAGCCTGGGTCTGCGGGTAACGGTCTGCACCGCAGACGGCAGCGCCGGAATTCCCGGGCTTGTCACCGACGGCATGGCGGCAGTCGGGGACTATAACTACGTCTGCGCCTGCGGACCCGAGGCCATGCTCCGGGCCGTCTGGACGCTGTGCGGCTTCGGCGGCCAGTTCAGCTTTGAAGAACGTATGGGCTGCGGCTTCGGCGCCTGCATGGGCTGCTCCCGCAAAACCGTACATGGCATGAAACGCATCTGCCGGGAGGGCCCGGTGCTGGAAAAGGAGGAAATCGTATGGTGAGCACGGCAGACACCCGCGTCACCCTCTGCGGGATTCCGCTGGACAATCCGGTGATTCCCGCCAGCGGCTGCTTTGGATACGGCTGGGAATTTGCAGAATACTATGACATCAACTGTCTCGGGACCTTTTCCTTTAAGGGCACCACTGCCGAAATGCGGCCCGGCAACCCCACACCCCGCATCGCGGAATATTCCGGCGGGATGCTGAATGCCGTAGGGCTGCAAAATCCCGGGGTGGACGCGGTCATCTCCCGGGAGCTGCCCCGGCTGGCAGAGGTGTTTCACAAGCCGGTGATGGCAAATATCAGCGGCTTCTCCATTGAGGAATATGCTGTCGTGGCAAAAAAGCTCTCTGCCTGCCCCCAGGTGGGTTGGCTGGAGGTGAACATCAGCTGTCCCAATGTCCACGGTGGGGGCATGAGCTTTGGCACGGACCCTGTCCAGGCTGCGGCGGTGACTGCGGCGGTACGGCGCGTTACGGACAAGCCGCTGCTGTTAAAGCTCTCCCCCAATGTGACGGACATCGTCTCCATAGCCCGGGCCTGCGTGGACGCGGGGGCGGATGGACTGAGTCTGATTAATACGGTTTTGGGTATGCGCATCCATCTGAAAACCCGGCGTCCTCTTTTGGCAAACATCACCGGCGGTATGTCCGGGCCGGGTATTTTTCCGCTCGCGGTGCGGATGGTCTATCAGGTCAGCCAGGCAGTCCATGTGCCTGTGGTGGGCATGGGGGGCGTGTCCTCCGCGGAGGATGTTCTGGAGCTGATGCTGGCAGGCGCCGCTGCGGTGGAGGTGGGGGCTGCCAATCTGACAGACCCCTTCGCCTGCCGGAATATCATCCAGGCACTGCCGGAGGCCATGAAACGATACGGCATTACTTCACTTTCAGAGATAACAGGAGGTGCCCATGGGTAAGGATGTGATTATAGCCTGCGATTTTGAGAGCAGGGAGCGGACATTGGATTTTCTGGCACAGTTTTCCGCGTGCGACGGGTGCAAACCCTTTGTCAAGATCGGCATGGAGCTGTTTTACGCTGCGGGACCGGATATTGTGCGGGAGCTGAAGGACCGGGGCCACCGGGTCTTCCTGGATCTGAAGCTCCATGACATCCCCAATACGGTGAAAAAAACCATGCGTGTACTCTCCGGGCTGGGGGCGGATCTCTGCAACCTCCATGCGGCGGGAACGCGGGCGATGATGGAGGCTGCCCTGGAGGGCCTGACCCGTCCGGACGGAACCCGGCCGCTGCTGATCGCCGTGACCCAGCTGACCAGCACGGACCAGGCAGCCCTGGAACAGGACCTCTGGATTCGGGCCCCTATGGAGGAGGTCATCCTCCACTATGCGGAAAATGCCAGAGCTGCGGGGTTGGACGGCGTGGTGTGCTCCCCGCTTGAGGCCGGGAAGGTTCACGGGCGCTGCGGGACGGAGTTTCTGACTGTTACGCCCGGGGTACGCTTTGCCGGCGGAGAGCTGGGCGATCAGAAGCGGGTGACTACCCCTGCCAGGGCGAGAGAGCTGGGCAGCGACTATATCGTGGTGGGACGTCCCATCACCGCCGCACCGGACCCTGTGGCGGCCTATCAGGCCTGCGTGGAAGAATTTGCGGGATAAAAGGAGCGAAAACATGGATCATCAGAAATTGCGTGAACAAATTGCCGGGGACCTGCTGAAAATCCGTGCGGTATTTTTCCGGCCGGAGGAGCCCTTCCTCTGGGCCAGCGGCATCAAGAGCCCGGTGTATTGCGATAACCGGCTGACTCTGACGGATGTGGCAGTGCGTCTGGATGTGGAAAACGGGCTGGCTGCGCTGGTGCGGGAGTACTATCCTGCCGCAGAGGTCCTGATGGGCACCAGCACCGCCGGCATTGCGCACGCTGCCATCACAGCACATCTGCTGGGGCTGCCCATGGGTTATGTCCGCGCCGGAGCCAAGGACCACGGGCGAAAAAATCAGATTGAGGGCAGACTGCTGCCAGGGCAGAAGACGGTGGTGGTGGAGGACCTCATCAGCACGGGCGGCAGCGTCATCGAGGTGGCAGAGATTTTGCGTCAGGCCGGTGCGGAGGTGCTGGGCGTGGTCAGTATCTTTACCTATGGCATGGCAAAGGGCCTGGAGCGCCTGGCAGCGGCCGGGGTGGAGAACCACAGCCTCACCGATTTTGACACCGTGGCGGCTCTGGCGGGAAAAGAGCGCTATGTCCGGCCGGAGGACGTGACCAGGCTGCTGCAGTTCCGGGACAATCCTTCGGATGAGAGCTGGATTTGCGGAGGAAACCCATGAAGCATCTTATCGACATCATGGAGCTGAGTCCGGCGGAACTGGACACGCTGCTGGATACGGCGGAGGACATCATCGCCAATCCCGGGAAATACGCGGAGGAGTGCCGGGGCAAAAAGCTTGCGACGCTGTTTTTTGAGCCCTCAACCCGTACCCGGCTGAGCTTTGAAGCGGCTATGCTGGAGCTGGGCGGCAGCGTTCTGGGCTTTTCAGAGGCCCAGAGCAGCTCTGCGGCCAAGGGAGAGAGCGTGGCGGATACCGCCCGGGTCGTGGGCTGCTATGCCGATATTATAGCCATGCGCCATCCCAAGGAGGGCGCGCCATTGGTGGCCTCCCGGGTGGCAGGGGTTCCGGTGATCAACGCGGGGGACGGGGGGCACTTTCACCCCACCCAGACGCTGGCGGATCTGCTGACCATCCGGCGGGAGAAGGGGACCCTGGGCAACCTGACCGTAGGCTTTTGCGGCGACCTGAAATTCGGACGCACCGTCCACTCCCTTACCGCCGCCATGTCCCGCTATGCCGGCTCCCGCTTTGTCTTCATCTCCCCGGAGGAGCTGCGCATACCGGAGTATGTCAAGAGCGAGGTCCTGGCGCCGCGGGATGTGCCCTTTGCGGAGATGCGGGATCTGGAGTCTGCCATACAGGGGCTGGATGTACTGTACATGACCCGGGTGCAGAAGGAACGCTTTTTCAATGAGGCCGATTATGTCCGGCTGAAGGATACCTATATCCTCACCCCGGAGAAGCTCCACCGGGCAAAGCGGGAGCTGTGCATCATGCACCCCCTGCCCCGGGTGAACGAGATCGACGTCCGGGTGGACGACGACCCCAGGGCCTGCTATTTCAAGCAGGTGCTGTACGGAAAATATATGCGCATGGCGCTGATATTGCTGCTGCTGAAGGAGGCGGGACGCATATGATTATCGGGCAGCTTCGGGACGGCTATGTGCTGGACCACATCACTGCCGGACGAGGTATGGACATTTATCATCTGCTGCACCTGGGCGAGCTGGACTGCTCTGTGGCCATGATTCAAAACGCTGACAGCGTAAAGATGGGGCGGAAGGACATCATCAAAATCGGAAAGCTCATGGATCTGGATTTCGATGTGCTGGGCTTTGTGGACCCGGGCATCACAGTGGACATCATCCGCGATGGCAGGCGGGTCGAGAAAAAACGGCTTCATCTGCCGGAAAAGCTCACCGGCGTGATCCGCTGCCGCAATCCCCGCTGTATCACCTCTACGGAGCAGGGACTGATCCACGAGTTTCGGCTGACCGACCGTGAGCGAAAGGTCTATCGCTGCGTCTACTGCGACAGCGCGGCGCGAAAAGCATAGGCGCAAGGCACCATTCCGGCCTGCCGCGGCAGACCGGAATGGTGCCTTTATTTTTCTTCCGCGCAAGGGTATCAGCCGAAACGCATTCGGGCATAATGAACGTATACCACAATCACCCAATGCCGGCAAGGAGGAAGGATACCATGTCAAAAGCAGCGCGGCGCCGGGAACGGCGGGAGCAGCAGACGGCTGCGGAGCGGGAGATATTGCAGCTGCAAAACAGCCTGTCCTGCGCCTACTCAACCTTTAATCACACCCTGGACCCGGAGCTTCTGGAGGCAAGCATTCTGGAAATTCAGGCCCTGCAATCCCGGTACAGCAGCGCCCTGCGGGGCCTGAAGCTGCTGTACCGGGAGGCAGGCTGAGCCTCTGCAGGCTCCGTTTTTTGCTCAGCGGTCGCTGTGCACGGTTTCGACACTGCCATAGATCAGGTCGTCGATGTCTTTCTCCATTTTTCGTCCCTCCCTGCCCATAGTTTCACCCGTAAGCGCCACAGCACAGATGCCCCTTACTACCATACAGTATATGCGGCGCCGCCGAAAGAATGACTGGAAATCCGCCGAGAAGACGTGCGCGAGGCGATATGCAACAGGTGCTTATACTCCCTGACAGGCTCCGTGCCCGGATCAGGGAGCATTTTTTTATTACAGCGCAGACGCCGGAAGTGTCTGCGCTGTAATGATTCGGAAGCTTTTTTCACAAAACCGCTTGACGCCGCGGCGGATTCTGGTATGATATAAAAAGAAGCAGAGGCCTGATACACGCGCTGCTAAGCTTCCGCATTTTTTGCCCGGGAGCTAAAGCGCGCATAAGCCCATTGCCAATTTTGTGTTTGAGAGCCTGTTTCATATCTCCTCGCGCACGTCTTTTCGGCGGATTTTCCGCCACTCGGCGTTGCTCATCCTTGAAATCCACAAAGGATTCCTACGGATTCGCGCCTTGATTGGCGAAAAATCCGCTCGAAAACCGCACACGCTGAGATATGAAACAGGCTCTGAGCGCACAAATATTATATTTTTATTTTTGGAGGTTTTGACACCATGACTTATGAGATGGACATCGCCGGCTTAAAGCGTGATCTGCCGCTGTGCAAGGTCACCGACGATTTGTACATCGGCGCGTTTGTGATTTTTGGCGACGTCGAGCTCACGGTCCACTGTGCCACGGAGCTGCTCAAGCGTGCTCCCGACTATGATTACCTGATTGCCCCGGAGGCAAAGGCCATCCCGCTGCTGTATGAGATGGCCCGGCAGAGCGGCGCGGAAAAATATTTCCTCGCCCGCAAAAAGGCGAAGGCCTACATGTCCGGTGTCTTTTCCGTGGATGTGACCAGCATCACCACCCAGGGCGTGCAGACGCTGGTACTGGACGTGGAGGAGGCCAGGCAGATGGAGGGGAAGCGGATGCTGATTCTGGACGATGTAATCAGTACCGGAGAATCCCTGCGGGCAATGGAGATTCTGGTGGAAAAGGTCGGCGGCATCATTGCCGGCAAGATGGCAATTCTCGCAGAGGGCGATGCCGCCAAACGGGACGATATCATCACCCTTGCGCCCCTTCCGCTGTTCAATTCCGACGGTACGCCGAAGACGTAATATTTATACGAGCCTTCATGAAAGCGCTTGAAAAGCGTTTTTCGTGCCGCAGACGCGCAGAAAACCGTATGATACGTGTTTTGCGCCAGCAGGCACAAAACGGGGGCTGTGAAAAAATTTCAAAAAACAAAGGGCGCTTTCAAGTCACAAGGGCTTGGAAGCGCTCTTTGTTTTTAGAAGCAGCAGTTTATTTTCCGTTCATCTCCACGGCAGTGTCCAGGGCAATCTCCATCATTTGCGTAAAGGAGGTCTGCCGCTCCTCTGCCGTGAGGTTTTCGTCCAGGAAGAAGTGGTCGGAGATGGTCAGAATGCCCAGCGCGCGTTTTCCCAGGCGGGCAGCGTTCATATACAGGCCGGCACACTCCATCTCCACTGCCAGCACACCCATCTTGACCCAGGGCTCTGTACCGTCGGAGCCGTCGTCATAGAAGTTGTCCGTGCTCAGCACATTGCCCACCCGGGGTTCTACACCGCACCGGCGGGCGCATTGCAGAGCGGCCTCCATCAGGGTGAAGTCCGCCAGAGGGGCAAAGGTGCCCGGCAGGGCAAACTGGTGGGCGAAGCCGGAATCCGTGCTGGCTCCCTGGGCAAAGACAATGTCCATGACATGGATGTCCGTTCGGAAGGCCCCGGCGGAGCCGATGCGAATGATATTGTCGACATCATATTCCTTGTAGAGCTCCCAGCTGTAGATCCCAATGGCAGGTATACCCATGCCGGAGGCCATCACAGTTACCGGCACCCCCTTCCAGGTGCCCGTGTAGCCCTGAACGCCCCGGACATCATTCACCAGCACCGGATCTGTCAGGAAATTTTCCGCAATAAACTTGCTGCGCAGGGGATCACCGGGCATAAGCACGGTCTTGGCAATCTCGCCGGCCCTGGCGACGATGTGTGGAGTGGGAATAGACATCAGATACACCTCCGTAATTGTTCATCCCGCGGGATGGTTACTGGTTTTTCCGGATCACGTGCGGATATATCTGATTATACAGGAAATCGGGCGAATGTCAAATTGCATTCCTGTAAGAACAGGAAAAAGGAATACCACCCGCGCCGGAATTGTGCTATACTGATGGACATGGATATTATCATGCAGGACAGCAGCATCCTGGTTTGCGTCAAGCCCGTGGGGGTGCTGAGTACGGATGTGCCCGGCGGGCTGCCGGAGCTGCTGCGGGAGGCGCTGGGAGACCCAGGGGCGAATGTACGGACGGTACATCGGCTGGACCAGGTGGCGGGAGGGCTGATGGTATTGGCACGAACCCGGCGTGCTGCCTCAGAGCTGGGCGGGCAGATCATGGCAGGGCATTTTGAAAAGGAATATCTTGCGGTGGTCCACGGGCATCCGGCGGAGCGGGGCCGGCTGACCGATCTGCTGCTGCGGGACAGAGCCCGGCGCAGGACACTGGTGGTGGATACGCCCCGGAAGGGGGCCCAGGAGGCAGTGCTGGACTATACCGTGCTGGGGACAACGGAGGCGCTGGCGCTGGTACGGGTGACGCTTCTCACAGGGCGGACCCATCAGATCCGGGTTCAGTTTTCCTCCCGGGGGCTTCCGCTTGTGGGGGAGCGGAAGTATGCATCACTGCCGGAGGAGTGCGGGCTGGCGCTCTGGTCAGCCCGTCTGGCCTTTGACCATCCCCGCAGCGGGGAGCGGATCGACCTCCGTCTGCCGCCGCCGGAGATATGGCCGTGGACGGCATTCCCCCAAGCCGCTTATGAAGACCTATGTAACAGGGAAGGAAGCACATATGGAGTACACAATGGAGCATAAGCCCTGCCCGCAGGCAAAAAAGTGCGGCGGCTGTCAGTATCAGCATCTGCCCTATGCCGAGCAGCTGGTCCGGAAGGAGGCCAGAGTCCGCCGGCTGTTGGGAAAATGGTGCAGGCTGGAGCCCATTCTGGGAATGGAAAATCCCTTCCACTACCGGAATAAGGTGCAGGCTGCATTTGGGTTGGACAGCCGCGGAAAAATATGCTCCGGCGTCTACCAGTCCTCCAGTCACCGTATTGTACCGGTAGAGGACTGCATGATCGAGGACAGCGTTGCGGACCGTATCATCGGGGACATCCGGCGGCTGCTTCCCAAAATGAAGCTCACGGTTTATGACGAGCGCCGCGGAACCGGCTGGCTGCGGCATGTGCTGGTGAAACGGGGCTTTGCCACCGGCGAGGTGATGGTGGTGCTGGTGGCGGCCAGTCCCGTTTTTCCCGCGAAGAAGCATTTTGTCCGGGCGCTGCTGGAGCAGCACCCGGAGATTGCTACGATTGTGTTGAATGTGAACGACCGCTATACCTCCCTGGTGCTGGGGGAACGGGAGAGTGTGCTTTACGGAAACGGCTATATAGAGGACCTGCTCTGCGGCTACCGGTTTCGGGTCTCGCCCAAGAGCTTTTACCAGATTAACCCGGTTCAGACGGAAAAGCTGTATCACACGGCAATTGAATATGCCGGCCTTACGGGAAAGGAGCGGGTGCTGGACGCCTATTGCGGCGCGGGAACCATCGCCATATGTGCCAGCGCCGGCGCGGCTTCCGTGGCCGGTGTTGAGCTCAATCGGGACGCTGTGGAGGATGCGATTTACAACGCCAAACGCAACGGGGTGAAAAACTGCTGGTTCACCTGCGGTGACGCGGGCCGTTTCCTGGAGGAGGCTGCCGATGCCGGCGAGCACTGCGACGTGGTATTTATGGACCCTCCGCGGGCCGGCAGCGACCGTCGCTTTCTCTCCTCGCTGTTAAAAACCGCCCCGGGCCGCGTTGTGTATGTCTCCTGCAATCCGGATACGCTGGCAAGAGACCTGGAAATTCTGATCAGGGGCGGATACCGCGCAGTGCAGGCGAGATGTATTGATATGTTTCCGTTTACGGAGCATATCGAGACGGTATGTCTTTTGTCCAAACTTCACGCGAAGCAGCATATCGAGGTGGAGATTGACCTGGACGAGCTGGACGCCACGGCAGCGGAGACGAAAGCCACCTATGACGAGATCAAGGCGTGGGTGTGGGAGCATTATCATTTGAAGGTGTCGAGCCTGTATATCTCCCAGGTCAAGCATAAATGC
>CAJOPB010000223.1 GCA_905236305.1 uncultured Oscillospiraceae bacterium | reverse complement strand
CCCGCACAGTGGCAGCGGAGAAGCCGGCCACACCCCCCACGTAGTCCCCGCTCTCGCTCTCCACGGAGCCGAGACCCGTGCACTGGGTCACCAGTCCCAGGTCCACCCGGCCGCAGATGCTGCCGGCGCAGTCCCGCTTGGCCGTCACCGCGCCGTCGCTGCTGCAGTGCTGCAATATGGCCTTCATGGCATATTCCCGGCGATAGACGGGCGTGCTCCCTGCCAGCAGGTCGTTTTCCGGGTCCAGCTCATATTCAATGCTCATGGTGCCGGCCACGCCGCCCACGTTGATGTCTCCGCTGATAGCGGCATGATTGACGCACAGGCGCAGCTTGCCCGTGGTCACGCTGTCCACGTCCTCGGCGCTGGTGTCGCTGATGCGGTCCTCCGTGTCCGCCTGCTCCAGGTCATAGAGCAGGTCCATCAGCGTGTCCGCCACCGTGCCGAACTGGCTGTTGATGTCCCGCAGGCTGCCGCTGAGACTGCCGGAGGCGCTGAGGCTGCGGCTGTTCAGGGCAGAGAGGTTGTCCCCCAGCCGGTTCAATGCGGCATGGATGCTGTCCACGGAGGCGTCCAGCTCCTCCGTGGGCTGGGAGAACTGGATGGGGTCCGCGTCGGACAGCGTGCGCAGCATGTCCTCCGTCTTCTCAAAAATGCCCGTGCTCTTTTCCGAGGCGCCGCGGAAGGTGTCTGCGGCGTCTCCCAGGGTGCCCAGGCCGGCGGAGAGCTGGTCGGAGACCTGGCCCAGGCTGCTCAGTGCTGCCTCCAGCTCTCCGGCTGCGTTCTGCAGGGGGACAGAGGCGTTTTCCAGCTGCTCCAATCCCCGCAGCACCGTCCGAAGCGCGCTCTGGATGCCGCTCAGCCCCGGGGCGGCGTCCTCCAGCGCGCCCATGCCCTTTTCCAGTGTGGAGAAGGCGTCGGAAAGCTCGGAAAACGCCTGCGAAAACTCCCGCAGCGCCTGCTCCGCCTCCGGCACCCGTGCGGCGGCGTCGGATACCAGACGCCCCGCCGCGCCGGCTGCAAGGCCGATGTCCCTTGACACGGCGGCCAGAGCGCTCTCCGCCGCTGTCAGGGCCGCGCTGGCGGCCTGGGCGTCAACCCTGATGTATTTTTGCAGCACCGTCAGGCTTCCGCTGACCGTGTCCATGGCCTGACCGGCATTCCCCAGAGCGTCCGTCAGGTCCTGTTGGGCCTGGACGCGTTCGGCAAGGCTCTCGCTGTTGATGAGCCGCGAGGCCGCGTCCGCGGCAGTTCCCGCGGCGGCCAGAAGCGCCGTGTTGCCCGTCCCCAGGTCCTCCAGCGCCTGATTGACCTCCGCCCATTCCTCGTCGGTCTCCGCTTCATACCCCACGCTGTCCCGCAGCGCTTCGATACTGGCGGAAAGGGACTCCGTATCCCGGGAGAGCGCGGCGGTGGAGCTGCGCAGATCCGCCACAGCCTGGGTGGACTGGGGGGTGGCGGCCAGCACCCGGCTCAGATCCTCCATGGCCGCGCCGGCGCTGGCACTGGCAGAGGAGAGCTGGCGCATACCCTGACGAATCTGGTCCAGCGCTTTTTTTGCCCCCTCCTCGTCGCCGGTGCTCACAGCCTCGTCCAGCGCGTCCAGGCCGTCGGTCACCTGCCGGGACCCGTCGGTAAAGCTCTGGCCTGCAGTGTCCGCGTCCGCCGCTGCGTCCTCCAGCTGCTCTGCCGCGTCAGAAGCAAACTCCCCCGTGTCCGCCAGCTGCCGGATACTCTGCTCCAGCTGCTCCAGGCCCGCGGTCATGTCCTCAGAGAGCGGTGTGAGGTCGGCGGAGATGCCGCTGAGACGGTCCACCGTATCGCCAATCAGGTCGCTGCCCCGGTTCAGCTCCGTGATGGTATCCGAGGCATAGTCCCGTACCTGCTCCGCCAGGTCATAGCCCCCGTCCACCGCATCCCGGACATTGCTGCCCGCGGAGCTCAGGAGGGCGCTGACGTCGGCGGAGGCATTGTAGGCGTCCGCCGCGGCGCTGTCCACCATCTGCTGCAGGGCGCTCAGCTGGCTTTGAAGCAGGGCTGCCCGGTCCGCGGTGAGCCGCAGCTCCACATAGGGCTCCGCCTGGCCTGCGATGCCGCCGATGTCCCGCCGGCCATAAACCGCTGCGTCGTTGACACAGTTTTCCACATAGCCGGCAGTGCGTCCCACAATGCCTCCGGCGTTGTAGCCCACATGGGGGTAGCCCACCGCGCCGTGGTTTTCGCTGCTGATAATCATGCCGGAGGAGTAGCCCGCCACGCCGCCGGTGTCGCTGATGATGTTCACGGTATCCAGCGACTGCAGTGTCAGCAGGCTCTTTTCCATATCAAGGTCCAGCTCGGTGGGATTGAGGCCGGGGTCCACGCTGGAGATATTCACATAAGCGTTGTTGCGGCAGGCGCTGATCACGCCCTCGTTTCTGCCCGCAATGCCGCCGGTCATGCTCTTGCCGGAGACGGTACCGCCGGAGGTGCAGCTCCGCAGCCGCCCTTCGGGGCCGTTGAAGCCCGCGATGCCGCCGACACAGCTCTCCGCCGTGACGGCGCCGATAAAGGTACAGTTGGTCAGCGTGCCGTAGTTCTCTCCGGCCACGCCGCCCACCCGCTCCGCCTGGCCGGCGGGATGGACCGTACCGGCCACGCGGAGATTGCGGATCTCCGCCCCGGGCTGCACCACCCGAAACAGCCCCGCACTGGCCCGGGCGGAGGACAGGTCCAGCCCGCTGATCTGGTGGCCGCCGCCCTCAAAAACGCCGCCGAAGGAGGGAACCTGGGAGTATTCCAGCTCATGCAGGGAGATGTCCGCACGCAGCACCACGGTCTTGTCCCGGGACCAGGTGTCCAGAGAGCAGCTCTCGATCAGGGCGCTCCAGTCCTCGGCGGAGCGGATGGAAACCAATCTGCCCGTTTCCTCCGCAGCGGCCAGCGCGGGAGCGGCGCACTGCAGCGCCAGCACCACCGCGGCCAGCGCCGCCAAAAGCTTATTCCGAATCTGTTTCATCCCGCGCCTCCTCTGTAACTGTGCCGGAAATCAGGCTGACATTGACGCTTCCGTCCACCACCGCGTGTATTGTGCCGGTGACCATGCCGTGGATCTCACCCCGGACCATGCCGTCCAGGGTAACCCGGCCGGAGGCGCTGTGACGGTGGATGGGCATGGAGACGGAGAAGGAGGTCTTGTCCACAATGAAGCCGCCCAGCAGCAAAATCTGGGGCAGCACGAACATGACCAGCAAGATGGAAATGATGGTGCCGCGGCCCAGGCTCTGGCCGATACCGACGATGCAGGGTTCGCTGGTCATCCGGCCGATCAGTATGCCGGACACGGCCAGGATCATGCCGGAGGTGATAATGGTGGGGAAGGCAAAGTTCAGCGTCTCGATAATGGCGTCCCGGCGGCTCTGGCTCTGCTTGAGCTCCTGATAACGGCTTGCGATGACGATGGCGTAGTCGATATTGGCGCCCATCTGGATGGAGCTGACCACCAGATAGCTCATATAAAACAGGGGTGTCTGGGTAAAGGTGGGGAAGGAGAAGTTAATCCAGATACTGCCCTGGATCACCAGAATCAGCAGCAGCGGCATACCCGCGGACTTGAAGGTGAACAGCAGCACCGCCAGCACGATCAGAAGCGAAACGATGCTCACCACCTGATTGTCGCGGCTGAAGGATTTTTGAAAGTCATAGGCGGAGGAGGAGTTGCCCACCACATACACCGTCTCCCCGGGGTAATAGCTCTGGGCCACGCCCCGCATGGTGTCGAGGAAGGCGTAGGTTTCGTCTCCGTCCTCCGGCAGGCTGAGGTAGACAAGGCAGCGGTCATATTCCGTGCCCTGCAGCTGGACCAGGCCGTGGCGCATCTGGGTCTGGGCGTCGTGGAGCCTTGCAACGGCGGCATCGTCCAGGGAGACATAGCCATTGTCCACCTGGTCGCAGACAAAGAGGAAGATGTCCACCAGCGGCACGCCATAGGTGGAGATGCCGCCCACGATCTGGCCGTAGTCCTCCTGCTGCACCGCGTAGGCTGCGTAAATGGCCTGCGCCAGCTCATAGTCCAGGTCCGCCAGCTCCGCAAACTGCCGGGGCGTCAGCTTATCTGCCAGCATATAGCCGTCCATTGCCTCTATGTTCACCAGGCCCATGGTGGATTTCACCTCGTCCCGCCGCTCCAGGTCGTTCAGAATCGCCCGCTCCTTGTCATAGTCCCCCGTGGGGATCACCAGAGCCACCAGGTTTGAGGAGGTGAAATTATCCTTGATCATATTCTCCGCGATCTGTGTCTCGTTGAGCTTGGGGGTCTCGATGCGGTCATAGCCGTAGACATAGGGGCAGAGGTTGGAGTAGTGGATGCCAAGCACCACCGCCGCCACAAACAGCGGCGGAATAATAAAGCGCGTCGCATAGGCAAACCTGCCCACAAAGGGGATTTTGGGGACAAAGGAGCGGTGGCCGGTTCTGTCCATCAGCGGCCCGAAAAGCACCAGCAGCCCGGGCATGATGATAAACACGCTCAAAAGTGCAAAAATGATGGCCTTGATCAGGCAGACGGCCATGTCAGGGCCGATGCGGAACTGCATAAACAGCATGGCCGCCAGGCCGCCCACGGTGGTGAGGGAGCTGGCGCCGATCTCCGGAATGGCCTTGCTCAGGGCGATTACCGCTGCCTCCCGGATGGGCGCGTGGAGATGCTCCTCCTTAAAGCGGTTGCAGAGAATCACCGCATAGTCCAGAGACAGCGCCAGCTGCAGGATGCTGGTGACGGAGTTGGAGACAAAGGAGATGGTGCCCAAAAGAAAATTGGTGCCCATGTTCAGGATCATTGCGGTCACAAAGGTCAGCAGCAGCACAGGCACCTCCGCATAGGTCTGGCTGGTCAAAAGCAAAACCGCCACCACGATGACTGCAACGTACACCATGATCATACTGACCTCGGCGTCGATGATCTCGGAAAGCTGGTCCCCCAGCTCGGTGCTTATGTAGAGATCATATCCGGAGAGGGCGGCCTTCACCTTCTCCAATGCGGTGAGGCAGCGGTCGTCCTCCTGGTCATAGTCAAAGGTCACACTGTAGAGGGCGGAGACATGGGCATAGTGGTCGGTGCTGTCGTCAAAGGCCACCCCCTGCACGCCGTCGATGGCGGAAATCCGGTCCAGCAGCCGCTGGGCCTCCTCCCAGGTGACGTTTGCCACCATAATGTCCGCCGTGCCGAAGGTGGTGAACTGGTCGGCCATGACATCCAGGCCCTGCCGGGTCTCCGACTCCACCGGCAGATATTTGGCCAGCTCGTTCTCCACCTTCACCCAGTTGCGGGAGAAGACGGAGAAGATCAGTCCGATTGCCACCACCAGAAATACCAGGTTTCGCTTGTCCACAATGGCGGCGGAGAGCTTCATCATAAAATTGTCTTCCGATTTGCGGGTTTCTTCCATGGATTCTGTCTTCCTTTTCGGATACGTTTTGATGCCGGTATGCCGGAAAACCGCGGCATTTTTCAACAGGAGCGGCTGCCCCTGAACATAATTATTAATATTATCATGCACAACGAAAAAATGGAAGTGCAAAATATCAACAGTTTGGAAGGTCAGGGGAATTTCCTAGTTGCAATAGGCTGAGGAATAGGGTAAAATATTCTTTAAGATAAAAACAGGGGTGACAGGAGGGAAAACGGTATGGACCAAATGGAAAAAGATCAGCTTCACCGGATCGTGGAGCAATTGGACCAAATCGTCAGCCCCGGCAGCATGCTGTCCCAGCAGCTGGATATTTCGGAGTTTTCTCCCCCGCTGCAGGAGCTTGTGGAGGCCATCGACCGGCGGAACCAGCGGAGGGTCACTGCCTTTGAAAATGACCTGCATCAGGCGGATGAGTATTACCATATGATCCACCGCATGATCAAGTCCGGCATGTGGAGCATGACCTATGACGCCCAGGGAAACCGCACAGGGGTGAACTGGAGCGACGAGTTTCGGCAGATGCTGGGGTATCGCAGCGAGGAGGACTTTCCCAATGAGCTGGAGTCCTGGCTGAACGTGCTGCGGCCGGAGGACCGGGCAGGTGAATATGAGAACATCCGCAGCGCGGTCTACGATCGCACGGGGCAGGCCCACTACAATGTGGAATATCAGCTGGAGACCCGGGACCGGGGCTACCGCTGGTTTCACGCCATGGGAGAGGTGGCCCGCCGGGAGGACGGGTCGCCCATTCGTTTCTTCGGGGTGTTTGTGGACATCACAGAGCGCAAGGCCCGGCAGATGCTCTCCCGGGAGCTGCAGCAGGCGCTGGAGGCCTCGGAGCGGGACCGCACCAGCTTGTATATGCTCCACGACATGCTGGGCTCCGGCCTGTGGAGCATGGAATTCAACCTCCGGGGCGAGATGGTCAGCGTGCTGTGGAGCGACGAATTTCGCCGGATGCTGGGATATCACAGCGAGGAGGACTTCCCCAATGAGCTGGAATCCTGGTCCGGCCTCCTGCATGAGGAGGACCGTGACCGTGTGCTGAAGGCTTTTTATGACACTGTGGCGGACTACAGCGGCCGGAAGACCTATGACGTGGAGTACCGGCTTTTGACAAAGGACCGGGGCTGGCGCTGGTTCCATGCAGTAGGCCGCCTCTCCCGCCGTCCCGACGGCTCTCCCATCACCTATGTGGGCATTTTTGTGGATATTACGGAGCGGAAGGAGCTGCGCCGCAAGCTCGACGAGCGCCAGCGGGAGCTGGAGGAGGCTCTGGCCCAGGCCCAGCGGGCCAACCGGGCAAAAACCGCGTTTTTGAATAACATGTCCCACGATATCCGCACGCCCATGAATGCCATCATCGGCTTTACCACCCTGGCGGCCACCCATATCGACAACACGGAGACCGTGCGGGAATATCTGAAAAAGATCCTCACCAGCAGCAACCACCTGCTGAGCCTCATCAACGACGTGCTGGACATGAGCCGCATCGAGAGCGGCAAGGTGAAGAT
>CAJOPB010000222.1 GCA_905236305.1 uncultured Oscillospiraceae bacterium | reverse complement strand
GAATCTGGCGCACCTCCTCCAGGGTGTTGATCAGTTCCTGATTGGTGTGCTTGAGGGTCTCCAGCTCCACGATTCCCCGCTCGCTCTCCCGGGCGATGTCCACACTGCCCTGGTGCAGGGCCTCCGCGTTTTTCTTCAGCAGCTCATTGGTCACGTCGGAGACCTCCTTCTGTGCCGCCATGGCCTGACGGGAGTGCTCCAGGGACAGGGCCAAAAGCATCTGGCTTTTCCACAGCGGGATGGTGTTGACGATGCTGGTCTGAATTTTTTCGGACATCAGGGTATCGTTATTCTGAATCATGCGGATCTGCGGGCTCATCTGCAGGGAGATGATTCTGGTCAGCTCCAGATCGTGCAGCCGTTTTTCAAAGCGGCCGATCATATTGGCAAAGTCGTTGGCGGCCTGGGCGTCCTCCGGCAGGCCGGACTCCTGGGCCTTGCGCTGCATCTCCGGCAGATCCTTTTCCCGCAGCTCCTGGCACTTGAGCTGGCCGGCCAGAATATACATGGTCAGCTCCTTGAAGTAGGCCAGGTTCATCTCATACATCTTGTCCATCATGGCGATGTCCTTGAGAAGCGTGCGCTCGTGCTTTTCCAGCTCGCCGGTGATTTTATCCACGTTGACCTCGGCCTTGTCGTACTGGGCCTTCAGCGACGCCATATTGTTGCTCGCCTTTTTGAAAATGCCGAGAAAGCCCTTCTTCTCCTCCTCGGGAAAGTTCAGCCCCTTGAGCTGGACGACCAGGTCGGAGAGCATGTCGCCCACCTCTCCCAGGTCCTTGGTGCGCACGGTGTTCAGCGCCGCGCCGGAGAACTCGGAGATATTGGACTGGGCCGCCGCTCCGTAGGACAGCACCTGACTGGAGTTGGTCACGTCGATCTGCTTGGCAAACTCCTTTACCGCGGCCTGCTCCGCCTCGCTGAGCTTGCTGAGCTCCGGGCGCTCCGGCTGCACCTCTTTTTTCTCCAGCTCCGCCTCCGCCTGTGCGACGGCGGCAGCGGCTGCGGCAGTGCCGTCGGGGGTCAGGGTCAGCTGGGGGACATAGGCAAATTCCGTACCGTTGCTGTTTTCGTTCATAGCGTCTCCTTTGGCGTTTTCGCCCACAACAAAAAATCTGTTCGCGCCTCCTCCCGCGGCCGGGAGGGGGACTGCTATTCCTCTTTGGTCTGAAAGGCAGAGCCGCCGCCGTTGATATATCCCTCCCGCTTTAACAGCGTATTCATGACCTGGATGTCCGTATCCACATCCAGCGCCTGGTTGGCAAAGAGGGAATCCAGCAGCTTTTTATAGGCGTCGATGGCGGTGTCCAGCATCTCGTTGATATTTTTCATGGTGCCGGTGATGTTCTGCCCCTGAATCCCCTGGGCGCCCATGCGCTCATAGGAGTTGAGCAGCTTGATGGTGGTGGGCAGATAATAGTCCAGAAACTTCTTGATCTGAGGCACGTCCGCCGGGTCCTCCACCGCGTCCTCCACGATTTTGTCTGAGATCTCGATGATCTGCTGCACCTTGCGCTTGACAGCCAGGTCGGGGATGGCGGCGTAAAGCCGTGCCAGCTCCCGGTGGGCCCGGGTCCCCTCATCCACCACAGCCTGCACCTCCGGGGGATATTTGGGCTTTTGCTCGGCCTTTTGCTTTGCCACAGTCTCAGCCGCCGCGGAGCGGGGCATTTTTACATCCGTGGCATGGATGGGCGCAGGTCCCTGCTGCCTGGCGGAGGCCTGCTGCGGCTGGGCCTGACTCCGGGTCTGGTCCTGGTCCTGGGCTTTGCGGCGGGAGCCGGCCAGAACCCTTACCACGCTGTAGCCCAGGCCCGACAGAAGCAATACGCCGATCAGCCGTCCCAGAGTGGATACAGGGTGGATCAGGAGCGAGTAGAGCAGCCAGATGATCCCGATGGTATAGATCGGTGATACCGGTTTTTTGGAGTTGTCCTGTTTCATTCGCTATCCCCCCAGCATCTGCCTGATTGTCCTGTTGATCCGATTGGAATTGTAACCTATATTATTTTACAGCCAAATCCCCCGGAGGTCAAGGGGAATGTCGGGGCAATCGTCAAGGGGGCTACAGTTCAGACGCCGGGGGCGTCTGAACTGAACAAGGGGAAGCACTGCGCTCCGCGCACTCCCTTCGGTCGCACACTCCGCTCCGTGAAAGGTATTTTTGGCGGCGTACATGCCGCCGCCAAAAATGATGAAAATTGATTCCGCGCTGCGGCGCAAAACTCTGCGAGGCCAATGTATTGCGAGAAATTTCCTGCCCCAGTGAACTGTAACGAGGTCGTTGACTATAATTTCCGGTATATTGACAATCAAAAATAGGGATGTTATAATTTTCGATACTTGTGAAAAATGCCGCGGACCGTTTTTCAGACCGTTTTCGGAAAGGCAGCCGGCATTTGACATCGAAAGGGGTAGAGGAAGTGGTAAAGTATATTGTCAAGCGGCTGCTGCTGGCAGTGCTGACCGTGCTGATTATCTGTGCGATCACCTTTTTTGCCATGCACGCCGTGCCCGGCGGGCCCTTCAACCGGGAAAAAGCCCTGAGCGAGGCCACGCTTGCCGCGCTGAATGCCCGTTATAACCTGGACAAGTCCGTGCCGGAGCAGTTTGTGCTGTATATGTCCGGTATTCTGCGGGGGGATTTCGGCGTTTCTCTGAAGACCGGGCGCGACATCACCGCCATCATCGGCGAGTCCTTTCCCATCTCCGCACGTCTGGGTGTGAGCGCCATGATCGTGGCCCTGATTCTGGGCACGGTCTTCGGCAGCCTCGCCGCTCTGACTCGCAACCAGCTTCCGGACAGGATTATCGTATTTTTCTCCACGCTCTTTACCGCCGTGCCCAGCTTTGTGCTGGCGACGCTGCTGCTGCTGGTATTCTGCATCCGGCTGCAGTGGATTCCGGTGTGGAGCGTAAACAGCCAGAACTATGTCCTGCCGGTCATCTCTCTGGCGGCTTATCCCATGGCCTATATCACCCGTCTGAGCAAGACCAGCATGCTGGACGCGCTGAGCCAGGATTACATCCGCACTGCCCGGGCCAAGGGCGTCAGCCGCTTTAAGATGATCTTCAAGCATGCGCTGCGCAACTCCCTGATTCCGGTCATCACCTATGCCGGACCGCAGATCGCCTATATCATCACCGGCAGCATGGTCATCGAGACCATCTTCACCATCGGTGGTCTCGGCAGCAAATTTGTCACTGCCATCACCAACCGGGATTACACCCTGATCATGGCCACCACCATCTTCCTGGCAACGCTGATGGTGATTGCCAACGTGATCTGCGACCTGCTGTATAAGGTCGTAGACCCGCGGATCAAGTATGAATGAGAGGAGGGCGGATACCTTGGCCACAAACACCACCGGCGAGCTGCCGAAAAAGAATCCGATCAGCATGCAGCTGGACCTGAGCAAGTTTTCCGACGCGGATTTCCGCCCCGCAACCGACGACGAGAAGCGCCAGCAGGATGTGATGAGCGAGAGCACTACCTTCTTCAAGGACGGTATGCGCAAGCTGTTCAGAAATCCCCTCGCGGTGGGCAGCCTGATCGTCCTTGCGGTCATCATTCTGACCATCATCATCGCGCCGATGGTTGTCCCCTACAGCTATGACGAGATTCTCTCTGTCAACGGACGGCGGGACAAGGGCGCCAAAAATCTGGCCCCCTTCACCTACAGCGAGATGGAGCAGCAGTACATGGAGAAGGGCGGGACCCGTTTTCCCCACATCTTCGGGACGGATGAACAGAGCCGGGATTATTTCATTCGCGTGATCTATGGCACGAGGATTTCCCTGTTTATCGGTTTCTTCGCCTCCATCATCGTGCTGATTATCGGGATGCTTTACGGCAGCATCAGCGGCTATCTGGGGGGCAGAGTGGATTTGATCATGATGCGCATCGTGGACATCATCTACTCCCTGCCGGACATGCTGATGATTATTCTGCTCAGCGTGGTCCTGAACGAGGTGCTGGTCTTTCCCGCCGGCAGTCTCCTGAGCCGGCTGGGCACCAACATGGTGAGCCTGTTTATCGTCTTCGGGCTGCTGTATTGGGTGGGCATGGCCCGCCTGATCCGTGGTCAGATCCTCTCCATCAAGGAAAATGAATACATTCTGGCGGCCCGCAGCATCGGCGCGAGGCCGGGCCGCATTATCCGCCAGCACATTCTGCCCAACTGCCTCAGCGTGATTATCATTTCCACTGCGCTCCAGATCCCCTCCGCCATCTTCACCGAGAGCTTTCTGAGCTTTGTGGGTATCGGCGTGCGCGCTCCCATGCCCTCTCTGGGCTCTCTGGCCAACGCCGCCCGCGAGGGCCTGCAGAGCTATCCCTACAAGCTGGTGTTCCCCGCACTGATGATCTGCCTGATCGTGCTGAGCCTCAATCTTCTGGGTGACGGCCTGCGGGACGCCTTTGATCCCAAGCTGAAGAGGTGACGCGATATGGCAGATAAACTGATAAGCGTGCAGGACCTGCACACCTCCTTTTTCACGGACGCCGGCGAGGTGCAGGCGGTAAACGGCGTCAGCTTTGATCTGGACCCCGGCGAGATTCTGGGTATCGTGGGCGAGTCCGGCTCCGGAAAGAGCGTGACTGCCTACTCCATCATGCAGATTCTCGCCAACACCGGCCGGATCGTGGGCGGCAGAATTCTCTACAAGGGGCAGGACCTCTCCACCTGGAGTGAGAAGCAGATGCAGGGCTTTCGGGGCAAATGCTGCTCCATCATCTTCCAGGACCCCATGACAAGCCTCAATCCGGTGTTCACCATCGGCAGCCAGATGAAGGAGGCCGTTGTGCTCCATACGGAAAAGCGGGGCGAGGAGGCTGTAAACCGGGTGGTGGAGCTGCTGGAGCTGGTGGGCATCAACGAGCCCCGCAAGCGTATCCGGCAGTATCCGTTCGAGCTCAGCGGCGGCATGCGCCAGCGCGTCATGATCGCCATGGCCCTGGCCTGCGAGCCGGACCTGCTGATCGCCGACGAACCTACCACGGCCCTCGACGTGACCATTCAGGCGCAGATTCTGGAGCTGATTCAGGATCTGCAGAAGAAGATGGGCATGGCGGTTATTCTGGTGACCCACGATCTGGGCGTCATAGCCGACCTCTGCGACAACATTGTCGTCATGTACGGCGGGCGCATCTGCGAGCGGGGCACCGCAAACGAAATCTTTTATCATCCCTGTCACGAGTATACAAAGGGACTGCTGCGCAGCATCCCGAATGTCAACAATATGAAGACGCGGCTGGTGCCCATCTCCGGCACCCCCATCAATATGCTGAACCTCCCCAGGGGCTGTGCCTTCTGCGCCCGCTGTGACGCGGCCATGAAAATCTGTCTGACCCGTCCCCCGGAGGAGCTGGTGATAAACGAAGATCACAAGGCCTCCTGCTGGATGAACGTCCGGGAAGCCATGGAGAAAGGGGGCGCGGCGGTATGAGCGAGACCCTTCTGGAGGTAAAGAACCTCAAGCAGTATTTCCCGGTGAAGGCCGGCTTCGGAAAGACCATTCCCCTGAAGGCTGTGGACGACGTGAGCTTCACCGTGGGCAAGGGAGAAACCCTCGGCCTGGTGGGGGAATCCGGCTGCGGCAAGACCACCGTCGGACGCACCCTTCTGTACCTCTATGAGCCCACTGCCGGTGAGATCATCTTTGACGGCGAGCCCGTGGGCAGGCACAATATCACCCACATGCGCAAGAAGATGCAGATGGTGTTTCAGGACCCCTATTCCTCCCTGGACCCCCGCATGACCGTGGAGGACATCATCGGAGAGCCCCTGGACGTCCATCACCTCTGCGCAAACCGCAAGGAGCGCCGGGAGCGGATTCTGGAGCTGATGGAATTTGTGGGCCTCAATTCCGAGCACGCGCGCCGCTATGCCCACGAGTTCTCCGGCGGCCAGCGCCAGCGCATTGGCATTGCCCGGGCTCTGGCGGTAAATCCCCAGTTCATCGTCTGCGACGAGCCTGTAAGCGCGCTGGACGTGTCCATCCAGGCCCAGGTTATCAACATGTTTGAGGAGCTGCAGGAAAAGCTGGGTGTCGCCTATCTGTTCATTGCCCACGACCTGCTGGTGGTGCACCACATCTCCCGGCGCATTGCGGTGATGTATCTGGGCAAGGTGGTGGAGATTGCCGAGGCGGATGAGCTGAACGAGCACCCCATCCATCCCTATACGGAGTCTCTGCTCTCCGCTGTGCCCATCCCGGACCCGAAGATCGCCCGGAGCCGCCAGCGCATCCTGCTGGAGGGCGATGTGCCCTCCCCGCTGAAAATGCCCACCGGCTGCGCCTTCCGCACCCGCTGCCGCTACGCCACCGAGCAGTGCGGGCGGGAATGCCCCAGCCTCTCGGACCGGGGCAACGGCCATCAGGTGGCCTGCTGGAACCGGTGATTCTGCCGATAATAAACGACAGCTACTGCCGTCTATTATAAAAACAATTCATTTTGGAGGAAAGAAAATGAAAAAGTTCCTGGCACTGGCGTTGGCGCTGGTGATGGTTCTGGCTCTGGCCGCATGCGGCGGCGGATCCGGCAGCACCAACAACGCCGCGAACAACAGCACCGCCGCATCCGGCGGCAGCAGCAGCTCCACCACACCCTCTGGCGGCAGCGCCCCTGCCGACACCGGCAGCGCAGAAGAAGCGCCCAACGCCGCCGACCTGGTCAGCCCGAATTTTCTGGACCCCCGCACCCAGTGGGGCACGTATGACGACCTGATCGCGCAGATCAAGTCCGAAACCGACTTTGCCAGACGCGCGGAGCTGATGCATGACGCCGAGGACATCCTGATGGCTACCAACTGCGTCATCCCCCTCTACTACTACACGGATAAGCAGCTTTACAAGGATTATGTGAAGGATGTCTATACCAACCCCTTCGGCACGATTTTCTTCATGTATGCCAGCATGGACAACGGCTCCGACACCCTGCGCATGAACCTGGCCAGCGAGCCGGACTTCCTGGACCCCGCGCTGAACTCCTCCGTGGACGGCGCCTGCCTGGCAGCCAACTCCTTCTCCGGCCTTTACAGCTATAATGCCTCCGGAAAGACTGAGCCCGCCTGCGCCGAGGGCTATACTACCTCCGATGACGGACTCATCTACACCGTCACCCTCAAGGAGGGCCTGAAGTGGTCCGACGGCAGCGACCTGACTGCCGACGACTTTGTCTATTCCTGGAAGCGTGCCGCCGCAACGGAGACCGCTGCGGACTACGGCTACATGTTTGCCGGCATTAAGGGCTATCCCGACGACCTGGCCGTCTCTGCGCCCGACGCGCGGACCTTTGTTTTTGAGCTGGATGCCCCCTGCGCTTACATGGAGGATCTGATGGCCTTCCCGACCTTCTTCCCCGTGAAGCAGAGCGAGGTTGAAGCCTTTGCCGACTGGAAGACCACTCCCGGCGGCTGGTGCCAGGAGGCCGGCTTCGTGTCCAATGGCGCATATGTTTGCACCGCCTGGAATCATGACACCGGTATGACCTATGAGAAGAACCCCTACTGGTACGACGCGGACAAGGTGAATATCGACAAGCTGGAGATGATGCTCTCCGCTGACGACACCGCCATCTACGCCGCCTACAACGCCGGCGACATCGACTTCGCCCGTACCGTCCCCAACGATGAGATCGCCACCCTGCTGAACAATCCCGAATTCCACGTCAACACCGTGCTGGGCACCTATTATGTGGCCTTCAACTCCAAGAGCAGCATCTTTGACGACAAGACCCCGGAGCAGGCCGCCTGCATGAGAGAGGCTTTCACCATCCTGATTGACCGCGATTACATCACCTCCAACATCAGCCAGTGCGGCGAGATCCCTGCCAATGCCTTCATCCCCATCAACATGGCCGATGGCAACGGAGGGCTGTTCAAGGACAACATTGAGACGCAGGGCTACTATGATCCCTTCGAGATCGTCGACGACTATGACGGAACCGTGGAGCGTGCCCGCACACTCCTGAAGGCAGCCGGCTATCAGTTTGACGACAACGGAATGCTCTCCGCTGAGACACCCATCCAGCTGGAATACCTGACCAACCAGAATACCGGACATGTCGCCGTTGCCGAGTCCATTCAGCAGGATCTGGCGGTGCTGGGCATCGAGCTGACCATCCAGCAGCAGGATTGGGCCGTGTTCCTCCAGGAGCGCAAGCAGGGCAATTTCGACTTTGCGCGCGAGGGCTGGTACGCCGACTTCAACGACCCCATCAATATGCTTGAAATGTGGATCACCGATTCCGGCAACAACGACTGCCAGTTTGGCCGGTAATCCGAAAAGAAGGATGTGACAAAGTCACACCCTGAACGAAAAACGCTGTGAGATGCCCAACCCTCTCCGGAGGGCCGGGCATCTCATATTTTAGAGCCTGTACGCATAACCGCTCCGCACCGCGGAGCGGAGTGCAGCTATTTTGTTGAAAATAGTATCATACTAATCTTCAATAAAAAGCAGAAATCTGCTTTTTATAGCGCCGCCAGGCGCGTTGAAGATTGTATGAGACGGCATTTGCG
>CAJOPB010000221.1 GCA_905236305.1 uncultured Oscillospiraceae bacterium | reverse complement strand
GCGTCAGTAGAAGTTCTCATGAAAGTCAAAGGAATACTAAAGGCTTTGTTGGACTGATAGAAATCCCGCTTTGACGGGCTTTGATTTTCTATTGTGAGCCGGCTCAAAATTGGAAACGCTTCACATATAAGAACGGCAATTTTGACAGAATTGCCGTTCTTTATTTTTTGTAAAAAATGGCAAAGCTCTTTTCGGCCTGTACTCCGTTTTCTGAGCATCTGAAAAAATGGGAGGATAAGGCTTTGCCGGATAAATATGATCATAACTGCTTCGAGTATTCCGGGCAGCCTTCCCTGGATGAATTCATCAGAGCGTTGGCTTATCAAAAGGACAGGAACGCAGGCTTTATCAAGCTGAAGGGTGACGCGCCCTTGTCGGAATCTTTCGGGCTTGAGGCAGGAATAACTCTGACGATGATTCTGGGGGAGAATCACGGCGCGTGGAAAACGAATGCGAAGCTCTCCTAACTGGTTGCCTCTGCGTACAGCTTTACAGATGAGGAGCTGGAGCTGACATGCATTGATGGACTGCTGGTTGATGAGGATTACAGGAGGCGCGGCGCAATATTCACAGAATGTTCATTTTTATATTGACTTTGTGAAAAAACCGGCATATAATAGGCGCCGGTCAAAACGGTCACTATTGAAAAGGAAAGAGGTTTCAAAGCATGTTTAAGAAATTGACCGCGGGAAGCGTCAAGCTGGTGGAGCGGCTGCTCCCGGACGCTTTCATCTTCTGCATTATCCTGACGATCGTGGTCTTCATTCTGGCAATGCCCCTGACCGGGCAGGGCCCGATGGCCATGATCCAGCACTGGGGCAACGGCGTGTGGGGCCTGCTGGCCTTCTCCATGCAGATGGCACTGGTCGCGGTGCTGGGCAACGCCTTCGCCACAGCCCCGGCCATCAAGCGCGGCATTATCCGGCTGGCCGCAATTCCCAAGACGCCCACCAGCGCCATTGTGATGGTCACGGCCATCTCCACGGTCTGCTGCTGGCTGAACTGGGGCTTCGGCCTGATCGTCGGCGCCATTCTCGCCAAAGAGGTTGCCCGCCGCCGCAACGACACGGACTACCGTCTGCTGATCGCCTCGGCCTACTCCGGCTTCGTGGTGTGGCACGCGGGCCTGTCCGCCTCCATCCCCCTGGACCTGGCCGCCGGCGCAGCGTCCTACAAGGCCAAGGTTGGCGACGCCCTTGAGTTCATGACCTCCTACGGCACCACCAACGGCGATGTGGAGGGTATCATCGACATCTCCCGCACCGTTCTGGCTCCCTGGAACATCATCGTCTGCCTGGCCATCCTCGTGATCATGAGCCTGGTCAACGCGAAAATGCACCCCGAGAAGGACAAGGTCTTTGTCGTAGACCCCAAGCTCCTGGCCGAGGAGGACACCTATGTCCCGCCCCAGAAGGGCAAGCGCACCCCCGCGCAGGCGATGGAGAACAGCCCCATCCTTACTTATATCATGGTGGCCATTGGCGTTATCTACCTCTGCTACCAGTTCTTTGTGAAGCATAAATCCCTCGACCTGAACACCGTCAACCTGATCTTCCTGCTGCTGGGTCTGGCCTTCCACGTCACGCCCATCCGCTATGTCCAGGCCATCGGTGAGGGCGCCAAGGGCGCCGCAGGCGTCATTTTGCAGTTCCCCTTCTATGCCGGTATCCAGGGCATGATGGTGGGTGTCAGCGCCTCCACCGGCCTGACCCTCGCCGGCGTGATCTCCAACGCGCTGGTGAGCATCTCCACCACCGTCTCCTTCCCCATCTGGGCCTTCATCAGTGCCGGTATCGTCAACTTCTTCGTGCCATCCGGCGGCAGCCAGTGGGCCGTACAGGGACCCATCATCATGCCCGCCGGCCTGCGCCTGGGCGTGACCCCGGAGATCTCCGCCATGGCCGTCGCCTGGGGCGACGCCTGGACCAACATGGCCCAGCCCTTCTGGGCACTGCCCGCCCTGGGTGTTGCCAAGCTCAGCGCCCGCGACATCATGGGCTACTGCATCATCGACCTGATCGTCTCCGGTATTATCATCATCATCGGCTTCCTGGTGGTCGGCCTCACCGGCATCGGCGCGCTGCCTGTATAAGCTGCGCCTGACCCGAAGCCCGGGAACAAAAAAGGTATCCCCGCCCCTTAGTGGGGTGGGGATTTTTATTGTAAAGGACAAAAAACCATATCCGCGTGATCTCTGGCCGCCGCCGGGCGGACGGGGGCCGCCGGAAATCCATCGGACGGGACAGAGCTATGGGATTATTTGACCGGGGAACAGAATACCGCTTGCAGGACCATGAGCCGGAAAAGGAGAAGAAGGAGCGGGAGGTGCGGCCTTACCGCCCGCCGCGGCCCCTCTCGTGGCTGAGCTGCGGCATTTTGCTGGTGCTGGGCGCCGTGCTGCTGGGCTTCGGACTGGTGCTGCTGCTGCTGCACTTCGGCGGCAGGGAGACCGACGCCCGCACCAACACCCGGCTGGACGCGGCGGGCAACGTGGAGCAGGTGGAGGTGCTGGGCATGACCACCACCGTGGCCTACACCTACCGGGACGACGCCGGGACGCTCCACGCCGGCACCGGCTCCCTCTTTGGAAACACCACCCCCGTGGGGGACACCATTCCGGTGCTGTATTTTCCGCCCCTGCCGGGGCTGAACATCCTGGCCTATCGGGCGGAGGACGTGCTGACCCCCTGCTTCGCGCTGCTGCTGGGCGTGATTCTGATTGCAACAGCCTCCGCCCGGCTCCGGGAGATCAGGGGCAAAAAGCCGGAGGCAGAGGAGTAGCCTTCTCTCCCCGCGCGCATAACAAAACAATTTCCCACTCCCTCTGCGGGGAGTGGGAAATTTTGTGCCTTATGTGTGTGTGTGTTTTATCTGTTCCCGCTGCGGGGCAGGGCCGGACTGGCTGCCGGGAGCCCTTTTGCGGGCGCGCGAAGAACAATCTAGGATTTGTGATAGAGCTTTGTGACCTGATACCTGGGCTCGCAGGTGACGTTGACGCCCAGCTTGTGAAACAGGCTCTCGTCCACCCGGGAGAGGATGACGGAGGCGTGGGCCTCGGCGCCGCGGAGGGCGCTGAGCTGCTCCATGGCAACCTCGGCCATGGGGTTGGTGACGGCGCAGATGCTGAGGGCCTCCAGGGTCTCGTCGGTGTGGAGGCGCGGGTTGTGGCCGCCCAGGTGCTCCACCTTCAGGTGCTGAATGGGCTCGATGATGTTGGGGGAGATGAGCCGGGTGCGGCGGGAGATGTCGCCCAGAGCCTTGAGGGCGTTGAGCAGGCAGGCGGAGGCCGCGCCCAGCAAGGAGGAGGTCTTGCCGGTGATGATTCTGCCGTCGCACAGCTGGATGGCCATGGCCGGCTCGCCGGTCTCCTCGGCCCGCTTCAGGGCCGCGGCGACGGTGGGGCGCTCGTCGGTGGTGATGCCGGCGCTGCGCATGATGGTCTCGATCTTGCGCATTTCCTCCTGGGTGCCCAGGCCCTGGCGCAGGGCGCAGGCCGCGGCATACCAGCGGCGGATGATCTCCTGCCGGCTGGCGGCGCAGCAGACCTCGTCGTCGATGATGCAGTCGCCCACCAGGTTGACGCCCATGTCCGTGGGGCTGTGATAGGGGGTGTTGCCGGCGCCGCGGATGCGCTCCAGAATGGCGTTGAGGACGGGGAAGACCTCCACGTCCCGGTTGTAGTTCACTGCGGTGACGTGGTAGGCCTCCAGATGATAGGGGTCGATCATGTTCACATCGTTGAGGTCGGCGGTGGCGGCCTCATAGGCCAGGTTGACCGGGTGCTTCAACGGCAGGTTCCAGATGGGAAAGGTCTCAAATTTGGCATACCCGGCGCTGACGCCCCGCTTGTGCTCGTGATAGAGCTGGCTGAGGCAGACGGCCATTTTGCCGCTGCCGGGGCCGGGGGCAGTGACCACGATGAGGCTGCGGGAGGTCTCCACGTAGTCGTTTTTGCCATAACCGGCATCGGAGACGATCAGGGGGATGTCGGCGGGATAGTTGGGGATGATGTAGTGGCGGCAGGTGCGGATACCCAGAGTTTCCAGCCGCTTTTGAAACAGCTCCGCCGCGTTCTGACCCTGATAGTGGGTGATAACCACGCTGCTGACATACAGCCCGATCTCCCGAAAGGCGTCGATCAGGCGCAGGGCGTCCTCGTCATAGGTGATGCCCAGGTCACCGCGGCGCTTGCTGCGTTCGATGTCGTCGGCGGAGATGACCAGCAGTACCTCGGCCTCCTCCTTCATCTCCAGCAGCATCTTCACCTTGCTGTCGGGCTGAAACCCCGGCAGCACCCGCGCGGCGTGGTAATCGTCAAAGAGCTTGCCGCCAAACTCCAGATACAGCTTGCCGCCAAACTGCGCGATACGCTGCCGGATGTTTTCCGACTGCATTTTCAGGTATTTTTCATTGTCAAAGCCAATACGGTTTTGCATTAGGACCGACCCCTCTCTCTTTTTCGCACTCCGGCTATTTTACAATAAAAAACCGGTGGAGGCAATGCTTATTTTGCTTTTCCCTGCCAAAGGCCCCGGTTCCCCGATGCAGAAGGCCCCCTTCGCGCCGCGGCGATTCCTGCGGCTCCGGCATATCCCCTGTCCGCGCGGCATAGGCTATAGCAAAAAGGGCGTGTTCAAAATGCAGCGGCCTGCTTGCGGCGATTATTCCCAAAAATTCGCTGCCGCGGCGGCTTCGGAGCACGCAAAAAAAGGGGAGGTATGTCCATGAGACGTTCCGCGGTTTTGGCGTTGGGGGTGCTGTGTCTGCTGACATTTGCGTTTGTCCCGGTGCGGGCGGAGGATTTGGGTGCGGGGGCGCTGGACGTTGCGGCGCCCTCGGCGGTATTGATGGAGCGGAGCACGGGGCAGCTGCTCTATGAGAAAAACCCCCTGGAGCATCTCCCTCCGGCCTCGGTCACCAAGGTGATGACCATGCTTTTGGTTGCCGAGGCAGTGGACGCGGGCCAGACCTCGCTGGATGAGCCGGTGACCGCATCCGCTGCCGCCGCCGGCATGGGCGGCAGCCAGATCTGGCTGGAGGAGGGGGAGCAGATGACCGTGGGGGAGATGCTCAAATGCGTGGCCGTGGTCTCCGCCAACGACTGCTGCGTGGCGCTGGCCGAGCATCTGGCAGGGTCGGAGGCGGCCTTTGTGGAGCGGATGAACCGCCGGGCGGCGGAGCTGGGGATGGAGAACACCCACTTCCTCTGCTGCAGCGGCCTGAGCGACAGCGACGAGCACTATTCCTGCGCCCGGGACATTGCGGTGATGAGCCGGGAGCTGCTGGGCCATGCGCTCATACGGCAGTATACGGGCATCTGGATGGACACCATCCGGGACGGGGCCTTTACGCTGAGCAACACCAACAAGCTGATCTACTATTATCCCGGGGCCACGGGGCTCAAGACCGGCTTTACCTCCCGGGCGATGTACTGTCTCGCGGCGTCGGCGGAGCGGGACGGGGTGGAGTATATTGCGGTGGTGCTCCACGCCCCCAGCAGCTCCGAGCGTTTTGACAGCGCCCGGGCGCTGCTGAACTACGGCTTTGCCAGCTATACGCTTTTGTCCCCGGAGGGACAGGCCGCGATCCCGCCCGTGGCAGTGCGCATGGGCCGGACGGACAGCGTGCAGCCGGTGCTGGCGGAGAACGCGGGGGTCCTGGCGCCGCGGCAAAAGGCCGGCGCCGTGCGCTGGGAGGCGGCGCTGCCCTCCACCGTCAGCGCCCCCGTGGAGGCCGGCCAGGTGCTGGGCAGCCTGACAGCCTGGTCCGGCGAAGACCGGCTGTGCACGCTCCCCCTGATCGCCCCCGAGGCCATTCCCCGGCAGAGTCTGTGGGAAATCTACACAGACCTCCTGCGCCATCTCACGGCCTGAAGGCCCCCGCCCTCCGGTCTCCGACGGGAGTGAACAGAAACGACCCGGCAAAGGCCATTGCGCCCAACAAAATATAGAAGACCTCCCCTCCCGCCAGGGAGAAAATTAATAGTAGTACCCGCCGGGGGAGATTATCCTTCCGGTGCCGGCCAGCGCCGCCAGCGTCCGCAGCGACGCCAGGTCCGTGCCGCCGCCGCCCCGGCGGG
>CAJOPB010000220.1 GCA_905236305.1 uncultured Oscillospiraceae bacterium | reverse complement strand
TGAAGACCTTGACCCTGTTTTACGTTGCTTTGGGTTATCTATTCCACGGAAATTGTTCACTGCTGGCGATCTCCGTGCTCTGAAAGCTTCCGCTAGGGTCTTTTGATGTAGGTACATAAAAATTATGCCAGAATTCCCCTAAAACCCTTGGCGCGCAATGGCTTTGGCCGTTGGCATGTGGCAAACTCGGGACGCCGTTCACTTTCAAATATCGTATATATTACACCGCAAGAAAAAATTTGTCAGTCCTGAAATTTTGAAAAAACTATGTTATAATAGATGAAGTCATGCAGCGCACATTTTGGAAGGAGCTGATGCGGTATGAAATATACGCAGGAGGAAGTCATGCAGTATGTCGAGGAGGAGGATGTAAAATTCATCCGAATGGCTTTTTGCGACATACACGGGCGAGCGCGCAATGTCGCCGTAATGGCGGACGAGCTGCCGCGGGCGTTCACCCACGGGGTCGCTTTCGACGCCTCTGCAATCCCCGGCTTTGACGGCGAGGTCCGCTCCGATCTCCTGCTTCACCCGGAACCCTCCACGCTGACGGAGCTGCCCTGGCGTCCCCATACCGGCCGGGTGGCCCACATGTTCTGTGATATTACGCATCCGGACGGAACGCCCTATGCGGCCGATTCCCGCCGTATTCTCAGGGACGCAGCGGAATATGCCGAGAGGCTCGGTTACGCATTTTCCTTCGGGTCCGAGATGGAGTTTTATCTGTTCAAGCTTGACGAAAGAGGGAACCCCACGAAAGAGCCCTATGACCGGGCCGGTTATATGGACGTTGCCCCGGAGGACAAGGGGGAGAACGTTCGCCGGGAAATCTGCCTGACACTGGAGCAGATGGGTATCCGGCCGGAAAGCTCCCACCACGAGAGCGGGCCGGGCCAAAATGAGATCGACTTCCGTTATTCCGAGCCCCTGACCGCGGCGGACCACGCGATCCTCCTGCGGAGCGTCGTGAAGACCATCGCGGCACAAAGCGGGCTGCTCGCCGATTTCTCCCCGCGCCCCCTACCGGAGCACGACGGAAGCGGAATGCATATCAACATCTCCGCAAAAAAGGACGGCGGCGAGCTTCCGCCCACCGCGCTGATTCCCGGACTGATGGAGAGAGCCGCAGAGATGACGGTGTTCCTGAATCCCTGTGAAAACTCCTATGAGCGCCTCGGACGGGACAAGGCCCCCGCATATGTCACATGGTCTGAGCAAAACCGCTCTCAGCTCATCCGCGTCCCTGCCGCCACCGGAGAGTTTCGCCGCGTGGAGCTTCGTTCCCCGGACTCCATGGCGAATCCGTATCTGGCCTATGCGCTGCTGATCTACGCCTGTCTGGACGGGATTCAGCGCCGTCTTCCGCTTCCGCCCTCCGCCGACTTCAACACCTTTCTTGCGGAGGCTTCGCTTCTGGAAGGCTATCGGAAGCTGCCCGCTTCACTGGCGGAAGCGATTCGTCTTGCGGAAAGCAGTGAATTTATCAGGGAAAAGCTTCCCGCCGCTGTGATCGACGTTTATTGCGGGCGGAAAGCATAATAGCAAGATGGTATTTCAGAATAATTCTTACAGCGTTCTTCTGGTTTCGTCTTCGGAAAAGATGAACGAGGTCATCACATCTCTGCTCCCTGTAACGGATTATTGGCCAATCTCTGCAGTGAGAAGTGTGAATGAGGCCCGGCGAAGGTTGACGGAGGAGTCCTACGACCTGATCATCATCAACTCCCCGCTGCCGGACGGCTCCGGGATACGGCTATCCATGGATGCATGTGCCGCCGGCGAAGCGGGGGTCCTTCTGCTGGTGAAGCATGAGAACTACGAGGATATTTATTATAAGGTGCTTCCCTATGGGGTCGTCACCCTTTCCAAGCCGACAAATACGCAAATGGTTTCGCAGAATCTCCGCGTTCTGTGCGCCATGCGGGAACGCCTGCGCCAGATGAAGTCAAAGCAGGTCACGGTAGAAGAAAAAATTGAGGAGATTCGTCTGATCAACCGCGCCAAATGGCTGCTCATTGAGCGCCTGCAAATGACAGAGCCGGACGCCCACCGCTATCTTGCGGTCAAAGCCATGGAGCAGAAAATAACAAAGCGGGAGGCCGCGGAGCAAGTTATTCGAACATATGGGACTGCCAACAAACCGCATTAACATTAAAATACGGTTTTCTTAAATTCCACCTCATCATCGAGCCGCTGGCGCGCGACGAGCTCCGCAAAGAAACCGTTCTGCGCGATCAGCCCCTCATAGCTGCCATCCTCGATAATGCGGCCGCCGTCCAGCACCAGAATCCGGTCACACTGACGGATGGTGCTCAGACGGTGCGCAACCACAATGCGGGTGCACTTGAGCTTGTCCAGCGCGTCCGAGACCCTTCTCTGCGTCAGGTTGTCCAGCGCGCTGGTGGCCTCGTCAAAGATGAGAATCTTCGGCTTCGGCGCGACGGCACGGGCAATCATCAGCCGCTGGCGCTGTCCGCCGGAGATGCCGCCCAGGCCCTCGGAGACCATCGTAAACATCCCCATCGGCATGGCGCGGATGTCGTCCGCTATGCCCGCCAGCTCCGCCGCCTCCCATGCATCGTCCAGTGTCAGCCACGGTGCGGATACGACGATGTTGGAATAAATGTCCCCCTGCATCAGTCTTCCATTCTGCATCACCGTGCCGATTTTTCGGCGGAGGGAGCTGACCTCCAATGTTGTGAGGTCTTTTCCATCGAAATAGACCGCGCCTTTTTCGGGGGATTCAAAGCCGAGAATGATGCGTGTCAGAGTAGACTTCCCGCAGCCAGTTTTGCCCACGATGGCTACGTACTGGCCGGGACGGATTTTCAGTGAAATGTTGTCCAGCACGGCGGGCATATCCTCCCGATAGCGGAAGGTCACATTGTTCAGTTCAATGCTGCCGCTCAGCCGTGTCACAATCTTTTTGCCCTCGGATACCTCCGGCACGGTCTCCATGATCGGACGGCACAGCTCCAGCACGGGCTTGATCTCCGCGGCTGTCAGCGCAATACCGGCCAGCGCGTAGAACGCGCCGGAAACCAGCCCGAAGGAGGCGTTGAAGGCCATGTAGTCTGCCACGGGCACGCGGTTTTGCACAGCCGTATAATACAGGATGATGGTTCCGAGCAGTCCCACCGCCGTCGTAAACACATTGCCCAGCTTGAGAAACGTCGGCGGGTTATAGGAAATCTCGGCGAGCTCCGAATAAAGGTTGCCCCAGCGGGCAAACGCGCGCTTCTCCGCACCGGCCAGCTTGATCTTGCGAATACCTGAAATCAGCGCGTAGCACATGCCGCTTTCCTTGCTCGCCAAAACCATGCGCTGCCGGACAATCCGCATCTGCCACAGCGCGGAGATCAGGGAGAGCAGGATCGTTATGATCAGCACGATTAAGGACGGCGCGACCAGGGCGGGCGCGAAGGTGAAGATTTGTCCAATGTAAATCAGTGAAAAAATGCTGGTAAGCCCTGTGGTCAGCACCGTATTGACAAGCATTCCGCACAGAGAATTGATCTGCTGCGAACGGCTCGCCAGATCGCCGGAGGCGTAGTTCTTAAAAAAGCTCGCCGGCAGCGAAAGAATTCGCATCATCGTCGCTGCCTCGACGGAAATCTGCATTTTTGCATTGATACGCGCGCCGACCAGTGCCTTCGCCGCAGTGATCAGGAGGCCGGAGAGCATCGTGCAGACGAGGAACACTGCCGCCGCCAGCAGCAAGCGGATATTCCCTGACCCGATCACGTCGGAGAACAGCCATTGGTTGATCTTCGGCGTCAGCAGCCCGACGAGGGTGATTGCCAGCGTCAAAAGCGCTAACGGCGCGAGGTCGGACGGCTCCAATAACCCGACGATGTACTTCGCCAGCTCTCCGACCGTCAGCTTTTTCAGCGGGAACGGCACATAAAACGCGATGGCGTCCGGCTCGATGCGATCCTCGTTTTCAGCAGTGATTTTCACACGCTCGCCCTGCGCTTCGTCGAAGTAGGTATAGCCGCCGGCCTTTCCGGGAATCAGGCTTGTCAATGCTCCGGTATCCTTTCGCCGGGCGAGCATCGCGCCGTAGGCGTCGCGGCGCCAGCCCTTTTCCAGGCGGACACTGCGCCGCATAAGACCGTGGGGGCGCAGCAGGTAGTCAATCTGCTCCTCCAGATCCTTCAGCTCCGGGGGCAGCTCCACCATTTTGATACGGTAATACTTCAAAATATCGCCAAGCGCATCCTTGACGCCCCGCGTCGCGTCCTCCGCGTTCAGGGCGAGGCGCTTGCCCATGACCGCGCCTGCGATCTTCAGGAAGGAGTCCTCAAAGGCCACGTCGTCGTGGAGCTTCCGTTCGCGTATCTGTTCATCAAACCAACCCATTTTCGCCCCATCTCCTTCCTTATTCGCTGGTGACGAGCTGGGTATACATACCGCCGCGCTTCATCAGTTCGTCGTGGGTGCCGCGTTCTACCACCTTGCCGCGGTCCATGACCACAATCTCATCACAGTCACGGATGGTGCTCAGCCGGTGGGCGATCACGATGCAGGTGATGCCCCGGTCGCGGATGGACTTGACCACCTCATACTCTGTCTTTGCGTCAAGGGCGCTGGTGGCCTCGTCCAGAATGATAATCGTCGGGTCCTGCGCCAATACGCGGGCAATTTCAAGCCGCTGCCGCTGTCCGCCGGAGAAGTCCTTGCCGCCCTCGGTCAGCTTGTATTGGTAGCCTCCGTCGCGCTGCATGATGTCCTCGTGCAGGTGCGCGTCGCGGGCCGCCATAATCATCTCGAAGTCCTCGATGGAGTCGTCCCACATTTTGATGTTGTTGGCGATGGTGTCCTCGAACAGGATGATCTCCTGGTCCACCACCGCCACGGAGCCGGTAAACACGCTCCGGTCGATCTCCGAAATCGGCTTGCCATCGAACAGAATTTCACCGCTCCACGGCTGGTACAGCCCGGAGATCAGGTTTGCCAGCGTGGATTTGCCGCAGCCGGAGGAGCCGACGAAGGCCACACGGCTGCCCTGGGGCAGATTCAGCTCAAAATTCTCAATCAGCGGCGGGGCCAGCCGGGAATATCCGAAGGTGACGCCATGCATCACCACGTTTCCGCTGAGCTTTCCATACTCTGCATCCGCATCGGCCTCCGCTTTGCCGGGAACATCCACGGGATACTCCATAACATCCTCGACGCGCTCCATATCGGTGCGCATCTCCTGCAGGGTCTGTCCCGCTTCGATAAGCGTCTGTGCGGGTGCGGTAAAGCCGCTGAGAAACCCTTGAAACGCCAAAATCATACCCACAGTGAACCGATTCTGCATCGCCAGCCAGACGCCCAGCACCAGCACAGCGGCGTTTGCAAGCTGCGACACCGCAGCGGGGACGAGGCCGAGGTACTGGTTCAGCTTCGCAAACCTGACGTTCTGGGTGTTAACGCTGGCCTGATAGCCCGACCACTTCTCAAAATAGCCGTTTTCCGCCCCGGAGGCTTTCAGCGTTTCGATCATCTCAATCCCTGAGACCGTCGCACTGGCCAGCTTTCCGGCGTCACGCATCATGATACGGGTGAGGTTGACCCGCTTTTTCGACACCACGCGGGAGACGAGGAAATTGATAATGATACTCGCCAGGCCCACCATGGTCAGCGGGACGCTGTAGCGCAGCATAACGACGAGGTAGAAGACCATCATGACCGTATTCAGCATCAGCGGTGCGAGGGTGTTCACCATCGTCGCGGCAATGCCCGCATTGGTCGCCATGCGCTGCTGGATGTCGCCGGCCATGCGCTGGGAGTAAAATTCCAGCGGCAGGCGCAGTATCTTCCACATATACTCGGTATTGCCCACCACGGCAATCTTTCCGTTGATGCGAAGGGAGGAAATCGCGCTCATCCAGGCCACGACGATCTGTAGCAGCGCCATGCCCAGCATTCCCAGTGTGAAGGGAAAGAGCCACGCGGGATTCTGCCCTGTCAGAAGCTGATCCAGAAATACGCGGGAGAAGCCGGAATTGATAATTCCCATCAACGAACCGATGGTCAGCGTCAGCACCACAAAGGCCACGGCGGCGCCCATGCCCCGCATCCGCTTTTTCGCAAACTCCATGACGCTGGCGCGCTCGCCGCCGGGCTGAAAATGCTCCCCCGGCTCGAACATCAGGCAGATGCCCGTGAACGACTTGTCAAACTCCTCCATCGTCACGCTGTAAGCGCCCCGGGCGGGATCGTTTAAGTACGCCTTTTCTCCCTTGAAGCCGTCCAGCACCACGAAGTGGTTGAAATTCCAGTGGATGATGCAGGGGAAGGTCCCCTGCTCCCGCAGGGCCTGCGGCTCAAAGCGGTAGCCCTGGGCCGTGAGGCCATAGCTCCGTGCCGCCCGCAGCACGTTCCGGGCGTTGGAGCCGTCCCGGCTCACGCCGCAGTCGGAGCGCACCTGTTCCAGCGGCAGCCACAGGCCG
>CAJOPB010000219.1 GCA_905236305.1 uncultured Oscillospiraceae bacterium | reverse complement strand
GAAGATCCCCGGCAAGATGCTGCCCGGCATGGGCGGCGCCATGGACCTGCTGGTCGGCGCCAAGAACGTCATCGTTGCCATGGAGCATTGCGCCACCAACAAGAAGACCGGCGAAGCGAGCCCGAAGATCCTCAAGAAGTGCAAGCTGCCCTACACTGCCGTGCACTGCATCACCAAGATCATTACCGAGATGGCCGTGATCGAGGTCACTGACAAGGGCCTTGTGCTGACCGAGTACAACCCCGAGTTCACCGTGGAGCAGATTCAGGCCGCCACTGAGGCTACCCTGACCGTCAGCCCTGACCTCAAGAGCATGGTAGACTGATTGCTGCCTCGATAGATTATGAAAGCAACCCTGATGCGCCTCGGGCGCGTCACCGAAAAGCAAAGCTGAAAAGTTCTCCCGCCCTCTGATCATCAGGGGGCGGGAGATTCTCTCTATTGAAGCGGAGTAGGCCGGGAACCCGGCCTGCGGGGAGAGGGGGTTATTCCGCTTTTTCCCGGTCGCTGTGAATCAGGTCCCGCAACGCTTCCACTGCGGTGGTGATGGCGGCCTCAGTGTCCCGGACAACGGGATTTTTCAGTCCTGCAGCCTCCCGCTCCTGGTTGGCTACCACCAGAAATACGCTGCCCAGGCGCACCCGCAGGTGGGCACCAACTACAAACAGCGCGGCACTCTCCATCTCCGAGGCCAAGACGCCCAGACGCTTCCATGCCTCCCACTTGTGCTCCAGCTCCCAGCTCACGGGCATGACACCGGGAGCATGCTGGCCGTAGAAGGAGTCCTTGCATTGGACAACGCCGGTGTGATACCGCAGATTCAGCCGCCGTGCGGCATGAACCAGTGCATTTGTAACGGTGAGATCCGGTACAGCGGGATATTCCAGCGGGGCATACTCCCGGCTGGTGCCCTCCATACGCACGGCGCCGGTTGCGATGACCAGATTTCCGCTGCAGACCTCCGTCTGAATGCCTCCACAGGTCCCCACCCGCACAAACGTATCCCCGCCGCAGCGTACCAGCTCCTCCAGGGCGATGGCAGCGGAGGGGCCGCCGATGCCTGTGCTGCAAACGCTCACGGGCACGCCCTCCAGGGTGCCGGTGTAGGTGATATACTCCCTGTGGTCCGCCACCAGCCGTGGCTGCTCAAAATGCTGCGCGATTTTCTCGCAGCGCTTGGGATCCCCGGGGAGAATCACATAGCGGCCGATCTCCCCCGGCGCAACCTGAATGTGATAAAGCCGGTTGGGGTCCTCAGAATAATTGCGCATACCGTTCGCTCCTTTCCCTTTTTCGTATGAGAAAACCCAGGGTTCCCCGTCGAATGGACGAGGAACCCTGTTTTGTGGACCGCAGCGAAGCAGTCCGATATTTTTTTACCGATGGGGGACGTTCCAAATGGTCTCCGCATAGTCGCGGATGGAGCGGTCGGCGGCAAACAGGCCGGAGCGGGCGATGTTGATCAGGCTCATCCGGTTCCACTTCTTCGCATCCTTATAGGTCTCGCCGGAAAGATGTTGTGCGGCCTTATAGCTCTCGTAGTCGGCAAAGAGCAGATACTCGTCTGCCGCGCCGCCGTCGCCGGAGATCAGGCGGCGGGACAGGTCCTCATAAGTTTGGCCATCCCGGAAGCCGTCGTTGAGCTGCTTGATGATCCAGCGCAGGTCCGGATTGTTCATGAAATAGTCATAGGCATGATAGCCCTTGCTCCACAGCGCACTGACCTCGTCCGACGTGAGACCAAAGAGGAAGATATTGTCGTCACCGACCTGCTCATGCATCTCTACATTGGCGCCGTCCAGGGTACCGATGGTCAGGGCGCCGTTCATCATAAACTTCATGTTGCCGGTGCCGCTGGCCTCCTTGCCGGCGGTGGAGATCTGCTCGCTGATCTCACTGGCGGGCATCAGCTTTTCTGCCAGGGAGACACGGTAGTTCTCAAGGAACACCACCTGCAGCCGGTCGCGGCAGACGGGGTCGTTGTTTACGGTGTCGGCAACGGAATTGATGAGGTGAATGATGCGCTTGGCAACATAATAGCCGGGGGCGGCCTTTGCACCAAAGAGATAGGTCTTGGGGTGGAAGGAGAAGTTGGGGTCCTCCTTCATGTGCAGATAAATGCCGATAATGTTCAGTACATTGAGCAACTGGCGCTTATATTCATGCAGGCGCTTGGCCTGTACATCAAAGATGGCGTCGGTGTTGAGAATGATGCCGGTCTCCTGCTTGACATAGTCGGCGAATTTCATCTTGTTGGCGCGCTTAATGTCAGCCAGACGCTGGAGCACACCGGCGTCATCCTTGTATTTCTCCAGCTCCCGCAGCTTGTCCGGCTGCAGCAGATAGTCATCGCTGCCTGTGCAGTCTCGGATGAGGGCATCCAGACCGGGGTTGATCTGGCTGAGCCAGCGGCGGTGGTCTATGCCGTTGGTGACATTCTTGAACTTTGCCGGCTCCCGGCGGCAGGCGTCTGCAAACACGTCGTGCCGCAGGATCTCCGTATGGAGGGCGCTGACACCGTTGACCGCATAGCAGGCGCAGATGCAGAGGTTGGCCATGCGGACCTCCTCGTCCCAGATGATGGCCATACGGTACACTCTGCCGCCGTCGCCGGGGAAGGCAGCTTCCAGCTCCAGCTGATAGCGGCGCGCAATCTCCTGCAGAATGGCCCAGATGCGGGGCAGCAGGGACTCAAACAGCTGCTGCGGCCAGCGTTCCAGCGCCTCGCTGAGGACGGTGTGGTTGGTGTAGGCCACGGAGTGGGTTACGATGTTCCAGGCGTCATCCCAGTCGTATCCATCCTCGTCCAGCAGGATACGCATCAGCTCCGGGATCACCAGAGCCGGGTGGGTGTCGTTGATCTGCAGGACATGCTTCTCGTGGAAGTTGTCCAGTGTGCCGTATTCCTGACGGTGCTTGCGCACGATGGACTGCGCCGTGGCGGAGACAAAGAAATACTGCTGCCGCAGGCGCAGAGATTTGCCCTCATAGTGGTTGTCCGCAGGATAGAGCACCTTTGCGATAACCTCCGCCATGGCCTGGCGCTCCACAGCCTTGAGATAGTCGCCGGAGGAGTAATAGCTCATATCCACCGGCGTGGGGCTCTTGGCGTCCCACAGGCGCAGCGTGTTGGTGTGGTCGGTCTTATATCCGGCGATGATCATATCCCGGGGAATGGCAAGCACGCTGGTATAGTCCCGCAGCTCGGGGTGGTTGTGGCCTTCGTCGTCCCAGCGGTCCTCAACGCGGCCGCCGAAACGGACCTCTACGGCCTCGTCCTCCTTGGTGATGAGCCAGGCGTCGCCCATCTCCATCCAGTTGTCCGCCAGCTCCACCTGCTGTCCGTCTACGATCTTCTGCTTGAAGATGCCCAGCTCATAGCAGATGGAATAGCCGGTGGCCGGAATCTCCAGCGTGGTCATGGAGTCCAGATAACAGGCGGCAAGACGGCCCAAGCCTCCGTTGCCCAGGCCGGCATCCGGCTCTGTCTCAAACAGATCCGCCAGCTTAAAGCCGAGAAAGTCCACAGCCTGCTCCAGCGGCTCCAGCACGCCCAGGTTATAGGCATTCTTTTCCAGGGAACGGCCCATCAGGAATTCCATGGACAGATAATGCACCTGGCGCCGGTGCTCCGCCCGTACCATCTGGCCCGTGGTTACCGAGTTGGCATTCATGATGTCCCGAATCACCAGGGCGCAGGCCTTGAACATGTGGATCGGATGGGCCTGCTCTACGGTGCGGCCGAAATTGCGCTGCAATTTGCCGATGATAAGCTGGGCCATCTGGTCTCGGGTATAGCTTTCCATTCCGTTTCCTCCCAATAAGATCTATAATTGTAATTGCCTGATTTAAATTACAAACGGGTATCCTATATTGTATCATCCTTTTCCTTCTGCGTCAATCGGTTTTTTCCTTGAGTTTTGCAGTTCAGACGCCCCCGGCGTCTGAACGGTAACCTATCCTGGCCAGGCGTCTGGCTTGGGTTGCGGCGGCGGAGATTGTATGATATAATTCAAGCGCAGCGCACCGTGCAATGCCTCTTACGAGTCTTCCATAAAACATCATGTTTTATGGGAAAACAGTATCGGGTATCGTATTTTTAGAAGGGGCCATGAGTATGCAGATGAAGTCCGCCGAATTACAGGCGTATCAAATTGCCTTGGGGGAGGGGCAGAAGTTTTACCGCAGTGCCGTCAGCCGTGGGGAATATCCTTACCTCCCGGCACTGGACTATATTCTGAATCTGGAGCCGGCAATGGGCTACATGGATCTGGGGCTGATGTCCATACCCACGGAGCTGATCACCGGCACCAAAACCATGGGACGAAGTCCCTCTCTGGCCGGAAATTTTATGCCTCTGATGGGGGTAAATACCGAATTTTGCACCAAATGGATGGATCTCTGCGTCTGCCAGCAGCAGCGCGAGGGGATTCGTGATCCCATCAAGTGTTATGAGTATCTGGGCCAATTTTATGTAGAGGAGGGCAACAAGCGGGTCAGCGTTCTGCGCTATTTTCATTCCCCCGTTATCCCTGGCCGGGTTACGAGGGTGATTCCCCGCTACACAGAGGACGTCAACCGGCAGATCTACTTTGAATTTATGCGCTTTTACGAGCTGTCCGGTCTCTACGGCCTGCGGTTTCTGCACCTGGGCGCCTATGAGCGGCTGCAGACGGCGCTGGGTTTCAGTCCGGAGCATGTCTGGACACAGGAGGAGCGGCGGAGCTTTTCCGCTACATATACGAAATTCCGCGCGGCCTTTTCGCAGGTAAACCGGGAGCGCAGCGGCCTGACTCCGGCAGAGGCATTGCTGTTCTGCCTGCAGATGTACCCCATTGAGGTACTCCATGAGATGCCGCAGTCGGTATTGGAGCAGAAGCTGGCCGCTCTATGGGGCGACCTGTCTCTTTTGGGCAATCCCGACCCTATCGAAGTAAAGATGGTACCGGAGCCGGAGCGTGAGCGGGGTGGCCTGGCGAGGCTGCTGGGGCTGGGGCATCGGGAGCACATAAACGCGGCATTTTTGTTCAAAGACAGTCCGGAGCAGAGCGAATGGAGCCGTGCCCACGACGCAGGGCGGGCGTATGTGCAGCAACAGTTGGGCGAACGTGTTGCGGTGCAGACCGAATGTGCCTCCGATGGGGACTACTATGGGGCAATAGAACGGCTGATCGGCGCGGGAGCGGAGCTGATTTTTGCCACCTCTACAGAGATGCTGGAGGAGTGCCGCCGGGCGGCTACCCGGCACAACGGCGTCAAACTGCTGTGCTGCGCTTTGTCCCAACCTTATACCGGCGTCCACTCTTATTTTGCGCGGATCTTTGAGGCTCAGTTTATCGCCGGCGCCGTGACGGGGGCCATGACGAAGCGCGGGAATGTAGGCTATCTCGCCACCTGCCCCTTCGTGGGCGTACCGGCAGAGATCAATGCCTTTGCCCTGGGACTGCGCAGCACCAACCCCGCGGCCAGTGTTTTGCTGGACTGGCTTTGCCTGCCGGGCGATCCGATGGAGCGTCTGCTGGAAAAAGGCGTGGAGACGGTTTCCGGCCTGCTTGACGGCACGGATTACCACGACGGCGTCTGGATGCTCGAAAACAATTCTCCCACTCCGCTGCTTCGCCTGGTTTGGGACTGGGGAAAGCTCTATGAGCAGCTGATTCTGAGTATTCTTTCCGGAAACTGGGACCCCGACGCCACCGGAAAGGCAGTGAACTATTGGTGGGGCATAGACTCCGGTGTGATCGACGTGCGCTTTGAGTCCATCCTGCCCGAGGGTGTTCGCTGGCTGGGTGAGCAGCTGCGTGACGGACTGATCCACCGTGCCATCCATCCCTACTGCACACGGATTCTGGATCAGGAAGGACGGGTGCGCAATGACGGAACAGGGGATTTTTCCCCGGAAGCACTCATGCGCATGGACTGGCTCTGCGACAATGTGACCGGCACTCTGCCCGGCCCGGAAAAGCTGTCTGCAACCTTCCGCAATTTGAACAATCTCCTGATAATCTGATAATTTCGGGGCAAATTGTCATACTGGTCTTCATCAAAACGCTTGAAAAGCGGTTCTTGTGCCGAAGGCGCGCAGAAGCTTGTATGCGACAGGCTTTCAGCGCGTTTTGCGCGGAAAACGCCGCGTGCTACGCGGCGTTTCCGGTTCAAGAATTTAATCAGAAAATAGCCTCAGATAGAAAAATGGCTCCCGCCAGTTCGGTGCAACTGCCGGGAGCATTGACCTCTTTGTAAGAAACGGCTCCGGGGGTGGATCCCGAAGCCGTAAGCCGAAGCCGTAAACAAAAACAGGAGCGATTGTTCTACTGCCTTTGCCATGGTCCACTGTATCACATAATAAGGAAAAATGCAATACTGATTGTACGCTGCGGAGGCAGCGTTCCGTGTCCCGCAGTTCCTTACCCCAGCGCGTTCAGCGCCCGATAAGTAATGGCAATGGCTTCCTGGGTGGTAACTGCCGCGTCCGGGTCAAAGAGTCCGTTCCCTCGGCCCTCGATGACGTTCATCGCAACAGCCCAGCCCAGCTCGCTGTCCACCCAATGGCCGGCCACGTCAGAAAAGCTGTGGCTGTAGCCGGAGGTATCGACTCCCAGCACGCCGGCGGCACGGTTCAGGATCGCGGCAATCTGCGCCCGGGTCAGATTGCTGTTCGGATCAAAGCACCCGTGTCCGACGCCCTGAATAATTCCGAGCGCGTTCGCCGCCAGCACCGCGGGGTCGCTGGTGTCTGTGAATGCGTTGGGGTTGACTGTGACGCCCTTGTCTGCCAGAAAGTCCTCGATGCTCTTTCCGGAGGCCAGCTCGATCAGATTGACAAACATCTGTACCACATTTCCGCGGCTGATTGTGCTTTGATATCCTGTCTGCAGCGTTCCCGGGACTATCCCCGCGGCGATGGCCTGATTGACCGTCTCCTTTGCCCAGGCGGAGGGGACATCCTTCCAGCCCTCCACCTGATCGGTGGTCCCTTCCAGGGCCGTACCGCTGACATAGAGCGTATAACCGTTGTTGATGACATTGGCAGCGTTTCCGGTGAAGGATGTGATATAGCTGTCACCGGTCAGGAACCAGGCGCTGCTCTCGTCCAGTGTGACGAGCACAGTCCCGGTTTCGGCGGAAACGGTCCCGCCCTTTGCGTTGGTGATCGCTCCGCCGATCTGCCCGGTATAGACTGTGGTGTCCGCCAGATTCAGATTCAGCGTGGAGTTGTCGCCCACCAAAATCGTTCCGTTCAGGGTCTGCTCACTGGCATTGACGGTGGCGATGTTTTCCGCACCGCTCCAGCCGTCGTCGCAGACAGACAGCAGGATGTTTTCCTCGTTCGTGTTATAGATGTTCACCTGCGACAGATTGATGACCGCATTGGTATTGGTTACATGGAACACATGGCCGCTGGTGCTGGTCAGGCTGCCGCCCGTCATGGTGAAGGAGGAGGTTCCGCTGTCCGCGTCGCCGGACATG